>JAVEVO010000026.1:0-35820 GCA_034005005.1 Myxococcota bacterium
AGCATTCAGCCCAGTATGGTCGGCGTGTTTCAACCCCTTCTCGTGCAGGGATTCTCTTCACACCTAGATGGGACACATGGGCAGATACTTTTCATGAGAATGTTTCAACCCCTTCTCGTGCAGGGATTCTCTTCACACAGCCTCCGCGCCTCTGCCGCACCATTCCTGGCTCCTGGGCTCGCTCGATCCTGACCTCCCTCCAGTGGGATATCCGGGCCTCCGGGAAAGATCTCGGGGACCCCGCCTCGGCGAGGTCCCCGAGCCCAAAAACTGCAAAAATTCAAAAGGTTCAACCATCCGAAACATCCACGACTAACCCCCCCACGAATCTGACCTCGATCGAGGTCAGGCAAACACACCCTTAACCACAATCACCCACATCTGCCTCCATTCATCGACTCTTCGGTTGTCAAAGAGCCTAGCACTGAAGTCCCCCCAAGACAACCAGTCGTGGGACGCCCTCCGTTCCTTGGGCTACTCCTCCCTCTCCAGCGGTTGCGCGACCTCCCCGTCGAACTCCGCAGCGTCTCGAGGGCTCAGGGGCTCCGTCTCGGCTTCCCCTGACAGCCCAGCCCAAGATAGCTCCTCTTCCCACGACAGCTCAAGCTCACCTGCGGTCTCGCCAGGCAGGGATTCGGTGGTCATCTCCCGCCGCGCTCCTCCTCCCTGGCTCGAGCGCCCGTCCCCCGTGCGTCGCGCTCCCGGCCGCTCCACTTCTGGCCTCGTTCCATCGAAGGGTTCGTACTCACCCCCCTGCACGATGGCGTGGACGAGGCGCTCCACCTGCCGGCGGAGCAGCTCCCGCCAGGTGGGACCCTCCGCCCGGATGGTGCTCGCCACAGCGGCACCCCGCACCGGGCGCCCTCCAGCATCGGCGTGAGGCGGTGCCGTCATGAGACTTTCGTACTGAGAAAAGAACCCCTTGGCCGCCTCGGCGGTGAGGTGCAAGCCGCCGCCAGCCGCCGGCTCGAAGTCTTCGGGCTTCAGCATTCGCAGGTTCACGAGCCGCAGAACGAGCCGATCGACCAGGGGCGCCCGGAACTCCTCCACGATGTCGAGGGCCAGGGACTGCCGCCCGTAGCGGACCCCGTGGAAGAAGCCGAGCATCCCCTCGAGGGAAGAGGCCTGGATCAGCGAGACCAGCTCGTTGGTCACGAGCACGTAGCCGAGGCTGAGCAGGGCGTTGACCGGGTCCGGGGGCGGGTGACGCCGTCGGTGCTCGAAGGTCATCTCGCCCCGGACCATCTTGCGGAATCCTCGAAAGTAGGAGGCCGACCCGTTGCCCTCGAAGCCGCGGAGCTGGTCGATATCGGTGCCCTCCCGCGCTCGCGCCGCAGCCTCCTGGAGCTCGGCCATGACCTTCACCAGCTCGTCGTCGGGATGGTTCCGGTGATGAGCCAGGACGACTGCACGCTGGTTCAGTACTTTGGTCTCGACCACCCTGCGGACGAAGGCCAGCCGCCATCCGGTCTCCCGCCAGCGCTGGTAGTGGGCCAGCCGCACGAAGATGTTGCCCCCCTCCACGGCGCGGAGCACCCCCCGCAGCTTGCCCCGGCGGCTGAGGTAGGCGACCTCCACACCGGCCTCGAGGAGCATGGCCGCGGCCGGTGCCGTGACCGTGCCGTTGCCGAAGAGCAAGACCCGGTCCAGGCCATACACCGGCACGTCCGCGAGCACCGTGCGCTCCTGGACCACCAGAAGCCGCTGGCCGCTACGCTTGAGGGTCGCGCCCTGGGCTGTGACGTAGACGGGTGGCACGGGCTTCCTCCCTGATCATGACGTTTCTCGTACGATATGCGGACACCACGGCACCGCTCCCTCTGGCCGTGGTGCTCAGAGACCCAGGGAGCGACCGCACCTCAGACGTCGATGCGGAAGCTGCTCTTCCCCCCGTCCGGGTCCCGCACTCGCACGAGCCGTCCCGTGGCGATCTCCAGTTGATCCACCCCCAGGCCGTCGAGCACCTCGTCCAGCTCCCCATGGCACCGGTCCACGGCCTTCTGCAGGGCCCGCATCTGACGACGCAGCTCCGCGAGACGAGTGACCAGGGCGTCCACCTGGGGGAGCTGGGGACGGGAGAACTCATCCCCGGCCCCTCTCGTCTCCTGCCGAGAGTTGCTTCCCTCTGGCTCCCCACGCGGGGCGACCGGCACCGCACGCTCCCGCTCCTGCTCGCGACGACGCTTCTCGTGCCCGACTCGCTCGCTCATGCACGGGAGCCGGGTCGGCCGGATGGCGTGGAGCACCGGCGAAGGATAGGCACCGGCGGGAAGCCGGAAGCGGCAGTCGCAGCCCAGGGCCGCAGTCAGCTCCGCTCGGGTCTCCCGGATGCGCGTGCACGAGATCGCGTTGGCGAGCCGCCGCCCCACGAACTTGTCCGTCACCCGCTGGTCGTAGTTGAGCGTCAGCCGCATCACCCGGTGGATCGCCTCGGCCCCCTGACGGTCGCCGAGGTGGCCGAGGGTGTTGAGCAGCAGGAGTCGCTCGCCGTGGTCGATGTACCCCGTCTGCCTGGCCTTCTCGACGATGTGGCGCACCACCACGCACCGATCCACGACGGCGAGCGCCAAGGGCAGCCCCTCCATCAGCTCGGCGGCGCTCGCGACCTGCCGGCCCTGCTCCGGCGAGGTGTCGGGGCGCGGCCCGGTAGGCTCAGCGGACCACTCGTCGGCCCCGGAGAGCTCCTGCTCCCGGCCCGGCGCTGCATCCGCCAGCCCCTCGGCCTCGACCCTCGTGGCCTCGGCGTCCCGGTCCGTTCCGATCTCCGCGCCGTGCTCTGCAGGCTCCCCTACCCCTGGACGCGGTCGGGCCACGGCAGCACGCGGGATCTCCCCGGCCCGCGGACCTCCACCCCCCCGAGCGACGGCGGCGTCTTCGACAGCCAGGGCCCGACGGACCGCGTCGGGATCGACCCGGGCCAGACGACGCAAGACCAGAGGCTGATCCGCGAAAGGACGACCATCCACGCCGAGGAAGAGGCTCACCCGGCCGCTGCGTCCATGGCGCCCCCAGGGCAGCTTGATCACGGGACCTTCGTCACCGGGCTTGACTCGGTCCACGGACGGGAAGACCTCCGCGGTCACCCCCTCGGGCGCAGGCCCGGCCTCGGCGAGGATGCGCTCACCGAAACGGCGCGCGTCCGCGGCTCGCACTGCCCGCTCGAAGAAGAACCAGACGTGTCGCCCCCGGTAGCCGCTGTCCTCGAGCACGCCGCGCGCCCCCAGGCGACCCGCCGCCCGCAGCAGCCGGCAGGCGTAGTCGTGGGCTGAGGCCAGCAGGACGCGAAAGCGATCGCCGGTGGCACCCGACAGGAGGATCTCCTTGCGGCTGACGTCGACGTCGAGGACCGCCAGGACGACGGTCCCGTTGGCGCGGACCAGGGGCAGGCCGAGGGTCTCCTGCCCACCCAGGTGGCGACGCAGCGCCTCCTCGTCGAGGTTCGCGCCGACCGGGCGATAGCGCCGATGCCCCGCCTCGTCCACTTCTTCCCGTGCGTAGACCCCCTCCCGTCCACTGAAGAGCTCCAGGAACAGGTCGACGTCCTCGGCGACCAGCACGACGGCCTCGCCCCCCTCCTCCTGCTGCACCACCGCCGGTGTGCTCGCCGCGAGCGCGGCCCAGCGCGCCGCGTCGTACTCTCCCGCCTCGGCCAGGACCTCGGCGAGCTGCCGCGCAGCCTCATCACGCCCCCCGGGTCGTCCCAGGTCGAACAGCAGCGGTCCGATGGTCCCGGCGAGGGGCTCGGGCAAGCGGAGCAAGGCCATCAGCCGGAGCGCGGTGCCCGGGTCGCCGCTGACGACACCCAGCGCCGCCGCTGCTTCCTCGAGCGCCGGAAGCCAGGCGCCGTGACGGCGCCATTGCTCGGTGAGGGCCAGATGGAGCCAGGCCGGACCTCGCCCCAGCCGCCGGCGGCTCTCGACGAGGGTCTCCAGGGAGCCCTCCCCGGGCCGCCGCAGCCGCAGCGAGGCCAGCAGGCCGCCCAGATCACCGCCCAGATGCTCCTCCGCACCGCCGTAGTAGGCGTCCCAGCCGCGGGCGAGCGCATCCAGCTCCTCCAGGGGAGGAGGAGCGAGCCCTCCCGGAGCCTTGTGGAGCACCTCCGCCAGTCGCTGGTGCAAGGCGGAGACTGCCTGCTCGCAAGGCCCACGACCCTGGGGACCGAAGTGGAAGCCGAGGAAGACGAAGCCCTCCGCTGCTCGCTGGACGCGTGTCTTGGCGTTGTTGAGGCGGAGCTTCAGGCGAGCCAGCTCCGCGGTCAGGATCTCGACCAGCGCCTCCGCTTCCTCCTGACGCGAGACGAGCAGGGCCATGTCGTCCGCGTAGCGGACGTAGGCCGAACAGTGACGGACGACCGCCGAGTCGAAGGGGTTGAGATAGAGGTTGGCCAGCAGCGGCGAGAGCGCGCTCCCCTGGTGGGTGCCCAGCACGGGCTCGAGGTAGCTCGCCCGGTCGAGGACCGCGGCCTTGAGGAAGCGCTCCACCAGCGCCACGATGCCGTCGTCGCCCACTTGCTGCGCCAGCGCGGCGAGCAGCAACTGGTGATCGATGCGCTCGAAGAACTTCTCCACGTCGGCCCGTACGACCCAGCCGCGCCCCCGGGCGAGGTGGGCCTCGACCCGCGCCGCGGCCTGGGTGGCCGAACGACCAGGCCGGTAGGCGAAGGAGCAGTCGAGGAACAGGGGATCGAGCCGCGGCGAGAGCAGCTTGCCGAGGGCCCGCTGGACGACCCGATCCCGGACCGTGGGGACGGTGATCGGCCGCTCGGCGCCGACGCTGCGCGGCCGGATGCGCAGCACGGGCGAGGGACGGTAGCTTCCCTGGCGCAGCTCCGTCGCCAACCCCTCCAGCTCCCGCTCCAGGTCGGCGGCGAAATCCTCCACCGAGACGCGATCCACGCCCGGAGCTCCCCGCCGGCTGCGCACCTCCTGGAACGACGACACGAGGGTCTCGCGCGCCGCGAGCTGCTCGAGGAGTGGTGTAGTACCTTTGGACATCGACTCGGTCCTCCAGGGTGGAGTGCAGCCTCGCCGGCTGCACCGTCAGACGATGACCACGTCGGGGGGGCCCAGGGGCGGGCCAGCTCCGAAGATCAGCGCGTTTCGACGACAGGCCCCGCACAGCCGATAGATCCGCAAGGAGTCCAGCGCGAGCGAGAGTTCCGCGAGCACCCGCTCCTGCAACCGGACGAGGTGCTGCTCGTCGAGCTCGCACTCGAAGACGCTCCACTGGACCCGGGATCCGTAGCCGAGGAGGATCTTGGCGACCTGATTGCGCCGCCGATCATCGGCCACGTCGTAGGAGATCAGATAGAGCATCGCCGCTCCTTTGCGCCCTTCGCGCAGGGCCCACCGGCCACGCGCCACTCCCGAGTCGGGTTGACACCAACCTGGACGGACCCTGCTGCAACGGACAGGAGGATTGTACCAGAACAGCAGACGACATGACTAGTCGATGCACGATCTCTAGAGATCCCGAGTCCCGCCCATCTTGGCAGCGAACAGCCAGGAGAGGATGATGGGCAGGCCGCGACGAACGACGGCGAACGACGACCAGGGGCCTATCTTGGAGCAACTTCCTGAAACCATGAATGAATCCCCAGAAGCTCGGCCCACTGCGGGGGCAACCGGGCTGCAGGTGCTGCGGCTGAAGCTGCAGCTCGAGGCCAGGGAAGAGGGAGCCCTGCCCCCCTTCCTCGGCTCCACGTTGCGCGGTGGACTGGCCTGGGCGATGCGCGAGGCCTGCTGCGCAACCCCGGCGGCGCCCGACTGCCAGGGGTGCCAGGTCGCGCCGCGCTGCCTGTATGCCCAGCTCTTCGAACCCCAGGCCGGTGGCGGGGACCGGTGGCTGGATGGCGTGCGCGACGCCGCACGCCCCTACGTCGTCGAGCCTCCCCTTGGCCGGACCCCCGATGGCCGATGGTGGGAGTTTCGGCGAGGAGCCCCCCTGAGCTTCGACCTGCTGCTGGTCGGACCAGCGGTCTATGCCGTCCCGGCCTTGCTGGCGGGGATCCGGACCATGGCCGACCGCGGCCTGGGTGCACGGCGCCACGGCTTCCGGCTGGCCGGCGCGGCCATCGAGGAGCCCCTCGGCAGCGGCCGCAGCGTGGCGATCCTCGATCCAGTGACCGGTCGCTTCTGCCGGGACTTCTCGCCCTCTCTACTCTCGCTCGATGTCTCGCCTTCCGTGACACCGAACACCACCGAGAGCATCACCCTGACCTGCCTCACACCGCTGCGCCTGGTGGTGGATGGGCGACCACTGCGGGGCCCCGGCCTGCCCTTCCACTCCCTGATCGCCGCGCTGCTCCGTCGCCTCTCCTCCCTGGCCGCGTTCCATGGACCGGGTCCACTGGACGTCGATTTTCGCACGCTCGTCCAGCAGGCCCGGGAGATCGAGACCGTGGCCACCGACCTGCGCTACTGCGACTGGTCCCGCGAGTCGAGCCGCCAGGGACAGGACGTGGCGCTCGGCGGGCTGCTGGGGAGCGTCTCCTGGCGAGGGCCGCTGGCCCCCTACCGATGGCTCCTCGACGCGGGAGAGCAGCTCCACGTGGGGAAGGGAGCGGTCTTCGGGCTGGGCCGCTACCGGCTCGACTGAGGCAGGGAGGGAGGATAACGGCCCGGTAGGCAGGGCTGCCCGCAGCGAACGCGAGCCGCCACCATGACCTTCGTCCCTCCTTCCCGCACTCCTGATGTCGCCGGCCGGTCCTGCATCCGCCTCACCGCTCCAGCATCCTCTCCTTGAACGCCTCGGTGATGGCCTCCGGGCTCGGGGTCTCGCCGCCGGTCGAGAAGAAGAGCTTGGCCAGGGTGGCGATGTAGGCCTCGCCGAGCACGGTGGTGAGGCCGGCGGCGGTGGTGCCGGAGATGGCGGCGCCGGCGCCGGTGCCGAGGCCGGGGATGAACTTGAGGAGGTTGGCGACGATCGCCCGGCCGAGGTAGGCGGCGCCGCCGGCCCCGGCCGCGGAGGCCACCAGGGTGCCGAGGAAGGCGGTGGACGGGGTCAGGCCGAAGGTCGAGCTGATCCCGGCGAGCATCCCGACCTGGAGCGGCACGAGGACGATGGCGTCGGCGAAGGGGATCGGCACCGCGCCGATGGCCGCGGCGCTGACGGCCGCGCCCGCGACGATCCGGTGGGCGACCTTCTTCTTGTAGTCGTCGGGCTTCGTCATGGGGTCCTCCCGGATCGGTTCGTGGTCTGCTCGGGCTTCCGGGAGTGGGAACGGGCCGACGAGCCGGGATCTGACCGCTGGGCACACCGTCGCTCACCCGTCCCCGGTCCGGGCCCGGGGAGCGCTCGTCCGCGCGGGGTGCGGCCCGGCAGCATCGCTGCCGCGGCGCCCGGACCCAGTCCTCAGCCGTCGAGGCTCGCGACCCGTTGGACGATGACCTGATCGAAAGTACCAGCAGGAAAGGTGATCACGAGGAGCTCGGGGTTGACCTCGGCGATCTGCTGGAGCCACTCCCGGCAAGCACCGCAGGGCAGCAGGGGGTTGCGGTCCTGCAGCACGAGCGCGGGGGACTCCGGGGAGGCGGGAGAGGCCCCGGGAGAGGCCGGATCCTCCTTCTTGACCCACAGCGGCGGTGCCCAGACCGCGATGGCCCGAAAGTCCCGGCGACCGAGCCGCGGGTCCGCGGCCAGGGCCGAGCCGATGGCGTTGCGCTCCGCGCACAGGGTCCCGGTGGGCAGGGAGACCTCGAGGTTCATCCCCCGGTGGATCCGCGGGCCCTCGGGAGTGCTGACGAGCAACGCGGCCAGCACGGGCTTGCCGCTCTTGCGCAGCCAGAACTTGCCGAGCTCGCTGGGCTCCGGCAGGCGCTGCCGGGTCCAGCCGGCCGCGGCCGCCCACTCCCGCAGGTCCTGGACCAGCCGCTGGACGTCCTCCCCCTCCTCGGCCACGGGGGCCGCGGGGCGCTGGCGGACCGTGGCGGCGACGTGCCGCTCGACCTCGAACGCCGAGTCCTCGAGCGCCGGAACCTGCCGGGCGCGGGGCACGTGGAGCAGGGCCGGGTGGAACTCCCGGGTGGCCGCGAGGATGCTGGCGATCACCGGGGTGGTCCCCGTGCTCAGGGACAAGGTCAGCGAGAACTCCTGACGCCAGGTTTTGCGGGATCGAGCGACGGCCTCCTCCTGGGCCGCGAGGATCCAGGGGAGCAGCTCCTGGCGAACGAAATCCGCCCGGGGATCGAAGTGGAAGGGGGTCTCCCGGTTGACCAGCTCGGTGACCACCAGCGACGGATCGATGGCCAGGGCCAGCGGGGCGAGCACGGCCCATGCGCCGCGGGTCCCGGTGGAGGAGGCCGCCGGGTCCGACGGTGCGGAGGTCACCAGGAGCAGCCGCCGGTCACGGCCGGGCCCGGTGGCCGCGACCCAGTCCCGCACGACCGGCCCGAGCAAGGGCAACAGCACGCCATCGACGAGCACGGGCTGGCCCAGGCGCTCCACCTCCGACTCACGGAGCTGCAGGCGTTGGGCCAGGTGCTTCGCGGAGAAGTCGAGGGTCAGCGGGGTGGAGAACACCAGCCGGTCGCCGGCGACCTGCGCCGGGGAGCCCGCCAGGTGCTGGCCGAGGCGCTCGAACAGGGGCTGCACGTAGAAGCCAGCCACGTGCCCGAGGCAAGACCCACCGGGGCCGCGGAGGATCGGATAGACGTCGTGATGGCCGACGTTGTGCACGAGCAGGTCGATGGGCATGGTCCCTGGCTCCCGGAGCGTGGTCGACGAAGCGCGCGCCGGCGAGCCGCCGGCCCGCTGGGCCTCCCCGCGGTAGCCCGGGCATCATCGATGAGCCCGCCGGCAGGGTCAAGCCAACGGGAGCACGCGCCAGCTCGGGCCCCGGCTCAGCCCCGGGTTCCGAGCCCCCCGAACCAGAGCAACTGGAGGCCGCCGCTCACGAACAGCCCGCCGGGCTGGCCGGAGGCGCGGTTCTGGATCTCCGCGGCCCAGGGGAGGTGGAGCAGGGGCTGGAGCTGGACCCGGAAGCTCGGGCCCCAGCCGAGGACGAGGATCGGGCCGAGGGCCAGCGCATCGACGTGGACGAAGCCCAGGCCCGTGGACTCGGAGAGGCGCTCGACGAGCGCCTGGCCGCCGACGCTGAGCCGCAGCCGGCCCCGCTCGAGGACCCGGTAGTCCGCGCCGGCCCCCGCCCGCACGGTGAGGGTCGAGCCGACGGTCTCGTGGCTGCCCCAGTAGCGCTCGTCCGTGCCGACCAGCCCGCCGACCGCCACCTCGCCGCGGACCGACACGGTCAGGGCGTCGGTGGGCCGCAGCCCCATCCCGAGGAGCATGCCCAGGGTGGCGGGGCCGAGGTCCTCGCCCGTGCCGGCGAGGCCGAGCTCGTGGCCGACGTCGTAGCTGCCCAGGGCGTCGAAGGAGACGCCGCCCCCGAGCTCCACCAGCCGGTCCTCGGCATGGAGCAGGGATGGCATGGCCAGCAGCACGACAAACGCAGACAGCACCGATCCTGAGCGCATGGGCACCTCCACGCGCTAGATGGGGCCATTCGGGATCGACGTCAAGGGCCCGCCACGGCTGGTAGGCGGCCCGCCACGGCTGGTAGGCGGCTCGCCACGGCCGGTAAGCGGCCCGCCACGGCTGGTAAGCGGCCCGCCACGGCTGGTAGGCGGACGGCCATGGTCAGCCGAGGCCGGCTCACCGGACGGCCGCCCCCACGCGCAGCACGACCGCGGGCTGGGCGAGGCTCTCCGTGGGGAGCACATCAGCATCAAAAAGATGCAGCTCTACTGAAGACAGCACCCGATCGGCCACGAGCAGGCGCTCGGCGGGCAGCAAGGGTGCCCGGGCCGCACGCACCAGGCCCCGCTCGCTCTGATACTCGGCGGCCAGCCGCTCGGTCAGGGGCACGGGCGGAGCCTCCCCCGTCGCGACCCAGGGGTACGCGGTGCCGAGGGTGGCGACCTCCACCAGGCCACGGTCCGGACGCAGGCGGAGCAGCACCACCCGCAGCCCGAGCTGGCAGGCGGAGGCCCAGCGCAGCTCGTCGTCGAGCGCGGTCAGGAAGCGCGCCAGGTCCAGCAACTGCTCGAGCTCGCCCGCGACCAGCGCGGTGCGGAAGCGCTCTGTCACCCGCTGGCCGGCGCGCTCCCGCAGGGCCCGGTCCTCCACGGTGGCCGCGGCGGCCGCGAGGATCCCGCCCACCAGCAAAAGCTGGTCGTCCCCCGCCGACGCGGCCAGGGTCAACTGCTCCACGGGGGCGCGGTCGGAGCACCAGCGCAGCTCCCGTCCCCCGGCGCCCGGCTCGGTCCGGCAGGTCAGGGGCAGCCAGGGCTCGGCCACGGCCGGCTCTTCCGGGAGAGGGACGCCCGCTGGCACACCCGACGGGGACGACGCGGGCTCCTCCGGACCGGCGAGCTGCTCCCGGAGAGTCCGTCGCTCCCACAGCCCGGCCCCGAAGGCGAGGAGGAGCAGCAAGGCCGCCGGAGCGAAGAGCAGCAAGGTCTGGCGGCCGTCCTCCTGGCGCAGCCGGGCGAGCCAGCGACCCAGGGAGCGGGCCGCGGGCTGCGCCCGCCCCGCCCGGCTACTCCTCGCCGCTTCGACGTCGGCTGGCTCTTCCTCCGGCGCGGGCCCGGGCGCTGCCGCCGGCTCGGGCCGCGGCACCCCTGCAGGCTCGGCGATCGTCGGGCGGGCCGCGACCACCGCCGGCGAGTCGGCCCACAAGGCCACCCGCACCACGGGCCCATCGGTGAGGTCGACCACCAGCCCTTCGGCCCCCGGCGTCTCCCGCAAGGGCGGCGGCACCAGCGCCACCGCCAGCGCGCCCGTGGGCGCGCGGGTGAGCCGGATGATCCGGCGCGGCACCGCGTGCCAGACCTCGTCCCGGCGCACCCGCCGGTCGGCCAGCACCACGTCGGCCCGCTGCACGCCGGTCAGGCCGGCGAAGCAGTCCAGGAGCAGGGCGGTCAGCCGGGGCGTGGCCGGCAGCCGCCCGTAGCCGCCCATTCGCAACGAGGCGCGGGCGACCGCACCTCCGAGGCGCCGGGCCGCCAGCTCCAGGCGCTCCAGCCGGCAGTCCGGGGGCGGTGACGGGAGGTCCCGGACCGTGGCGGCGAGCGGTGGCGGGGTGGGCCCGGTCGCCGATGGGGCCGGCGTCGAGGCGGGCCGGCAGGGCTCGACCGCCGCGACCAGCTCGGCGAGCTGCTCCTCGGCCCGCACGGCTTCCCCGGCCCGCCGCTGCTGCTGCCCGGCGACCAGGCCGGCCGCCGCGAGCAGGAGGAGGAGCGCGACCCCGGCCAGGATCAGGGGCAATGCGCCGAGGGGGCGCGGGCCGGCCGTCACGCGCCCCTCCCGCCGTCCCCGGCTCCGCCCGCGAGCCGGGCGATCTCCTCGGGCTCGATGAGCAGGGCCTGCAGCCGCTGGGTCTGGACCCCGCCGCCCCGGTACAGCAGGTCGCCGTGGCCGCGCAGGTCCGCGGCGTCCGGCTCGTCGAGCACCAGCTTCGAGTCCCGGGCGGACGCGCACCGCAGGGCGAGGCGGGCCGGCAGGTTGCTGCGCAGCAACGGGGTGACCACGCTCGCCTCGGGCCGCTGGGTGGCGACCACGAGGTGGATGCCCGCGCCGCGGGACTTGGCCCCGAGCCGCTTCAGGGCCGCCTCGAGCGGGCCCTTGAGGGCCGGGTCCGCGGTCAGGTCGAAGTACTCGTCGATCAGACAGACGAGGCGCGGCGGGGCCCGATCGACCGGGCAGTGGGCGAGGTCGTCGACCCCCAGCTCCCGGAAGATCTGGTACCTTCGCTCCATTTCACCGACCAGACCTCCCAGCGCGGCCACCGCGTCCGCGGCCTCGTCGATGAGCGGCGCGTGCAGCCACGGGCTGCCCGCGAGGTCCCGGAACGCGAGCCGCTTGGTGTCGATCAGCAGCAGCCGGATCTCGGCGGGCGACGCCTGGAGCAGCAGGCGGCAGGCCAGGCTCCGCAACAGCACGCTCTTGCCGGAGCCCGTGGTGCCGGCGACGAGGAAGTGGCAGGTCGCGGGCTCGTCCAGCGCGGCCTCGACGACCCGGCGGTCGAGGTCGACGCCGAGGGCCAGCCGGGCCTCCCGCCCCCGGGCGGCCGGCCGCAGGTAGTCGTGGAAGCGGGCGAGCTCCGGGGTGCGCCGGGCCACGTCGACGGTGACCGCCCCCTCCCGGACCGCCAGCAGGGGGAGCTCGGGGAGCGCGAGCTGGGTCGCCAGGTCCCGGCGCAGCTCGAGCAGCCGCTGGACCCGGGTGCCGGGGGCCGGGACCAGCCGCAGCCGCACGAAGCCGGGCCCGACGACCGGGCGGGGATCGACGGTGGCGGCGACCCCGAAACCCTGCAGCACGGCCGCGAGCCGCTCGACCAGCGCGGCCTCCTCGGCGGTCCCCTCCCCCGCCGTGCCCGCCCCGCCCGCCCCGCCCGCCCCGCCCACCCCGCCCACCCCGCCCGCCGCGCCGGGTGTCGGCGCCGGTGTCGGCGGAGGCCCTCGCCGGGCGAGGGTCACCCAGTTCTCGCCGAAGAGCTGCTGACAGGCGGTCACCCGGGGGCAGCAGCGGCAGAGCTCGTGCTCCATGGGCAAGGGCGGGGGTGGCTGGCGCGCGCCCGGCGCCCACGCGGCCCAGTCGAGCATCTCCGCGAGCTGCCGGTCGATGAGCCGGTTGCCCAGCGCGTCGAGCGCGTCACCGGACAGCTCGAGGCACTCGGGCGGCCCGTCGCCCACCCAGTAGAGGCTGCCGCCCGCGGGGACCCCGCTCTGCTGACGGAGCAGCCGGGCGTAGGCCGCGAGCTGGAGGAGCTGGGGCACCGGATCCGCGGGCCGGTAGGTCTTGAACTCCACCACCAGGAAGCGACGCTCCCCGGCCGCGTAGAGCACACCGTCGGGGCGACCGGTCAAGGCGACCCGCTCGCCCCGGGCCGTCACCACCTCGCCGGCCAGATCCGGCTCGCCGCCGGGGAAGGTCCGGCCGAGCACCGTGGCCGCGGAGAACTCCGCCCGGTTGCTGGCGATGCGCCGGCACCAGGACGCGAGCACGCCGTGGAACGCGTGCCAGGCCTCGCTCGTGGCCCGGGGACCGGGAGGGCGGGCGAGCCGCTGCCAGAGGGAGCGGCGGTAGGGCGCGGCGAACGCCGCGAGCAGGGCCGCGGGGTCCGCGGCCTCGAGGGCCCGGCCGAGGGTGCTCGCGGGGCGTGGCGGATGGCGGGCGGTCTCCTCGAGGAAGTGATGGATCAGGCGGTGGAACAGGCTGCCGATCTGCCGGCTGTCCGGCGGCACGAAGAGCGCGCGGCCCCCCAGCTCCCGGCAGATGCGGAACAGACGCGGGCACTCCGCGGCCAGCCGCAGCTCGGTCGCGGTGAAGCGCGGCCTCACGCGGGCTCTCGCCGCCGCAGCACCCGCTCGGCAGCCGGCGCATCCGCGGCGTACGGCTCGAGCTCCCCCGCAACCAGCAGCCACTGCAAAGTCTGCTGAATCTCGGACTCGGCGGCCTCCGGGTGGGCCAGCCGCACCGCGCTCACCAGCCGCTGCTCCAGCGCGAAGCCGAGGGTCGCGGGCAAGGCCTCCCAGATCCACTCCACGGGCACCCCCGGCGACAGGGGCACGACTGGCGGGGGCGGGCCCCCAGCGGCCGGAGGCGCGACCGCGGAGAGTGGTTCCCGGACGGCCGGCCCCACGGTGCGGGACGACGCGGGCGGGGGCGACCCGGGCGCGGCCGCCGGCAAGTCCGCCGGGAGGCGGCGGGCCGGCGCCCGGGCGGCAGCCGGGGCCGGCGACCGGGCAGGAGCCCGCGGGGACGTGGAGGGCGGGGCCGGCGACCGAGCAGGAGCCCGCGG
Source organism: Myxococcota bacterium (assembly GCA_034005005.1). Classification (GTDB taxonomy): domain Bacteria; phylum Myxococcota_A; class JAVEVO01; order JAVEVO01; family JAVEVO01; genus JAVEVO01. Next base: position 13,802 of record JAVEVO010000026.1, read on the forward strand.
GGACGGGGAGGGCGGGGCCGGCGACCGGGCCGGAGCCCGCGGGGACGGGGAGGGCGGGGCCGGCGACCGGGCCGGAGCCCGCGGGGACGGGGAGGGCGGGGCCGGCGACCGGGCCGGGACCGGCGCGCCGACCGCCTCGGCCGGAAGGCCCAGCAACGCCCGGAGCGCGGCGGCGGGGAGCAGCTCGGCCTGCCGGGCCAGCTCGGGGAGCTCGGCCGGCGGCAAGGGCTCACCCGCGAGGGTCAGCTCGCCCTCCTGCGCCGCGAAGCGCAGCGCCCGGTACGCGACGAGCGCCGCGGTCAGCTCCGGGCCCTCGGGCGCGAGGAGCGCCCGGCTGTCCACGGCTCGGTGCGGCCCGCCCTCCCGGAACAACTCGGCGTGCAGCTCCCGGCCGACCTTCCAGCCGGCGCCGAGGGGCTCGTGGCGCAGCAAGGTCAGCGTCAACGCCGGTTGTGCGTGCAGGGCCGCCTGGCAGCTCTTCAGCAGGCTGGTGAACTCGTTGCCCGACCCGCCCTCGTGCCAGACGATCGCCACGCGCTGCGCTCCGTCAGAGAGCAAAAGTCCTGCACTTCGCCCACGAACAGGTGATACATCGAACGAAAGTCTCAGCAAGGCCGCCAAGGAGCGGAGCAGGTCCTGGCGCTCTGCGGGCGAGGGCTCCTCGGGCGCGCCCGAGACCCGCGCCAGGGCCTCCCGGAACCGGCGGCGCAGCAGCTCGACCTTGCTCGGCGCCGCCTCCTCGACGGCCGCGGCGGCAGAGGCCTCGGCCGCCGGGGAGGTCGGGCGGTCCGCCAGCCACTCCTGCAGCCAGCCGTGAGCCGCGACCAGCAGCTCCCGGGGGGTCAGGCGCAAGTTGGCCGCGAAGAGCTCGGCCAGCCACGCTTCGGGGAGCGGGTCGAGCCGCTGCGGCGGGCTGCCGGGATCGAGACCGGCCCGGCGCTGGGCCGCGGCGAGCCGCCGCGCCAGCAGGGCGCGGCCGAGGGTCGTGTTCACGGGCAGCAAGAGCAGCTCCCCGTCGAGGCGCGCGAGGTCGGACGCGCCCAGCCGGGACCGGACCCGCCCCCAGGTGTCCTCGACCAGGCAGAAGACCAGCAGCAGGCCCGGGAGCCGGGCGTGGTGCAGGGCCGAGTTGGCGTCGAGCAGGGGCTGCAGGTCGGGGAGCCCGTCGGTCCGGGGGACGTTGTCGAGCTGATCGAAGGTCAGCACCAGCGGCCGGCTCCCCGCGCCGAGGCGGACCAGGCTGGTGAAGATCCCCTGCGCCGCGTGTTCGCCCTCGAACGAACGGCTGACGCCGATCCGGCGGCGGTCCTCCTCGTCGAGCGTGTCCCCGCGGAACCACTCCTTCGCGGTGAACTCGGTCTCGGGCACCTCGAGATGGTACAGGGCCGCCAGCAGGGAGCGCGCCTCGAACAGCCCCTCGGGGGCCCGTCGGCGAACGTGGTCGAGGAAGAGCGGCAAGGTCCGTTCTGCCCGGCCGCCCGGCCCGCACGCCCAGCCGGGCGCCTCGGCCAGCAGGGAGCTCTCGCCGAGCCAGCTCGTGAGCACGGTCGGGCGGTCCGGCGCGGGGCGACGCAGCAGGCCGTTGACCGTCTGCCGCAGCAGGTGCGCCCACAAGGCCCGAGGGTCGGGGAAGGGGTCCACCGGCAAGAACAGCGCCCGGTCCTCCACCAGCCCCCGCAAGCGGGCGAGCAGGTGGGTCTTGCCCGTGCCGGGGTCTCCCAGCAAGAGCAGGGTGCGGGCGCCCCCCGCGGCGACCTGGGCGAGGTGCTCGCCGAACTCGACCAGCACGCCCGCATGGATCTCGGGCACGGTCCACTCGTCATCGCCCCGGACCACCGTGCCGCCGCGCACGACGATCTCGTCGAACGGACGCTCGGCCCGCAGGGCCGCGGCCAGCGCGTCCGTCGCTGGCGGACCGGCCGGCGAGGCCAGCCGCGGTGGACTGCTCGACGAGGCCATGCTCACCGCTCCCCCAGCCGGATCAAGTAGAAACGGGGCCCCCCCACCGGCGAGGGGATGCCCTGGGCGAGCTGCTCCGGGGTGACGAGCCGGGTCTCCTGGATCGTGCTCATCCGCAGCCGCTCCTCGGCCACGAGCTGGAGCAGCAGCCGGTCCTGCTCCGCGCGGGTCAGCCGGCCCGCCAGCCGCTCCCGCAACGCGTAGATCGGCACCCGGTTCTCCCAGCGGCCCTCCTGGTCCACCGTGACCAGCGCCGCGAGCACGTCGTCCGCGGTGAGCGGGGGCTCGGGCGGGGACGGCGCCACGGCGACGTCCTGCGCGCGCGAGGTCGGGCCGAGCGGGGGTGGGGCGCCGGGGAGCGGCACCTTGGACGCCGGCAGCGCCGCCCGCACCAGGGCCAGCCAGAGCCTCACCTGCGCCGCCCCGAACTTCTGCCGGTTGTCGCCGACGGGCTCCAGCTCCTGCTGCAACCGCTGCTGTCCTGCGTCGGTCAGGGTCACCAGGACCGCCGGACGCTTGCGGCGCACCTCTCGTCGCACCGTCACCACGCCCTCACGAACCAGGACCTCGAGCACCGCCTCGATCCCGGCCGTCGGGAAGCCGCGACCGAGGCACCGATCCAGCTCCCCCCGGGCGGCCAGGTTGGTCTCACGCCCCCGGAGGGCGAGGTGCAGCAGGACGCGGAGCGCTTCGTTGGCCATGGGGAAGAGGTACCTCAATGCCAGGGTGCAGCGCAAGGCGGGGGGACGAGCCACGGCGCCGCGCGGGACCAGCGGCGGGGGTGGGCCGGCGAGCTGTCAGCTCCGTCGAGATCCCGGCGTTGTGCAGGAGTGCAGCGCGAGGTGGAACGTGGACGCAGACCGGATGGCCCAGGAGGCGAGCATGTCGAAGAAATCGAAGAAGTCCAAGGAGATCGAGATGCTGCAGCAGTACCTGCCCATCGACGCCCGGCGGGAGGCCGGCCGGCAGATCGTCCGGCGGTTCGGCCCCCGGGCCGTGGCCAAGGTCGCATCCAAGGCCGCGGTCAAGACCGTCGCCCGCACCGCGGCCAGCCCCTGGCTGCTGGTGTCCGACGGGGTCGAGCTGGGCGCCGAGCAGCTCTGTCGCCAGCTCGACGTCACGCCGGCCACGGCCCGCAAGGTCGGCAAGGGCGCCGGCCTGGCCACCTCCGTGGGCATCGGGGCGGCCATCGGCGGGCCCATCGGTGCGGGCGTCGGCGCGGCGGCCTGGGGGATCGGCGAGCTCATCGGCTCCCTGTTCTAGTCCAGCCGGAGGAGCCCGCTCGCTGCCGGCGAGCCGCGTCCGGGGAGGGCCGAGCCGGGGAGCGGCCGGGCTCAGCCGCCTCCCTGCTGGGCGCGCCAGCGCTCATGCGCCGCGAGGACGATCCCCACCGCCTCGGCGGGCGTGTCCACGAGGTGCGGGAGCTCGAGGTCCGCGGCGTTGCAGAGCGGGGGCGCATGGCCCACCAGCGTGGACCCCATCCACTCCTTCAGGCCCCGCCAGTGCTCACTGCCGACCAGCACCAGCGGATGGTGGGGCAGGTGGCCGACCTGCAGCAGTTGCCAGACCAGCATCAGCTCGAGCAGGGTCCCGATGCCGCCGGGGAAGACGACGTAGGCGCTCGAGAGCTGCACGAAGTGGTGCAGGCGCGAGAAGAAGGTCGCGTGGTGGTGGAGCTGCTCGACGAAGGCGTTGGGCCGCTCCTCGTGGGGCAGGGTCACGGTCAGGCCGTACGAGGTGATCCGGTCCTCGGGGTCGCCCTGGGCCGCCCCCTCGTTGGCCGCCTGCATCAGCCCCGGCCCGCCGCCGGTGACGATGTCGCAGCCGGCCGCGGCGAGCAGCCGTGCGACCTCCCGGACCTGCAGGGAGACCGGATGCTCCGGCCGGAGCCGCGCGGAGCCGAAGATGCTCACGCGGTACCTCGCCGGCAGCGGCGCGGCCGCGGACAGCCGGTTCACGACTCGCCACAGGTCGCTCAGGCTCTCCTCCACCAGCCCACCCACGCCGGGCGTGGCTCCCTCGTCTCGCTGGGTCATGCTGCTGCACCTCCTGGCCGTGGGCCGCTGCGGGTCCCCCAGCTTGCCGGCCCGCGCCGATCCCGTCAACCACGACCGGCGCGGGCGGGCCGGCTCGCGGCCGCTTGCCCGAACGCGCTGGACCGTGCAGGATCTCCCGGTTCCCGGAGCAGCCCCGCGATCGGGCTCCACACCGGCGAGCCGAGGAGTCACCCGTGCGTCAACGTCCTTCCGAACCAACCCTGCCCCTCACCAGCGACTCGGATGAGACCTTCGTACCAGACCCCACGGCCTCCCCCGCGGGCCCGACCACGGGCCGGCTCCAGCTCCTGGTCAGCGCGTGCCTGCTCGGCCAGCAGGTCCGCTACGACGGGCAGCACAAGTACGACCCCTTCCTCGTGGAGACCCTCGGGCCCTTCGTGGAGTGGCGACCGGTGTGTCCCGAGGTGGGCAGCGGGCTGCCGATCCCCCGGCCCTCCATGCACCTCGTCGGCGACCCCGCCGCGCCCCGGCTGGTCTCGCGCCGGGGGGAGGACCTCACCCTCCCCCTGCTCGTCTACACCGCCCGGCAGCTCGACGAGCTGGCCGAGGTCGAGCTCTGCGGCTACGTCTGCAAGAAGGACTCGCCCAGCTCGGGGATGACCCGGGTCCGGGTCTACGACGCGCAGGGCCACGCCACCCGCAACGGCGTCGGGCTGTTCACGGCCGCGTTCCGCCAGCGCTACCCCTTGGTCCCCGTCGAGGAAGAGGGGCGGCTGCGCGACGCCCGGCTGCGCGAGGCCTTCATCGAGCAGATCTTCTGTCGCCGCCGCTGGCTCGACCTGGTAGCCGGTGGCCGGAGCCGCGGCCGCCTCGTCGAGTTCCACGCGGACCACAAGTACCTGCTCCTCGCGCACGGCCGGACCGGCTACACGGAGCTCGGCCGGCTCGTGGCCGCGGCCGGGGACCTCTCCGTGGAAGAGCTCTTCGCCCGCTACGAGGAGCGCTTCATGGCCGCGCTCGCCCAGCGCACCACGATCAAGAAGATCGGGGACGTGCTGCTGCACATGCAGGGCTTCTTCAAGAAGTGGCTCACTGCGGACGAGAAGGCCGAGCTGCTGGAGACCTTCGAGCTCTATCGCCAGTCCCTGGTGCCGCTGATCGTGCCCGTGACGCTGATCAAGCACTACGTCCGCAAGTACCAGGTCACGTACCTCGCCCGGCAGGTCTTCCTCTCCCCCTACCCGGCCGAGCTGCTCTTGCGCAACCACGTCTGAGCGCGCGGACCGGGGACCAGCTCTCACGCGGGACAGACCCCCTCCTGGTGGCGACCGGCCTCCGCGCCGGTCGCTCGGCCTCCTTGCTCACCAAGTCCTGGACCACCAGGGGTAAGGGGCTGGTGCCGGCACGGAGGCCGGCACCCACCAGTCGGAAAGAAGGGTGGCGACCGGCCTCCGCAGGGTAGCGACCGGCCTCCGCGCCGGTCGCTCGGCCTCCTTGCTCACCAAGTCCTGGACCACCAGGGGCAAGGGGCTGGTGCCGGCACGGAGGCCGGCACCCACCCGGCAGCCGGCAACCGCTCGAAACCCTTGTGTCGGAGGTACTAGTAGTTCCCGTCGCAGATGCTGCCATCCCCCTCGGGCTTCTGCACGACGCCGTCACCACAGCAATAGAGCTGGTTGACCTTCACCTCGAGCTTGCCCGGACAATCGCCGAGGCAAGTCCGGCAATCCTCACCGGGGTCGCAGGTGCCGTCGCCGCAGAACGCGGCCGGCTGCTGGCACCCGGGATCGGCGGCGCAGTCCGGGTCCGCACAATCGGCCAGGCCGTCACAGTCCTCGTCCCCGCCGCCCGAGCAGACCTCGGCGCCCGTGGCACAATCGGTCGCGCAGGTGCCGCAGGTCTCCGCACCCTCGCAGACGCCGTCCCCGCAGCAGTAGCTCACGGGCGGCACCGGGGCCGTGGTGCAGGCCGCCCCCCCGGCCACGCAGCGGGGATCGGTGCACGGCACGGGCGCGACCCCGTCGCCGTCGCCGCAGCAGTACCGGCCATTCGGCTTGCCCCCCTGCACCCCGAGGCAGTCCGCCGGGCAGGCGACGCAGTCCTCGCCGCCACCCGCCTCGCAGACTCCGTTGCCGCAGACCGCGCCCGGCGTGGTGCCCGAGGGACAATCGGCGCCACAGGTCCAGCAGGTCTCGGCACCACCACCGCAGACGCCGTCGTCGTTGCAGCAGAGGTCGGTGTAGACGCAGTGCTCGTACTCGTCGCAGCTCACCGCGGTGCAGGGGTCCTCCTCGAAGCCGCAGTAGCTCTCGGAGGCGCACTGCCCGGTGCCAGGATCACAGGACTCGGTGTGGCAGGGGGTGTGGGGGCAGACCACCGAGAGCCCCTGGCGGCAGCGCAGTCCCACCGGATCACAGGTCTCGAGCCCGTTGCAGAGGTCGCCGTCGTCACAGTCGGCGTCGACGACGCAGGGCTTGACCGCCAGCAGAGCAGCCTGCGCGTCGACGATGCCGTTGGTGACGGTGTGGTCTCCCACCAGGGGCAGCGGCTTCACCGTGCTCAGGATGACCTGCTTGATGGTCAGCGGATCGAGGGTCGGATCGAAGGCGAGGAGCAAGGACGCCACACCCGTGACGTGCGGAGCGGACATGGACGTACCGGTGAGCCAGGCGTAGGTGTTGGAAGGCAGGGTGTTGCTGGGGTACGTGGAGACGATGTCCTCCCCGGGCGCGTACAGATCGACGCTCACCTTGCCGGTGTTGCTCGAGGCCGCGATCAGGCCATACCGGATGACGTTGGCGACGGTGATCAAGTTGGGCAGGTCGTACGCGGCGGGGTAGCGCGGCACGACGTCGATGTCCTGGGCCTGGTTGCCGGCCGCCGCCACGAAGAGCCCGCCCCAGGCCTGGATCGCATCGTACTCGGCCTGGGAGTAGGTGGCGCTGGAGAAGGACCCGTTGATCAGCTCGATCCCGATCAGCGTCGCGTACTCGAGGGCCGCGATCTCGTCGCTGACGTAGCCCGTGGGGCCGATGAACTTCAGGGAGACCAGGGTGGCGAAGCGGTTGACGCCGATGACGCCCTTGGCGTTGTTCCCGACCGCGCCGACGATGCCCGCGACGTGGGTGCCGTGGTAGTCCTCGCTCTCGTCGTAGAACACGAAGCCGTCGTCGTCGTAGAAGTTGAACCCGTGGACGTCGTCGACGTAGCCGTTGCCGTCGTCGTCCAGGCCGTTGAACGGCAGCGGCTCGCCGGGGTTGCTCCAGACGTTGCCGGCCAGATCGTCGTGGCGGTAGTCGAGCCCCGTGTCGAGGATGCCGACGAGCACCTCGCCCCCGACGAAGGTGTCCCAGGCCTCGGGCGCGTCGAGGTCGACGTCCGCGAGCCCGCCCTCCTGGCCGACGTTGTGCATGCCCCACTGGTCGTCGAAGAGGTTGTCGTTGGGCGTCGCGTCGAGCTCGATCTCGTGGTCGGGCTCCACGTAGAGGACGTCGGGGTCCCGCAGCAGGCGGTCGAGGATGTGAGCCGCGGCCGGCTCGGGCAGGCGCGCGGCCACCGCGGGGATCAGGTGGAAGCGCCGGGCCTGCTCGAGGCCGAGGGCCTGGAGCTGCCCGTGCCCGGGCACCTTCGCCTCGCTCCGGTAGCCGACCAGCACCCGGCCGTGCTGGGCGGCCACTTGCCGGTGCAAGGCTTGCACCGTGCTGGCCAACCGGGCCTCGTCGGGTGGCGCCGGCTCGCCGGCACAACCGAGGCCGAGCGCCCACGAGACCATCGTTGCCAGAAGGAGTTGCCTAGCTCTTCCGATCATTTTCCCACCCTCTCGAACCTGATGCAATGAGGAGCACACGGATGCTGGACTGGCTGTCTTCTACGCGAACCATCCCAGTTTGACGCCCCGGCCTCCCCTATCAAGCCGACCGTGGCACGAGCAGTCCGGAGGCCCCCCCGGGCCTCCCCGGCCGGCTCCGGGCGACGACCGCAGTCTCGTCGCGGGGCTCCAGCGACCGCGCGCAGCCCCGGCCGCCGCTTCCCCGAGTGGTTGTGCTAGGCTCTCCCGCGGCGCCCCGGATCGTCCGCGCCCCGAGGAGTCTCCCATGATCCAGCTCGATGCCAGCCGCTGCACCGCGTGCGGCCTCTGCAGCCAGGTCTGCCCCCGCCGGGTCCTGGAGACCGCCTTGCACGACGGCGCGCTCCGCACCACCATCGTCGAGGAGCGCCGGGCGCTCTGCCTCGGCTGCGGCCAGTGTGCGCTCGTCTGCCGGCACCAGGCGCTGCAGGTGGACGGGCTCGCCCCCGAGGCCTACGCCGAGCTGCCCCCGGAGCCCCTCGACCCGGCGGCCCTGCTCCAGCTCTTCGCGCGGCGGCGCTCGGTCCGGCGCTACCGGGATCAGCCCGTCCCCCGGGAGATCCTGACCCGGATCGTCGAGGCCGTGCGCTACGCGCCCCCGGCCAGCGGTCGCCCCCAGGTCGGCGTCATCGTCGTCGACGACCCGGAGCTGCTGGGGCGGATCTCCCGCGGCTGCTATGCGCTCTATTCCCGACTCGGCGAGGGGCTGCGCAACCCCTTCGCCCGCTTCTTCATCCGGCGCCAGATCGGCGCCCGCGTGCTGGGTCAGCTAGAGTCTTTCGTACTACCAGCAATGCGCTGGTATAGCCGTTGGTACCAGAATGGCGAGGGGGACGAGCTGCGTCGGGACAGCCCCGCCCTGCTCCTCTTCCATGCGCCCCGCGCCGAAGCCTGCAGCGACGAGTCCTGCCTGATCGCCGCCCTGTACGCGGTGCTCATGGCCGAGACCCTCGGCGTCGGCACCCTGATCAACGGCCTCGTCCCCCCCGGCTGCAACAAGAGCCCCGAGCTGCGCCAGCTCCTCCAGCTCCCCCCGGAGCGGGAGGTCTACAGTTGCCTCTGCCTCGGCTACCCGCGGATCCGGTACTCGCGCACCCTCCGCCGGCCCCTGGCCGAGGTGCGGTTCCTCGAGCCGCCCGGAGGCTGAGCGGTGCGCCAATCCCTGGCGAGCCCCGACCGCCGGCGCGATGCTCGGGGTCGGCTGCCGGCGAGCGGTCCGCGGAGGGTTCATGCGCCACACACCACGAACGAGGTCACTCCTTCTGCTCCTCATCACCGGCCTCCTCTTCGGCGGCTGCGCCGACACCCATCAACCCACCGGCTCCGGCGAGGGGGAGGGGGAGGGCGAGGGCGCCGAGGGCGAGGGCGCCGAGGGCGAGGGTGCCGAGGGCGCGGGCGCCGAGGGCGAGGGCGCCGAGGGCGAGGGCGCCGAGGGCGAGGGCGCCGAGGGCGAGGGCGCCGAGGGCGCGGGCGCCGAGGGCGAGGGCGCCGAGGGCGAGGGCCAGGACGGCTGCGGCGACGGGCAATGCCTGGCCCCCGAGAGCTCCACGAGCTGCCCCCTCGACTGCCCGCCCGAGGCGGACTGCGGCAACGGCGACTGCGAGCCCCACGAGAGCGCGGTCAGTTGCCCCGCGGACTGTGCGTCCCGGCCGCGCTGCGGCGACGGGGAGTGCACCGGCGACGAGACCCCGGCGAGCTGCGCCACGGACTGCGGGAGCTGCGCCGAGCGCTGCGAGGGGGACCGGACGGTGCACTACTGCGGCGAGGAGGGTGCGGACCTCACCCTCGACTGCCCGGCCGACCTCGGCACCGGGTGCCGCATCTTCGACCAGACCGCGTGGTGCGACTGCGGCAGCCTCGCCGAGGGTGCGGGCCGCTGCCTGCCGGGCTGGCTCCCGGGGGTCGACCTGGTCTTCTGCGAGGGCGGCTCCCTGGCCCTGTACTACTGCCTGGCGGGCGCCTACTGCGACGAGGACGCCGAGCTGGGCGCAGGCTGCTTCTGCGACGACCTGGCCGACGGCATCTGCCCCGACCCGGGCTGCACCAACGACGTCGACTGTGGGGGCTGCACGCCCCGCTGCGACGGCCGCCAGTGCGGTGACAACGGCTGCGGCGGGAGCTGCGGCGACTGCGGCCTGCACCAGGAGTGCGACGAGGCGACCGGCCGCTGCCAGGACCGCTGCGTCCCCGACTGCGAGGGCAAGCAGTGCGGCCCCGATGGCTGCGGGCGGACCTGCGGCGCCGGCTGCGCGGGCACCGAGACCTGCACGGACGGTCGCTGCGTGTGCCAGCCCCAGTGTGCGCCCGTCGGCGTGCGCCACTGCGGCGCGGACGGCTGCGGCGGCGACTGCGGGAGCTGCCCCGACGGCTACTACTGCTCCAACGAGGACGACCCCGTCCGCTTCTCGGGCTGCCACTGCCAGGACGCGCCGATCCGCCTGACCTTCGACCCGAGCCCCGTGGACCTCGGCCGGGGGAGCGACCAGGTCTACGGCGTCGAGATCGAGCTGAAGCAGATCTACCGGGACATCCCACGGCTGTACCGGGAGGTCCACGAGTTCATCGACCACGACGACGGCCCGTGGAGCGTGGAGCTGAACCGCTGGAGCACCATGGACTGCGCGGGCGACACGCTCGAGGTCGAGCGCCTCTACGTCTTCGGGGACGGTCGGCAGACGCCCTGCGACGCGGTCGACACCCTCCCGGCCGCCTCGGCCACCGTGTTCATCCCCCCCCTGCCCGCGGGCTGCCTCCCGGACCAGCCCTGCGCCTGTGCGCCCTTCACGTTCTGAGGTCGCCCCAGCACCGCCAGCGCGCCCGTGCCCCGCGACCGGAACGCTCCGAGGAGGCTGGCCGCTTGGCCGACTGCCCTTGACCATACCCATCTCGATTTGCTAGAATAAAAATGATCTATACCCAGATCGGGCGCAGGACCCCGCCAGGACCCTGCGCCCGATGGAAGGGAGGCCATGGAAAGCACCGCCGCACACCCCCACGTCCGCCGGCTCTCCACCCTCGTCGCCCTGACCCTCGCCCTGCCACTCTGGCTGGCCGGGTCGCCCGGGCTGGCCCAGAAGGCCGAGGAGCAGGCCAGCTTCACCAAGCTGCAGCAGCAGGGGCTGCACTACTTCAACCGCAAGATGTACGGGCCCGCGATCAAGACCCTGGAGCAGGCCGCGGCCACGCCCCGGGGCAAGAAGGACTACCGGACCCAGTACACCCTGGCGCGGGCCTACTACGAGCAGCTCATCCTCGAGAAGGCGGTACCCGCGGCCCTCCTCGCCGTGGAGCTGGCCAGCACCGACGCCAACAAGGAGAAGGCCCAGGCATTCCTCGACGGCCTGACGGAGTCCTTCGGGGCCGTGACCTTCCAGAAGGACCCGGAGCAGAAGACCGAGCTCAAGGAGACCTACATCCACCTCAAGGACCAGGGCGGCCTGATCAACGAGGCAAAGAAGAAGGTCTTTCAGTCCATTCAGAAGCGTTTCCTCGAGACGAAAGTCCCGCTCCCCATCACCCTCTATCTGCCCTTCGGCCGCTACACCGCCAACGGTGCGCCCTTCGAGACCAAGAAGGGCGAGACCGCGGAGGCCAACCTCTTCCTGTACGGCTCGCCGCCCGGCGGGATCGCCTGGTACTGGTGGGCCGGCGGCGCCGCCGTGGTGGCCGCGGGCGCGACCGTGGCGGTCCTGCTGCTGACGGCCGAGGACGAGGAGGTGCAGACCGCCAGCTTCGAGCCCGTGACCTTCCTCGGAGGTGCCCAATGAACCCCGTGCGGCCCCAGCCGAGCTGGCCCCTTTCCGCCCTGCTCCTGACGGCCCTGGCCCTCGCGGGCTGCGGCGACACCATCACCCACGAGAGCAAGATCCGCGTCGACGTCTCGGCCTGCCTCGTGCCGAGCGCCGCGGGCGGGGGCGGCGCGGCCTGCGGCAGCGCCCTGCAGCAGCAGGCCCAGGCCGGCCTGACCGCCTGCCTCGCCTACCGGATCGGCACTATGGACCAGGCCGCCTTGCCCCTCGTGCTCACCGAGGGCACCTTGCGGCCGACGCGCGCCGAGGCCTTCGAGGTCGCCGGCGCGACCCGGGTCGCCATGCGCCTCTTCCTGCTCAAGCCCGGCAACGACGCCACGGCCTGCGCGGGCTACACCCTCGAGACCGCCTGCCGCCCCGCGGACGCGACCAGCCCGGCCTCCTGCCTCCTGGCGTTCCGGGCCGAGAGCACCGCGGTCTCGGGGGATGGCCGCGTGGACATCGTCTACGGCAGCGGCGAGGTCCCCTGCGGCATCGAGTGCAACGACCTCTGCCAGCCCAACGACAGCACCTGCCAGAAGCTGTGCTGGGGCGCGGGCGAGCCCCTGGTCGAGCTCTGCAACGGTGCGGACGACGACTGCGACGGCGAGGTCGACGAAGGCTTCGGCGTGGGGGAGGCCTGCACCGGCGCGGGCGAGTGCGGCGCGGGCCTCCGCGAGTGCGCGTGCCACGCCACGGCCGGCTGCGACCCGGCCGACCTCACGGACGCCCGCTGGACCCAGGCCCTCTGCACGACTGCGCCCGGCGGCTCGGCCAGCCTCAGCCAGGCCGAGCAGTGCAACGGCCTCGATGACGACTGCGACGGCCAGATCGACGAGGAGTGGCCCAGCCTCGGGCAGTCCTGCACCTCGGCCGGAGTCTGCGGCACGGGCCTGTTCATGTGCGCCCAGTCCCAGGACAAGGTCTGCTGCAGCTCCGACCCGGCCTGCACGGGCTCCACCCCCGCCCTCGAGGTGTGCAACGGGCTCGACGACGACTGCGACGGCACCCTCGACGAGGAGGTCACGCCGCCAGCGGCCCTGAGCTGCCCGCGATTCGGCGTCTGCGCCGGCTACGCGCCGGCCTGCCGGGGTGCCCAGGGCTGGGTCTGCCAGTACCCGGAGCTGATCTACGAGGCGGTCGAGCGGAGCTGCGACGGCAAGGACAACGACTGCGACAGCCAGGTCGACGAGGAGCTCGCCCCGCCCCTCGCGGACCGCCAGGTGGGCGTCTGCCAGGGTGCGCGCAAGGTCTGCGGCGGCGTCACGGGCTGGCAGGAGCCCGACTACGCCCAGCAGCCCAACTACCAGGCGATCGAGGAGCTCTGCGACGGCCTGGACAACGACTGCGACGGCGCGGTCGACGAGGACTGCGACTGCTTGCCCAGCGAGGAGCGGGAGTGCGGCAGCGACGTCGGCGAGTGCCAGCTCGGCAAGCAGCTCTGCAGCCCGGAAGGCACCTGGGGCGACTGCGAGGGTGGCGTGCTGGAGCAGCCCGAGGTCTGCAATGGCAAGGACGACGACTGCGACGGCACCGCGGACGACGGCAACCCGGAGGGCGGCATCCGCTGCGGCTCGAAGATCGGTGAGTGCCGCCAGGGCATCGTGATGTGCGTCGAAGGCGAGCTCGTCTGCGACGGGGAGACCGGCCCGAGCCCCGAGATCTGCGACAACCGCGACAACGACTGCGACGGCACCATCGACGAGGACGCAGCCGGCAGCGGCGCGGAGTGCGGCTCCGACGTCGGGGAGTGCAGCCCCGGCGCCAAGGTCTGCGAGTTCGGGCTGTGGGCCTGCGCAAACGAGGTCGGGCCCGTGCCCGAGATCTGCAACGGCCTCGACGACGACTGCGATGGCACCGCGGACGACGGCAACCCGGGGGGCGGCGTGCTCTGCGGCTCGAAGATCGGCGAGTGCCGCCAGGGTCTGCTCCAGTGCTCGGGCGGCAAGCTCGCGTGCGTCGACGCGGTCGGCCCGGCGGACGAGATCTGCGACGGCCGGGACAACGACTGCGACGGCAAGATCGACGACGAGGTGCCCGGCTTCGGCGTGCCCTGCGGGAGCGACGTCGGCGCCTGCACTCCCGGTGTCCGCACCTGCGAACAGGGCCAGGACGTCTGCCGCGGCGGTACCCAGCCGAGCACGGAGATCTGCAACGGCCTCGACGACGACTGCGACACCTTCGTCGACGAGGACCTGCTGGCGCCCCCCGCCAACCTGCGGGTGGGCGTCTGCGTGGGCCAGGTCAAGGTCTGCGCGGGGGTCGGTCTCTGGCAGGAGCCCGACTACACCAAGATCCTCAACTACCACGCGACCGAGGACTCCTGCGACGACCAGGCCGACAACAACTGCAACGGCTCGGTCAACGAGGGCTGCACCTGCAACCAGGGCGACACCCAGGCCTGCGGGCTGAGCACCGGCGAGTGCGAGCCCGGCACCCAGACCTGCGACGACCAGGGGCAGTGGGGCCCCTGCCTGAACGCCACCGGGCCGACCGACGAGCTCTGCAACGGCCTCGACGACGACTGCGACAACGAGGTCGACGAGGACTTCACCCTCGGCGCGAGCTGCACCGGGCCGGGCGGGGTCGGCTCGCCCTGCGGCCCGGGCAAGTGGGAGTGCGACCTGCTGCACGTCGGACGGATCTGCTCCACCGCGCCCGGCGCCAGCCAGGACGCCAGCCTGCCCGAGACCTGCAACGGGCTCGACGACGACTGCGACGGCGAGGCGGACGACGACTTCCAGCTCGGCCAGGCCTGCCCGGGGGTGGGCGGCCTGGGCACGCCCTGCACCGAGGGCGTCTGGGAGTGCAACCTCGCCACGGGCGCCCGGCGCTGCAGCACCCACCCGGGAAGCAGCCAGGATCGGAGCGAGCTCGAGACCTGCAACGGCTTCGACGACGACTGCGACACCTTCCTCGACGAGGACTACGCGCTGAGCACCCTCTGCACCGGGGTCGGCACCTGCGGCGCCGGCGTCTGGGAGTGCGACCCCGGCACCCTCGACCGCCGCTGCTCCAGCGACCCCGGCGGCAGCCAGGACGGGAGCCTGGTGGAGACCTGCAACGGCCTCGACGACGACTGCGACGGCCAGGTCGACGAGGACTTCCTCCTGGGCACCGGCTGCACGGGCACCGGCCAGTGCGGCCCCGGCCTGTGGGAGTGCGATCCGGCCACCCTCGACCGCCGCTGCTCCAGCGACCCCGGCGGCTCCACGGACCAGAGCCAGCCCGAGGGCTGCGACGGCCTCGACAACGACTGCAACGGCCTCGACGACGACGGCCTGCCCACGGAGACCTGCGGCGAGGGGATCTGCCTGCTGAACGAGCAGTCCACCTGCAACGCCGGGGTCGCGGTGCCCTGCGATCCCTTCTTCGGCGCGACCGACGAGGTGCCCGACAACGGGCTCGACGACGACTGCGACGGCACGACGGACGAGGCCACCTGCCCCGTGGGGTGGACCCTGTACGAAGGGACCGGCCACTGCTACCTGTACGAGAGCACCACCAGGAAGGGGGACGACGCCCGGAATCGTTGCGTCGCCCTGGGGGGCAAGCTCGTCTCCATCGGCGACGCGGCCGAGGAAGCGTTCGTCGACGACCTGCGCGGCGGCTTCGTCCGCGTCTGGATCGGGCTGCGCCGGGACTACGTCGATCGGCGCTGGACGAACTGGTACTGGGTCGACAACGAGCCGGTGAGCTACCTCCATTGGGGTCAGGATGAGCCCGAGAACTCGGGCTGTACACGGATGGCCGAAGGCAGCACCGTCTGGGAGGCG
Organism: Myxococcota bacterium; assembly: GCA_034005005.1. GTDB lineage: Bacteria > Myxococcota_A > JAVEVO01 > JAVEVO01 > JAVEVO01 > JAVEVO01. The sequence continues at coordinate 29,169 of JAVEVO010000026.1, forward strand.
CGGGACTGCAACAGCAACCAGCGCAAGTACGCCATCGTCTGCGAACGGCTGCCTGGAGCCTGACCCTCCATCCTCGCCGACTCGTGCCGGTGTAAGGCAGCCTTCCCGACAGGCACCCCCGGCCCCCCCAGGCCCTCGCCTTGGCTCCTGGCCCGACCTCTGGTAGACTCCCCACAACAGCGTCCTCCACCCCCCACCCAGGAGCCCCATGCCCCTGCAGCTCGCCCACTCCCTGTACCAGCGCCTGGCCGCGGTCCTCCCCGAGGCTCGCCAGCAGACGGGCCGGCCGCTGACCCTGACCGAGAAGCTCCTCGCGGGGCACGCGGCGCCCCTCCCGGCGATGGCCGCCCCGGAGCCCGGCGTGCTCTTCTTGCTTCCTGACCGGGTGGCCCTGCAGGACGCGACCGCGCAGATGGCCCTGCTGCAGTTCTTGCAGGCCGGGCGGGACCGGGTGGCCCTGCCCGCGAGCATCCACTGCGACCACCTGATCCAGGCGCAGGCGGGGGCCGGGCCCGATCTCGCCCGCGGCCTGGCCGAGCACCAGGAGGTCTTCGCGTTTTTGGGCTCGGCCGCGCGCAAGTACGGCCTCGACTTCTGGCCACCCGGCGCGGGGATCATCCACCAGGTCGTGCTCGAGAACTACGCGTTCCCGGGGGGGCTGCTCCTGGGCACCGACAGCCACACCCCCAACGCGGGCGGGCTGGGCTGCCTCGGCATCGGGGTCGGCGGCGCGGACGCGGCCGAGGTCCTGGCCGGCCTGCCCTGGGAGCTGCCCCGGCCCCGCCGGCTCGGCGTGCGGCTCACGGGCCGGCTCACGGGCTGGGCCACCCCCAAGGACGTCATCCTCCGGCTGCTCGCAGAGCTCACCGTGCGCGGGGGCACCCACAAGATCCTCGAGTACTTCGGCGACGGGGCGGCCTCCCTCTCCGCCACCGGCCGGGCGACGATCTGCAACATGGGCGCGGAGCTCGGCGCGACCTCCAGCCTGTTCCCCTACGACGCCCGGACCGCCAGGTACCTCGTGGCCACCGGCCGGGGGGAGCTGGCCACGCTCGCGGACGCCCACCAGGCCAGCCTGACCGCGGACCCCGAGGTCCTGGCTGCGCCCGCCGGGTTCTTCGACGAGCTCCTCGAGATCGACCTCACGACCCTCGCGCCGCAGGTCGCGGGCCCCCACACCCCGGACCGCGTCACGCCGGTGGGTGACCTCGCCGCGGCGGTCCGGGAGCACGGCTGGCCGCCGGAGCTCGGCGCCTGCCTCGTGGGGAGCTGCACCAACTCCAGCACCGAGGACCTCGGCCGCGCGGCCAGCCTGCTGCGCCAGGCCCGCGACGCGGGGCTGCGGCCCCGGGTGCCGCTCTTCGTGGCGCCCGGCTCCGCCCGGGTGGCCCGCACCCTGGAGCGGGACGGCGTGCTGGCGGCCTTCGCCGAGGCCGGCGCGACCCGGCTCGCCGCGGCCTGCGGCCCCTGCATCGGCCAGTGGGCGCGGTCGGTCGCGGACCCGGCCCGGCCCGACAGCATCCTCAGCTCCTTCAACCGCAACTTCCCCGGCCGCAACGACGGCCGGCGCACGACCTGCTCCTTCCTCGCCAGCCCGGAGCTGACCGTCGCCTACGCGTTTTCGGGCCGCCTGGACGTCGACCCGCGCACCGCCGAGCTCACCCCCGGCTTCACCTTCCAGCCCCCCACCGGCCCCGAGCTGCCGGCCGGAGGCCTCGCGGCCGACGTGGCGGACGCGGCCCAGGTCGTCCACCCGCCCGCCGAGGGGCACGCCGTGGTGCTGGAGATCGCCCCGGACAGCGAGCGCCTCGCCCTGCTGACCCCCTTCCCCCCCTGGGACGGCGAGGACCTCCAGGAGCTGCCCGTGCTGCTGAAGGCCCGCGGCAAGACGACCACCGACGCGATCAGCCCCGCGGGGCCCTGGCTGCGCTTCCGGGGGCACCTCGACCGGATCAGCGACAACCTCTGCGCGGGCGCGCTGAACGCCTTCACCGGCGAGACCGGCACCGGAACCAACGTCATCTCCGGCGAGAAAAATCAGTCCTTTTCGGCCATCGCCCGGGACTACCAGCGGCGCGGCCTGGGCTGCGCGGTGGTCGGCGACGCCAACTACGGCGAGGGCAGCAGCCGGGAGCACGCCGCGATGAGCCCGCGCCACCTCGGCGTGAAGGTCGTCCTCGCCCGCAGCTTCGCCCGCATCCACGAGACCAACCTGAAGAAGCAGGGGATCTTGCCCCTGACCTTCGCCGACCCCGCGGACTGGGAGCAGGTGCAGGCCGACGACCGGCTGAGCGTCCTCGGCCTGCGGGAGCTGACGCCGGGCCAGCCCGTGACGGTGCGGCTCACCCGGGCGGACGGCACCCACGTCGACCTGCGGGCCCACCACGGCCTGACCCGGCGACAGCTCGCGTGGTTTTGGGCCGGCAGCGCGCTCAACACCCAGCGTCCCCAACCCTGACGCGGCCCCCGCCGCCGACACGAGGCTCGCGATGCCCGACCTGCCCCCCCCGACCCAGCTCCCGCCGGCCGAGCCCATCACCCTCGGCCCCGACGGCCACCTGGTCGTCCCCGACCACCCCATCGTCCTGTTCATCGAGGGGGACGGCACCGGGCCGGACCTGTGGGCCGCGACCCGCCCGGCCCTCGACGCCGCGGTCCAGCAGGCCTACGGCGGCCGGCGGCAGCTCGCCTGGCGCGAGGTCTTCGCCGGCGAGAAGAGCGTGCAGCGAAACGGCGCGGGCTGCTGGCTCCCCGAGGAGACCCTGGCCGCGTTCCGGGAGTACCGGGTCGGGCTGAAGGGCCCCCTCACGACGCCGGTCGGCGGGGGGTTCCGCTCGCTCAACGTCGCCCTGCGGCAGTTGCTGGACCTCTACGTCTGCCTCCGCCCGGTACGTTGGTACCAGGGCGTGCCCTCGCCGGTGAAGCGCCCGGACCTGGTGGACATGGTGATCTTCCGGGAGAACACCGAGGACCTCTACGCCGGGATCGAGTGGGACGCAGGGACCCCCGAGGTGGCCCGGGTGATCGACTTCCTGACCCGGGAGATGGGCGTGACGGGGATCCGTTTCCCCGGCACCTCGGCCATCGGCATCAAGCCGGTGAGCGAGGAGGGCACCCGCCGGCTCGTGCGGGCCGCGCTGATCTTCGCGCTCGCCCGCCAGCGCCGCTCCCTGACCCTCGTGCACAAGGGCAACATCCTCAAGTTCACCGAGGGCGGCTTCCGGCGCTGGGGCTACGAGCTGGCCCGCACCGAGTTCGGCGACCGCACGGTGGCCTGGGAAGACTGCGGCGGCGAGGCGCCCGCGGGCAAGCTGCTGGTGAAGGACGTCATCGCGGACAGCTTCCTGCAGCAGGTCCTCACCCGCCCGGCCGAGTACGACGTGGTGGCCGCGACCAACCTCAACGGGGACTACTTCTCCGACGCCCTGGCGGCCCAGGTGGGGGGGCTCGGCATGGCCCCCGGCGGCAACGTCAACTACCTCACCGGGCACGCGGTCTTCGAGGCGACCCACGGCACCGCGCCCAAGTACGCCGGGCAGGACAAGGTCAACCCCGGCTCCCTGATCCTCTCCGGCGCCCTGTTGCTCGAGCACCTCGGCTGGCCCGAGGCCGCCCGGCTGCTCGAGGACGGACTGCAGCAGGCGGTGCTCGCGGGCACCGTGACCTATGACCTGGCCCGGCTGATGCGCGCCGAGGGCCGACGCGACGTCCACGAGGTGAGCTGCTCGGCCTTCGGCCAGGCCATCGTCGCGCAGATGAAGGAGACCCGATGATCCATCGCACCGCCGACACCCCGACCTGCCTCCCCTCCTCCCCGGCGGACCCCGGTCCCGCGACGAGCGCGCCACCCGCCGCCGCCGCCGGCCCGGCGGCCAGCGCCCGCCTGGAGCTCCCGGACCAGACCCTGGAGCTGCCGCTGATCGTCGGCACCGAGGGCGAAAAAGCCGTGGACGTGCGCGAGCTGCGGGCGCGCACGGGCTACATCACCTACGACGAGGCCTACGGCAACACCGGGAGCTGCCAGTCCCAGATCACCTTCATCGACGGGGAGCGGGGGATCCTGCGGTACCGTGGCATCCCCATCGAGGAGCTGGCCCGCAAGGCGAGCTTCGTCCAGACCGCCTACCTGCTCATCTACGGCCACTTCCCGACCGAAGAGGAGCGGCGGTGCTTCTCCGGTCTGCTGACGAAGTACGAGATGATCCACGAGGACATGAAGTTCCACTTCGAGGGCTTCCCCGCGGGCGCCCACCCCATGGCGATCCTCTCGGCGATGATCAACGCGGCCGGCTGCTTCTTGCCCGAGCTGACCGCGCCCTACACGCCGGCGCTCTTCGAGCAGAAGGCCGCCCGGCTGCTGTCCCAGGTGCGCACCCTCGCGGCCTACTCCTACCGCAAGAGCCTCGGCCTGCCCGCGATCTACCCGAAGAAGAAGTACCGCTACACCGAGAACTTCCTGCACATGATGTTCTCGGACCCGGACGAGGACTGCCCCCTGCACCCCGCGGTGGTCAGCGCCCTGGACCTGATCTTCCTGCTGCACGCGGACCACGAGCAGAACTGCTCGACCTCGACGGTGCGGATGGTCGCGTCCAGCCGCGCCAACCTCTTCGCCAGCGCCGCGGCCGGAGTCTGCGCCCTGTGGGGGCCCCTGCACGGCGGCGCCAACCCCGCGGTGATCAAGATGCTGAAGCGGATCCAGGCCGACGGCGACGACGGCCACCGCTTCCTGCAGAAGGTCAAGGACCGCCACGGCCACGCCAAGCTCATGGGCTTCGGCCACCGCGTCTACAAGAACTACGACCCCCGGGCGAAGATCATCAAGGAGCGCTGCGACGCCCTGCTCGAGCAGCTCGGCACCGCGGACCCGCTGCTCGACATCGCCAAGCGCCTCGAGGACGCGGCCCTGCACGATCCCTTCTTCATCGAGCGCAAGCTGTACCCCAACGTCGACTTCTACAGCGGGATCATCCTCAAGGCCATCGGCATCCCCGTGGAGATGTTCACCGTGATCTTCGCGATCGGCCGCATGCCCGGCTGGATCGCTAACTACAAGGAGGTCGTCGAGGACCCCACCACCCGCATCTACCGCCCCCGCCAGATCTACCAGGGTCTCACCCGCCAGGAGGTCCCCGAGACCTGAACCTGCCCCTGCTACCTGCCTGCTTGCCGAAGATGGTTGATGATGGTTGCTGACGATGGTTGCTGATGATGGTTGCTGATGATGGTTGCTGATGATGGTTGCTGATGATGGTTGCTGATGATGGTTGCTGATGATGGTTGCTGACGATGGTTGCTGATGATGGTTGCTGATGATGGTTGCTGATGATGGTTGCTGATGATGGTTGCTGATGATGGTTGCTGATGATGGTTGCTGATGATGGTTGCTGATGATGGTTGCTGATGATGGTTGCTGATAATGATGGTTTATGATCATGGTTGATGATGAGTGACAAAGAATGATAAAATAGCCACAAATGTTCAAAAAGGCCTGGTGGGTGCCGGCCTCCGCGCCGGCACCGAATGAGGTAGCACATCGTGGTCCAGTTCCATGCTTACCGCCGCGTCCTTCCCCACTGGCGCATCGAAGGAGCGACCTACTTCGTCACCTGGCGGTTGCTCGCAGGATCAAGCCCCTTGGATCCTGAAGAGCGGAGCATCGTCACTAGAACCATCCGCTTCCGCGAAGGTCAGACCCATCGAATCATAGGATTCGTCGTCATGAACGACCATGTCCATGTGCTCGTCGAGCCCAAGGCGGGCTGGACACTGGAGAGGCTGGTCCATGGGTGGAAGTCGTACACGACAAAGTGCTTCCGCGAGCAGACAGGCCGGACGAGAGCCTGGCAGAGGGAATATTTTGATCGGATCATAAGAGATGAAGATGATCTTCTAGAAAAGATGAACTATATCATTAAAAACCCATGGAAGCGATGGCCTGAACTGGAAAATTACAAATGGGTTTGGGTTGCTGGGATGGATCCAGCAGGAGAATGAATCGAAGGAGGTGCCGAACTGTCTGCAGGAACCAACTAGGGCCTGGTTACCACTAGAGACAAACCTCTACATGGTGTAGAAAAGCAAATACCGGATGGCGACCGGCCCATGCCGGGTGTCGACCGGCCTCCGCGCCTGTCGCTTGGATACTCTGACAGCAAGTTCCAGGTCCAGGATCAGCAGTGTCTGTAGGCAGGTGCTGATCTTTCGGCCGGAACCAACCGGTTCTGATGATCTACTGAAACATCTAGAGCTAGACTGAACAACTGGTCAATGAATTCTGGTGCCGGCGCGGAGGCCGGCACCAACCAGATCTTTTGGTCTATTGGAGCATTCTGATTTATCCAGAACTAATGACCAAAGGTTTCTTGTGCCGGCGCGGAGGCCGTTACCCACCAGATCTAGCTATCTACTGGAACATCCAGATCTAAACAAAACAAATGCTCTAGACTGAACAACTGGTCAATGAATTCTGGTGCCGGCGCGGAGGCCGTCACCCACCAGATCCATTGGTCTACTGAAACATCTGGATTCATGCAGAACAAATGGTCAAATGTTTCTGGTGCCGGCGCGGAGGCCGGCACCCACCAGGGCCTGGTTGCCACTAGAGACCGACCTCTACAGTGTGGAGACCAGCAAATACCTGGTGGCGACC
>JAVEVO010000026.1:35830-56066 GCA_034005005.1 Myxococcota bacterium
GGATTCATGCAGAACAAATGGTCAAATGTTTCTGGTGCCGGCGCGGAGGCCGGCACCCACCAGGGCCTGGTTGCCACTAGAGACCGACCTCTACAGTGTGGAGACCAGCAAATACCTGGTGGCGACCGGCCCATGACGGGTTGCGACCGGCCCATGCCGGGTGGCGACCGGCCAATGCCTGGTGGCGACCGGCCAATGCCGGGTGGCGACCGGCCTCCGCGCCGGTCGCTTGGATACTCTGACAGCAAGTTCCAGGTCCAGGATCAGCAGTGTCTGTAGGCAGGTGCTGATCTTTCGGCCGGAACCCACCGGTTCTGATGATCTACTTAAACATCTAGAGCTAGACTGAACAACTGGTCAATGAATTCTGGTGCCGGCGCGGAGGCCGGCACCCACCAGATCTTTTGGTCTATTGGAGCATTATGATTTATCCAGAACTAATGACCAAAGGTTTCTTGTGCCGGCGCGGAGGCCGTTACCCACCAGATCTAGCTATCTACTGGAACATCCAGATCTAAACAAAACAAATGCTCTAGACTGAACAACTGGTCAATGAATTCTGGTGCCGGCGCGGAGGCCGTCACCCACCAGATCCATTGGTCTACTGAAACATCTGGATTCATGCAGAACAAATGGTCAAATGTTTCTGGTGCCGGCGCGGAGGCCGGCACCCACCAGGGCCTGGTTGCCACTAGAGACCGACCTCTACAGTGTGGAGACCAGCAAATACCTGGTGGCGACCTGCCCATGCCGGGTGGCGACCGGCCTCCGCGCCGGTCGCTTGGCTACTCTGACAACAAGGTCCAGGTCCAGGATCAGCAGTGGCGGGAGGCAGGTGCCGAACTGTCGGCCGGCAGCGGATCGACAGTTCCGTCCCGCTGTACTAGGCTGTCCCCGTGTGGACCGCTGGTTCGAGGAGCTGCCATGTCTGCCCCCGCTCGTCTCTCGCAGTGGCTCTGGCGTTGCTCGCTGCCGGGCCTCGTGCTCCTCCTCGCGGGGGGGTGCGACGGCGAGCCTTCTCCGGCGAGGGACGGTGGCCAAGACGGGGGGCGCCTCCAGGACGCCGGCCCGGAGGACGGGGGCCCCCGGGCAGACCTCGGGGACGGCCCGGCTCCCCGCGACCTCGGCCCGGAGACGCCGGACGCCCAGGGTCGGGACGGGGCGGCCGACGCGGGCCCCGCCGACGCGGGCCCCGCCGACGCGGCGGTCGCGGACACGACGATGCCGGACAGCGGCGAGGCCGACGCGGGCGGCACGCCCCTGCCCGACGGGGGGCCGGATGCGGCCGTGCACGATGGGGGCGGCGGCCCGGCCGACGGCGGCCTCCCCGACCCCACCGGCTGCCTCGGCGAGGGCGATCTGGACGACCTCCTCGCCGCCTGGCCCCTGGGGACCGTGGTCAAGACTGCGGGCCGGGGCTTCTTGGCGACCGTGCCCGCGCCCGAGGGGGTGCTGTACGTGCCCGTGCTGCGGGGCACCCACCGGCAGATGGGCTGCCAGTACGGCTTCTTGGTGGCCGAGCCCCTGGCCGCGACCTGGGAGACCTTCGTCGACAACCTGGTCGAGGGCCTCGTCGGCGAGGCCGACCTCGGCATGGGGCCCGCGGAGCTGCGCGCCCTCGCGGAGTCGGTGCTCGCGACCTTCTGGGAGCTCATGCTGCCCTCCGTGCCCGCGGAGTTCCAGGAGGAGCTGGCCGGGGTCGCGGACGGGCAGCGCCTCGCGGGGATCCCGTTTTCGACGGTCAACGTCGCCGGGGTGCTGAAGTTCATGACCGTGCTGGCCAACATCAGCGACTCCGGGTCGATCCAGAACCTCGAGGACCTGGTCCTTTTCATCCAGTCCGGCCATTCCCGACAGCTCGATGAGTACTTTCAGACCAACCAGGCCCTCGCGGAGCACCGCCAGCACTACCGCCAGCGCTTCGCCGCCTTGCTGGCCCGCCTCCCCCGGGACGCCCGCGCCCGGGCCGCCCTGCGCCGGATCCGCGTGCCGGGCCACTCCTGCTCGATCGCGAGTAGCTGGGGCGAGAGCTCCCTGGACGGCCACCTGATCGGCCTGCGCAACCTCGACTGGAACCAGGACACGGGCATCGCGGCGCTCAAGGCCGTGGCCTTCTGGATCCCCGACGCGGGGGTCGCGCACCTGACGGTCGGCTACCTCGGCTTCTTCGGCGCGCTCTCGGGGATGAACGCGCAGGGGCTGATCACCGGCGAAGTGGGCTCGACCGGCGTGCTGGAGCGGGTGCAGGGCACTCCGTGGACCCTCGCGCACCGGGAGCTGTTGCTGCGGGCCGACGGGATCGAGCCGGCCCTGGCCTTGCTCACCAACACCCGGGACGACGGGCGGTCCCGGCCCCCCACCATCGGCTACAACTGGCTCGTCGGCTGGGGCGACCCGCAGGGGCAGGGCGCCGCGGCCCAGGCCGCGATCCTCGAGACCAACGGGGTCTTCACCACGGTCCACCGGCAGGACCCGCACGGGACGCCCGCCACCCAGGTCTACGAGTCGGACCTCGCCGGCGCGGTGACCCGGATCGTCACCGACCTCGAGGACCCGTTCTACGCGAACCTCGAGCAGGACGCGGTGGAGATCGACGCCTCGGGGAATCCCAAGAAGTTCCAGGTAGATGGTTCGGGATCCTTCATCGTGGACGGTGCCGGCCGGCTCGTGCCGGACCCCGCGGGCCAGCCCTTCCCCCTCGGCAAACCCCTGACCTGCGCCCTGTACCGGGGCGACGAGGCCCTGGGACACGCCAGCCGTCGCTGGCAGACCGCGGCCCAGGGCCCCCAGGGCGGCCCCGACCGGCTGATGCGCGACAGCTCCTCCTACAACCACCGCTACTCGACCCTGCACGGCATGCTCACGGCCTACCGCACGGGCACGGCCTACGCCGAGGACGGGGTCGAGGAGGTGCCCGACAACGGCGGCACGCCCGTCCCCCTCGGGCTGGAGCAGGGCGTGCGGCTGGCCCAGGCCGCGGCCATGGACAGCAACGTCTACTCGGTGGTCTACGACGCCACCGCGCTGCGCCTGCGGGTCGCGTTCGAGCAGGGCACCGGGGAGACCTGGGTCCGGGCCAGCGAGAGCCCCTACCTGCCCATCGACGCGGGAGAGGTCTTCCGGCTGCTCAGCCCGCGCTGAGCCGGCGGACGAGCTCGGGCCAGCGGCAGCGGTCGGCGTGCGCGGGGCAGGCCGGCCCCGCGCAGGCCGCCAGCTCGGCCCGGCGACCGCAGCAGCGGTCGAAGAGCGGGCCGGCCAGCAGGGCGGCGAGCGCGGCCACGACCAGGGCCGCGGGCGGCTGGGTGGCGTCCAGCCGCACCAGCCCCGGCGCCGCGAGCTCGGCGAAGATCTGCGCGGTCCGACGCTGCTGCGCCTCCTGCTCGAACAGGTCCACCGCCGCCCCCCGCCCCCGGACCCGCGCCAGCCCGACCGCCGGCTCCACCTCGAGGATCAGCAGCAGATCGGGCGGCGGAGCGAACTCCTCGTTTTGACGACGGATCTCGGCCGGGTCCAGCCCCCGCGCCCCCTGGTACGCCACCGAGCTGAAGTAGTAGCGGTCGACGATCACCACCCGCCCCGCGGCCAGGCCCGGCAGGAGCTCCTCGCGGACGTGCTGGCGGCGGTCCTCGACGAAGTGCCGCAGCTCCTCCTGGGGGGAGAGCCGCCCGAGCCGGGCGGACGCGCGCAGCCGCTGTCCCCAGGGACCGTCCGTGGGCTCCCGGGTCGCGTCCACGGCCAGCCCCGCCTGCCGGAGGCGCTCGGCCAGCGTCCGGGCCAGGGTGCTCTTGCCGCAGCCGTCGATGCCCTCGAGGGCCACGAGGATGCCCTGGGAAAGCGGGGCCGGGGTGTTCATGGCCGCCGATGTACCATGCCCTCGCCAATCGAGCAACGGGAGCTCCCTGCCAGCGCGCCCGAGGCACAGCCAGGCGTGACCGCTGGCGTCGGCCACCCGCAACCACCGGCCCGCGCAAGGCCGGCACCAGCCTCCTCCCCCCGGCGGGTCCAGGACCTGGCGGGCAGAGGAGCAAAGCGACCGGCGCGGAGGCCGGTCGCCACCCGGCAGGGGCCGGTCGCCACCCGGCAAGGGCCGGTCGCCACCAACCACCCTCTGTCTGCCAACCGGTCATCTTCGCTGTGTCGAGGTACCAGTCTCAGCTTGCCGGCCCCCTTCCGGCAGCGAGTGCGGCCCAGCCCCGTCCCAGGCCGGTCGGCCGCGCCCCTTGACCGGACGCCGCGGGTTCACTAGATTGGATCTGCTGATCTTCTGCACACCTGGAGACAGACCATGAGCAAGCCCGCAGACCAGAAGCCGCCCCAGACTCCGCCGTACCCGCCCGGGACGCGCTACGGCCTGATCCAGCGAGACCTCTTGCCGGCGCCGCTCCCGCAGAAGCCGCCCCAGGAGCCGCCTTATCCGTCCGGGACGCGCTACGGCCTGATCCGCCGGGACCGGCTCGGCTGACCCCGGCCGCCGGTCTCCCTTGATCACGGCCCGCGGTCTCACCTTCCGGCGGTTCACCGCGGCCGAGGTCGTCGATCTCGTCCGCTCCCTCAACGATCCACGCCAGAGCCGCGGCCAGGACTTCGGCTTCGTCGCCGAGGCCACCTTCCTGCGACAGCATGCGGAGTGCGAGTTCGTCCAGCCCGACTCCGCGGTGCTGGCCCTCGACCTGCCGGGCAAGCTCCACGCGGGCCATGGCTCCTGGTACCAGGCCAACGCCGCGCTGGGCACGGTGGAGATCCGGGTCACGCTGTACGACCCGGCCGACGACACGGTGGCCGTCCGCCAGGCAGCCTACGGGGCGCTCGTCACGGAGCTGTTCGCCCGGCGACCCGCGCTGGGCCGGGTGCAGCTCCTGCTGCCGCCTACGGACGAGATCGGACGCCAGGCGGCCAGCGCGCTCCGCGCTACGCGCGAGGGGGTCCTCACCCAGCTCGGCTTCTGGGACGGCCGCTGGCAAGACCTGGAGCTGTACGCCTGGTTGCGCCCGGAGCCGCACGATGCTTGAGGGGCCGCAGCTCCGCCTGCGTCCCCTCGCGGCCCGCGACCTCGAGCCCCTGGCCGCCTTGATCAACGAGCAGCAGCACTACGGGGACGAGCTGCGCTTCCAGCCCTGGCCCCTGGCCGAGCTGCAGGCCGGATACGCCCGGGACGGCCTGGTCGGGGAGACCCACCTGGTGCTGATCGTGGAGCGCCGGGCCGACGGCGAGCTCCTCGGCACCGCGCACATCTACCCCGCGCACCCCTTCTGCCGCATCCCCGAGATCGGGCTGTACCTGTACCGCCCCGAGCACCGCCGCCGCGGGTACGGCTTCGAGGCCACGGCCTTGCTCGTCGGCCTGCTCTTCGCCACCCGCCCGGTCCCCAAGGTCCAGCTCGCCACCGACACCGCCAACCGCCTCCTCATCGAGGTGCTGACTCACTTCGGGTTCGTCCAGGAGGCCGTGCTCCGCCACGTCGAGCGGCGCGCCGACCGCTGGCGGGACTACGCGGTCCTGGCCCTGAGCCGGGAGGTCTTCGAGCAGCAGCGTGGTCGGCCCGAGGTCCGCTTCCTGCTCGACCCGCTCTTCGGCGAGCAGCCGCCGGACGCGGCCCCCGCGCCCCCCGCGCCCCCCACGCCTCGGCCCCCCCATGGCCCCTGAGGTCCGGCTGCATCTGGGCTGCGGGCCCCGCCACCTGCCGGGCCGCCTGAACCTCGACGCGGCCCCGGACGCCCCGGGTGCGGACCTCCGGGCCCGGGCCGAGTGCCTGCCCTTCGCGGACGAGACCGTGCACACGATCGAGGCCTACCACCTCCTGGAGCACCTCGGCTGGCTCGGCGCGCACGACGCGCTGGCCGAGGCCTACCGGGTGCTCCGCCCCGGCGGCCGGCTGGTGCTGGAGACGCCCGATCCCGCGGCGTCCTGCCGGCGCTTCCTCGCGGCGGAGACCCGGGAGGACCGGGCCGCGGCGCTCAACTGGCTGTACGGCCACGAGCAGCCCCCGGGGTTGCTCCACCGCTTCCTCTTCCCCCGGGACGCGCTGGCCGAGCTGCTGACGCGCCAGGGGTTCGCGGCGCTCTGCTGGCCCTCCCCCCGGACCCACCGCTACGCGCCCGGCCTGCGGGTCGAGGCCGTGCGGGGAGACGATCCGGTGCACCTCGCGCTCGCCCGGCTGCGGGGCCGGATCCACGCCCACGACCTGCTGGCCGGGCTCGACATGGTGGCCCGGCTCGAGTTCGCGGCGGTCGTCGACGGTGGAGTGGAGCAGGCCCTGCGGCGAGCGGCCGGGTCCCCCCACGACCTCCCCCACGACCTCCCCCACGACCACCACCCACCGGGCGCCCCGCTCCCGGACCCGTTCCGCACGATCCTGGCGGACCTGCTCCCGGCCCTGCTGCTCTGCCCGGACGCGGTCGCGCTGCTCGACCCGGCCCTCCCCCGCCTCGGCCCCCTCCCGCCCGCCCTGCTCGAGGCCCGGCAGCTCGCGGCCGCGCTCGCCCGGGCGGGCTTCGTCACCCGGCGCTGGCGCCACCTGGCGGCCCTGGCCGAGCGGACACCCCGCGGCGACGCGGCCGACGCCGCCGCGACCGCGGGGACGCGCCTGCTCCAGCGGCTCGGGGAGCTACCCCGCGACCAGCGCCGCGGCCAGGTCGAGGCCCTGCTCGCCGCGGAGCTGCCCCTGCCCCCACCCGGCGGGCTCCCCGACCTGCCCCGACCGGCCTGGCGGGCGTTCTGCCCGGCCAGCGTCCTGGAGCTCTCCCGCTCCTGGACCGGCCACGGCGTGCGGCTCCTGCACCGGGCGGAGCTGCCCGCGGCCGCCCGGCTGTTCACGGCCGCGGCCGGCCTGGGGGTGGAGCCGTTCTATGCCCTGGTCGACCTGGCCGTGCTCGCGGTCCGCCGCGGGGACTGGGCCACGGCCGAAGCCTGCTACGCCCGGGCCCTGGCGCCCGAGCTCGCGGGCGAGGCCGTCACCGCGGCCCGGGAGCAGCGACGGCTCCTGTCGCTGGCGGCCACGGGCCACCCGGACGCGGCCGCGGCCTTGCGCCGGGAGCCCTGGGTGCCGGGCGAAGGAGCGCACGATGCCGCCGACCTGGGCTGAGGCCCCGCACTACGTGCTCTGGGAGATCACCCTGCGCTGCAACCTGCGCTGCGCCCACTGCCAGTCGGGCGCGGGCCGCGCCCGGCCGGACGAGCTGTCGACCGCGGAGGCCCTGGCGCTGTGTGACGCGCTCGCCGCCCTGAAGGTCGGCGGTGTCTGCCTGCTGGGGGGTGAGCCCCTGGTCCGCCCCGACTGGCCCGAGCTCGCCAACCGCCTGATCTCACAAGGGATCCCCGTCGGGATCTTCACCAACGGCTGGCTCCTGGACGAGGCGTGCGCGGACCGGCTGCTGCAGCTCGGGGTGGTCCAGGTCGGGCTGAGCCTCGACGGCGCGGCCGCGGTCCACGACGCGGGCCGGGGTCGACCGGGCGCCCACCTCCGGGCCCTGGCCGCGCTCGATCGGGTGGCGGCCCGCGCCTTCCCCTACCGGACCGTGGTGACCTCGGTGCGGCGGGCCAACCTGGGTGAGCTGGACGGGCTCGCGGACTTGCTCGCGGACCGGGCTCCGGGCTTCACCTGGACGATCAACGTCGCGTCCGGCCACGCCACGACCCGTCTCGCCCGGGAGGAGCTGCTCGACGAGGACGGCTACCGGCAGGTCGCCCGCTTCGTCGCCCGGACCCGGCCACGCCTCGCCGGCCGGCTCGACGTCGTGGCCGCGGACGACCTCGGCTACTGCTCGACCCTCGACGCCCGGCTGCGTCCCGCCCCCTGGACGGGCTGTCCGGCCGGGCTCACGGCCCTCGGCATCACCAGCGACGGCGGGGTGAAGGGCTGCCTGGCCCTGCCCGACGCGTTCGGCGAGGGGAACGTCCGGCAGACGCCCCTGGGCGAGCTCTGGCGCGACCCCCGGCGCTTCGCCTTGAACCGGGCCTTCCACGTCGGCCTCCTCGCCGGCGGCTGCCAGGGCTGCCCCCAGGGCGAGGTCTGCCGGGGTGGCTGCCGGGACCTGGCCGCCAGCACCACCGGCTCTCCCTACCATCACCCCTGGTGCCTGGGCCGGGCCGAACGCCGGGGGGACCGGCTGGAGAGGTGAAGACCATGGACGCGCCCCGCCTCTGGGCGGCCAACGTCGAGCTGACCTTGGCCTGCAACATGCGCTGCCGGCACTGCGGCGCGGGCGCGGGCCGCCCCCGTCCCGACGAGCTCAGCCTGGACGAGCTGGACACCTTCTTTGCGGCCCTGGCTGCGCTCGGCGGGCAGGAGGTCTGCCTGCTCGGGGGGGAGCCCCTGCTCCACCCGGACCTGGAGGAGGCCGTCCGGCGGGCGGCCGCCCACGACCTGGACGTGGTGCTGATCACCAACGGCTACCTGGTGGACCCGGAGCTCGCCCGGCGGCTCGCCGGCCTGCCCCGCCTGAGCCGGGTCGGCGTCAGCCTCGACGGCGCCTCCCCCGCGGTCCACGACTCCCTGCGCCGGAAGAAGGGCGCCTTCGTCAGGGCCTGGGAGGCGCTGCGCCTCCTGCGGGATGCGGGCCTGGAGGCGGGCGCGATCACCACGGTGAGCCGGCGCAACCTCGGCGAGCTGCCCGCGTTGCGCGACCTGCTGCGGGGCGAGCAGCTCTCCTGGCAGCTCCAGATCGCCTCGGTCCATGGCGGGGGCCTGGACCGCGCCGACCTCGTGACCCCCGCGGAGTTCTACCGGGTGGGCCGCTTCATCGACCGCTGCCGGCGAGAGATCCCCCTGGCCGAGCTCCCGGTCGCGGGCAGCCACGACGTGGGCTACTTCTCCGGCTGCCTGGGGCCCACCGGCGAGCTGCCCGGCTGGTCCGGCTGCGCGGCCGGGCTGTACACGGTCGGCGTCACCTCGGACGGACGGGTCAAGGGCTGCCTCTCCCAGGACGACTCCTTCGTCGCGGGCTCCCTGCGCGAGCGGCCCCTGGCCGAGATCTGGAACGATCCCGGGGCGTTTCGCCGCAACCGGGCCTTCGCTCCCGAGCTCCTGACCGGCGGCTGCGCAGGCTGCGTCCACGGCAGCGTGTGCCGGGCTGGCTGCAGCGACGTGGCCGTCTCGGCCACCGGCTCCCCCTACGACAACCCCTACTGCTTCTTCCGCATCGAGCAGGCGGGGCAGGTGCCGGATGTGGCGGGAGGGGAGTGGTAGAGTCGAAGTCACTCCTCGTTGAGCATCGATGTCCCCAGGAGCGGCTCTCTCCGCCGCGATCATCTCGCGTTCTCCTGCGGTTGCGACGCTTGGTCGCGGACCGGACCTACGTCGTGATGAGCGACTGGTTCGAGTTCTGGCAGCACGACCCCGAAGCCGATCCGCTCGGCTTCCACGGCAGTCCGATCCTGATCGCGGACATCAGCGACCCCGCGGCGCCTCGCGCCCTCGGCGGGCAACGCATCGACGACGAGATCATCGACACCCGCCTGATCGACGACGTGCTGTACGCGGTGTCGAAGCGCAACCCGAACTACTGGCGCGACGACACCGCCGACGGGGACGACCACAACGGGATCGGCTCGCTGAATGTGGCCGACCCCCAGGATTTCCGGGCCCCGACCTTCCCCGCTCACTCGCTCGGGTAGTCGGTGTAGCCCTGCTCGCCCGGAGTGTAGAAGGTGCCAAAGTCGGGCTGAACCAGGGGGGCCCCCTGGCGCAGCTTCGTCACCAGCCGAGGGTTGGCGATCCACGGGCGGCCGAAGGCGATCAGGTCGCCCCGGCGTGCGGCCAGGTCGCGTTCCGCTCGCTCCCGGTCGTACCCCCCGGAGAGGATCAGCGTCCCCGGGAAGGCCTGACGGATCGCCTGCACGACCGCGTGATCGACCGGCGGCGCGCCCAGGGACGAGTGGTCGACGAGGTGCACGTAGGCCAACCCGAGCCGGGCCAGCTCGTGCGCGAGGGTGGTGTACAGGGCGGCGGTCTCGGGGTCGGGCACCATCCCGTTGAACACGCCGTAAGGCGAGAGGCGGATGCCCACGCGGTTGGCACCGATCGCGAGCGCGCTCGCCTCGGCGACGGCCAGCGCGAAGCGGATCCGCCCGGCCACCGTGCCGCCCCAGCCGTCCTGGCGGTGGTTGGACGCGACGTTGAGGAACTGGTCGATCAGGTAGCCGTTGGCTCCGTGCAGCTCCACGCCGTCGAAGCCGGCCTCCCGAGCCAGCCGCGCGGCGGTCGCGAACTCGGCGATGGAGGAAGCGATCTCCTCCTCGGTGAGGGCCGCCGGCAGGGGGATCTCCTGCTGACCCAGCCCGTCGACGTACATCTGACCGGGCGCGGCGACCGGCGAGGGGGCGAGCAGGCGCGCGCCAGCCGGCAGGTTGCCGGGGTGACCGACGCGACCGGTGTGCATCAACTGCACGAAGATCTTGCTCCCGGCCGCGTGCACCGCCTCGGTGACGCCACGCCAGCCCTGCACCTGCTCGGGCGAGAAGATCCCCGGGATGCGGGGGTAGCCCAACCCGTGGGGCGAGGGCGAGGTGCCCTCGGTGACGATCAGGCCGGCCTCGGCCCGCTGCGCGTAGTAGGTCGCCACCAGCTCGCCGGGGACGTTGCCCAGGGAGCGGGAGCGCGTCATCGGCGCCATCACGACGCGGTTCGCCAGCTCCACCGGGCCCAGCTCATAGGAGGAGAAGAGCAGCTCGGACATCATGCACCTCCGACGGTTCGTCGAACAAAGTGTGCGCACACCGACCTGGAATGTCTAGTCATAAAATAGACATTCGTTCGACGGCCTGCTGCGCGGTCCAGGCCCGCAATCTCGCCGATTCAGGCGCGACGCGCGGCAGCCAGCAGCCTGCGGACGAAGGCCAGCAGGCGCGCCCCCTCGGTGGCCAGGTGCAACAGGCTCCGGGGGCGGAGGAGGTCGGTGTGGCCTGCGAGGTCGGAGAGCAGGAAGCGGGTGGGCACCCGCGGAGCGAGGGCGGCCTGCAGGGCCATGCCCTCCGAGCAGGGGACCAGCCGGTCGTGCCGGCCGTGGAAGAGGAAGACCGGGCAGCGGATCCCTGCCACGACGTCGCATGGCGAGCGGATCTCCGGGGGGGCCACGGCCCGCAGCTCCTCCAGGAGCCGCTCCCGGGCCGCGAGCTCCGTGGACGCCAGGGGCGCGAGCAGCTCTTGGGCCCGGGGCGAGAGGAGGTCCCAGCGCTCGGCGACCGCGTCCGGATCGCCCCGCAGTAGCTCCTGCGCGTAGCCCAGCAGCCCAGGAGCGTCTCCGGCCAGCCCGAGGGGCTCGGCCAGGTTGGCCACGAAGAGCACGCTCCACCAGGCCGCGGGCCCCACCGCCGCCCCGGCGGGGCTCTCGCCAGGCCCGGAAAGGCGCTCCGCCGCCGACGCCAGGGTCCGGCCAGTGATCATCCAGCGGGCCAGCTCGGCCAGGTCGTAGGGGGCGCCGAAGGTGGCGACGAAGCCGACCCGCTCCCGGATCTGCGCATCCGCCGCGGCGAGCAAGGCGGCCGCGCCCCCCAGGCAGAACCCGAGCAGCCCGATCCGGCGAGGCACGGCCAGCTCGGGGAGCCCCTCGGCCAGCAAGAACGCCTCGACCAGCCGCTCGGGCAGCGTGGTGGAGAAGCGAAAGCCTCGCAGCTCGGGGTGATCGACGGCCAGCACCAGGAACCCGGCCCGGGCCAGGCCGCGGTAGAGCTGGCGGAAGCGGGGATCGTCCAGGCCCTGGGGAAACATCCCGACGCTGGCCACCAAGCCCCCGGCTCGGGCCCCCCGCCGGGGGTGGTACAGGTCCAGCCGCACCCGGCTGGCGCCCGTGCCGAGGCTACGGCGCTCCACGCGGACAGCGGTCCGCCTGCGGGCAAAGGGAGCGAAGCCCGCGGCCCGGGCCAGCTCCGCGGCGAGGACGCCCGCCACGGCCAGCTCCGGCAGCCCGCCTCCCCGACCGGTCCGGGCGCAGCGACCGGCCGCGCCAGGCCGACTCCCGACCGGGTCGGGGGTCGAGCACGACCCGCAGTCCTCCGCACGACGCGTCACGTCAACCTCCTGGCCACAGCCTCGCCAGCAGCCCCTTCTCCTGGAGGGGCTCGCCCTGGGCGGCCAGGGTGGCCACCCGGCGCCGGTGGAAGCTCTGCACCTGGTGCAGGAAGGCCTCCAGCGTCGCTCGCTGGCTCCCCTCCACCGTGGAATAGACCAGGTTGGCGATGGGGATGCCGCGATGATCCTCCCGCAGCCGCCCGGTGATCGCCGAGGAGACGGTGCCGAGCATGCAGTTGAAGCAGACCGCGTTCAGGATGCCGTCCGCGCCGTGCCGTGCGAAATCGACCATCTTCGCGACGTTGAGGATCAGCACCTCGTTCTGCTGGCGGCCGAGGTACGGACGGGCCAGATCGAGCACCTCCTGGTAGCCCGGCTCCTCGGCCCGCTTCACCTGCCCCTTGAACGCGCGGTGCACCCGCCAGCTCTCCATGTTCTTGCGCAGCATGATCGCGCCGAGGAGCGCGGCCTCCCCCAGCCGCCCCCGCGCCCAGTCCCGCCGCAAGGAGAAATCCGTAATGTCGACCAGGAAGGGCGCCGGCCAGACCTCACAGCCCCGCTCCTCCAGCCAGAGGAAGAGATCCTGGTTCCCCACCGGGTTGATCCGGGTGAAGATGTCGCCGGCGACGCCGACCACTGGCCGGGGCACCGCGCGATCCACCGGGATCAGCCGCAGCCGGGAGGTGGCCATGGTCAGGGCCGCAGACAGCTCGTCGAGCGCCAGCGCGGTCTGGATGTCCCGCAGGTTCTGGCGGTGCACCTCGTCCGTCTGGCCGGGCTCCCGCTCATACGGCCGCGTCTCGCAGACCATCTTGATCAACAAGTCGACCGCGACCAGACCCCGCCAGAGCCGGGCGCCGATCTCGAACCCAATGAGCTCCTTCAGCTCGTCGAAGCTCGGGTTCAGGACCGTCAGATCGGTCACTCCCAGCTTCCTCAGCAGCAACCGGTGGCCGTCCCCGTACTGGTGCATCAGGCAGGGGACGGTCGTCCCCGGGAAGAAGAAGGTCGTCGGCTCCCGGCGCGGGGTCTGGGCCAGGTGCACCAGGTCTGCGGTGAGCAGCCCGTAGGGGTGGCACTCCTTGCCCGAGACGTGCTGCTCGCCGGCCTTGCGGATCTCCGCGGAAGGCAGGGGCAGCACCCGGGCCTGGTGACCAGCGGCCTGCAGCGCGCCGGCAAAGACGAAGGCGTGATCGGAGAAGTAGGGCACGACG
This sequence comes from Myxococcota bacterium, assembly GCA_034005005.1. Lineage (GTDB taxonomy): Bacteria > Myxococcota_A > JAVEVO01 > JAVEVO01 > JAVEVO01 > JAVEVO01. The sequence goes on from JAVEVO010000026.1 coordinate 49,049, forward strand.
AAAGAGGTGGCCGGCGGGGCTCCGGGACCGGCGGACCGGATTGCGGCCACGCCGGTCGCCGCGATCGGCGGCTCGGTCGCCACGCCCGGGCGGGCAGGGCTGCCCTGCAGCTCGTCGAGGAAGGCCTCCAGGCGGGTCACCAGCCCGGCCTCGCCGCGGTGCTCGTCGAACTCCAGGGTCAGCGCGAGGTGACCCTCGAGCAAGGCCTCGAGGTGCTTGCTGGTGAAGGCGTCGGGCCCGCAGCCGAAGTTGGAGACCAGCACCGGGTGGAGCCCCGGCTGCTGCAGGCAGTAGCGGACCGCGCGCACGATCGCCCGGTTGAGGTGCCAGGGGAGGCGGGCGCTCTGGACGTCGAGCTCCGCCTCCTCGTAGGGCAGGGCCCACATCGGCAGGGCGGTGACCCCCAAACGACGTAAGTGCGCAAAAAGATTGAGGTTCAAATAGGGATCGAGGACGTTGTAGGGCTTGCCGATGATCACGAGGGTCGCGCCGGCCTGCTCCCGCGCCTGCCGGCCCGCTGCGAGTAGCTGACGACGGAAGTCCGCCCAAGCCGCATGCGCGTCCCGGTAGGCCCAGAGCACATCGAAGCGGTTGACCCCCAGCTCGGCGAGCGCTGGAGCGGCGCTCAGCACGAAGCTCTCTTCGCCGCCCGAGAGATCGACCTCGGGGGAGAGGAAGGAGGCGTCCACCGCGGCCTGCACCATGTAGGGCACCGCCTGGACGTAGGGGCAGGAGTGGGAGCCCCGTGGATCATCGCCCGGGCGGTTGAGGATCGAGGGGAGGAAGATCTGCTCGACCCCGGCGTCGGCCAGCTCGAGGACATGACCGAAGAGCAGCTTGATGGGCAAGCAGGTCTCGGCGGGCAGGCGGCGCAGCCCCCGCTGCAAGGTCTCCTGGGAGGAGGGTCGCGAGGGGACTAGCTCGTAGCCGAGCCTGGCGAAGAAGACGCTCCAGAAGGGGAGCTGGTCGAGGTAGGCGGAGGCTCGCGGGAGGCCGATCCGGCCACGGAGGGCCGTGGGCGGCGCGAAGTACTGGCTCTCCAACTCGGCCCAGCGGGCGAGGAAGTCCGGGGCCGTCGGGCCGGCCTCCCCGGCCGGGGTGACGACCCGGCTGGCGTAGCGCTCGCAGGCGTCGCCAAAATGGACCTGCTGGCCCTCGATGCGGATCTGGCTCACCTGGCAGCGGTTGGCGCAGGCCCGGCACTCGAACGTGCGGATCTCGTGATCCCGGCAGGCTCCCAGCCCCCGGAAGCGAGACCGCGCCGGGGCCTCGCCCGCGACCAGCAGGGCGGCGCCGATCGCTCCCGAGAGGCCAGCGTGGGGATGGACCCGCACCGGCCGCGCCAGTAGCTGCGAGAAGGCGGCGACCACCGCGGGGTTGTTGGCGACGCCGCCCTGGAACAGGACGTGCTGCCCCACCGGTCGACTAGCGACCACCCGCTCGAGATAGTTGCGGGCCACCGAATAGGCGAGGCCCGCGCACAGGTCGGGTAGCTGGCCGCCGCGCCGCTGCGCGGCCACCACCTCGCTGTGCATGAAGACGGTGCACTGGCAGCCCAGCTCCGCAGGCTGCCGGGAGCGGGCGGCCTGGCGGGAGAACTCCCCGACGATGGGCAGGCCGAGGTGCTCGGCCTGCTCCTCGAGGAAGGAGCCGGTGCCGGCCGCGCAGATCTTGTTCATGACGAAATCGGCGATCCGCCCATCCCGGACCTGGACGTACTTCGAGTCCTGGCCGCCGATCTCCAGGATCGTGTCGACCGCCGGATCCACCGCGAGTGCGCCCCGTAGCTGGCAGGTGATCTCGTTGCGCACCAGGTCTGCGCCGAGCAGCCCGGCGGCGAGGTGACGCCCGCTGCCGGTGACGCCGACGCCGAGCACCATCAAGCGGCTCCCGAAGCGCGCCTGCAGGCGCGCGAGCCCCTCACCGAGCACCTCGATCGGCCGCCCGCGGGTGGCCAGGTAGAGGCCCTCGAGCAGCTCTCCCTGCTCATCGAGGAGCACGAGGTTGGTGCTCACGGAGCCGACGTCGACGCCGAGGAAGGCACGGATCGGCCCCTCCCCGGGGGGCGCGACGAAGGCCGTCGCCAGGCCGGGCCCCGGCTCGAGGGGCAGCAGGGTCGAGGCGCGGACGCGGGACTCGAGGAGCCGCAACTCCCCGGGCAGCGCGGTGTAGGGCAGCTCGGGGAGGGTACCATCGTCCCGGGCCCCCAGCGCCACGCCGAGCGCGCCCTCCCCCCCGGGCCGGGGCGAGGGCTGCAGGGCGTCCGGCGGCAGGCCGAGGACCTCGCCGAAGGCCCGCACCAGGCCGGGGTTGGCCGCGCTGCCGCCGAGCAGGGCCACCGGCGGCGGCGCCTCTCGGCCCCGCAGCACCGTGGCCACGAAGTTCCGGGCCATCGCCAGGCACAGGCCATAGGCGATCTCGTCCACCGGCGTGCCCTTCTGCTGCAGGTGGATCATGTCCGACTTGGCGAAGACGGAGCAGCGGCCGGCGACGGTCGCGCCCCGCGGCGCCTCGGCCGCGAGGAGGGCCAGCTCCTCCGGCGAGAGCTCCAGCCGGCCGGACTGCTGCTCGAAGAAGGAGCCGGAGCCGGCCGCGCACTGCTGGTTGAGGCCGTAGTCGAGCAGCGCCCCGCTCACCGGATCGAGGAGCAGGAAGCGCGCACCGTGGCCACCCACCTCGATGGCGGTACGGACCCCGGGCAGCAGGTGCTGGAGACCACGCGCGAGAGACACCACCTCCGTCTCGAGGAGGACCTCACCCCGCACCAGGTCACGGCCCTCACCGGTGACGCCGACGCGCACCCGGGCCTCGAGATCAGCCGGACGCAGCTCGACCAGCAGCTCGGCCAGGGCCCCGGCCGGCGCCCCGAGCAGGGGGCGGGAGCCGAGGCCGAGCAGCCGCCCCTGCTCGTCGACGAGCGCGGCCTTCACCGCGGTCGAGCCGATATCGATCCCCAGTCCGAGCAAGGTCCACCTCCCTAGTATGGGCCAGCTTTCGGACCAATACCCTACTTCTCTACTTGGCTTTCCACAAGCAGGGTCCCGGCCGGCGGAGACGAGGAGGCCGGGGGCGGCGAGAGCAGGGTCGTGGCCGCCGAGGCGGGGCCGGGCACGGGCGGGGCAACGACAGGGGGCGGGCCAGCAGAGACCGGGCCAGCCCCAGGCTGCCACCCGGTGGCGGCGAGGCGCTGGCGGGCGGCCGCGAGCTTGGCGTCGATGGCCGCGAGGGACTGCGCGAGCCTCCCGAGCTCGGCCTCCTCCTCTTCGAGCCGGGCCACGGCCCGGAAGCGGAAATCGTCGGAGCGGGCCGTGCAGATCTGCTCCTCGGTGCGTTGCCGGCTCGCCTCGACCCGCTCCCGGGAGAGGAGGACCCCGCGCCGGGCCTCTTCCAGCCGGCGCACCCCGTCCTCCTGGCGGGCGATCCAGGCCGCCTGCTGCGCGGCCTGGCGGTCCCGCAACTGGTCCCGGAGTCCGTCGAACGCGTCGAGCAGGCGCGCCCGGTCCCCACGCCGCAGCCAGAGCCGCCGGGCGTCGGCCCGGAGCGCGCGCAACGCCGCCAGGGCCTGCTTGCCCGGCAGCGCGGCCACGGCCTGCTCCGCCTGCGTCAGCACCTCCTGCGCGGCCTGCGTGTGCCGGGCGCCGGCCTCGTCGATGAGCTGGGTCCCCGCCTGCCAGCGGGCCCGCACCAGCCCGAGCAGCAGGCCGCGGTCCCGCGGCAGCAGCCCCTCGTCGCCGTTCAACCCCGCCTGGAGCTGCTTGAACGCCTCCCGGTGCCGGAGCTCCGCGTCCGCCAGATCGGCCCAGCGGTCGAGGACCTCCCCGGGCGGTCCCTCCTCCCCCGCCGGCAGCCCGGGCGCGTCCGGCACCGGCGGCAGCTCCTGCTCGAGCCGCGCCTCCCACGCCTGCCGCGCCCCGGCGGACTGCTCCCGGCGCTGCTCCCCCCGGAGGCGCCGCTCGACGGTGAGGGCCTGATACCGGCTCCGCAGCCGCTCCCGCATCCCGTCCGTCAGGGCGTGGCTGTGCGCGAGCAGCTCCCGGAAGCGGGTCGCCTGGCGAGGGAAGTCGGTCTCCTCGACCCGCGACGCGAGCTGGCCCAGCTCCTCCTCCAGCCGCCCGACCTCGATCTCGGCGGCCAGCCGGCGCATCTCCTGGAACTCCCTGAAATCACTCCAGATCTCTTGAAGCAACGACCAGTCGGCGGGGGACGCGCCCGCCTGCCGCAGCTTCTGCTCGACCTCGCCCGCCCGGTCCACGAACCCCGGCTCCCGGAGCGTGTCCCGGAGCTCCTGCAGCACCGTGGCGACCACCGACTCGCTGCCCGCCATCTGCCCTCTCCTCGCTCGCCGCCGCGCTAGCGCAGCCAGTTCCCGTCCTCGCCGATCTTGCCCGGGCCGTCGAGCACGTAGATCCCCGCGGAGCCTCCCTGGACGTGGAACCGCAAGGTGCCGTCCCCGACCTGCACCTCGCGCCCCGTGACCGCGTCCCGGTACGTGCCGTTGCGCACTCCCCCGACGGAGAGGTCCTCGCCGCCCATGGACAGCCCGACCACCGCGTACGAGCCGCCGTCCTCGAAGTCCCGCACGTACCAGATGCTGTTGCCGCTCTCGCCGTTGTGCGACTGCCCCCCCTTCTGCAGGGCGGGGACGGCCCGGCGGATCTGGTTGAGCCGCTTCAGGTGGCGGGCCAGGGGATGGTTGCGGGTCTCGCCGATCCGCTCCGGCGTCAGGTGGTCACCGAAGTAGGCCCGCCCGGACTCGGCCAGCTTCATCGCGGGCCCGCCCTCCCCGGGGTCGATGAACGTGCCGGCCTTGAACCGGATCTCGGTGCCGTAGAACAGGCAGGGGATCCCCCGGGCCGTCCACAAGAGGTTCAGCCCGGACGCGAGCGCGTGGTCGTCGCCCGCGAAGCGCCGGTTCCAGTCGTTCTGCGGGCCGACGTCGTGGTTGTCCAGGAAGGTCACGAGCTGGGTCGCGTCGCCGTAGACCCAGTCGTTGTTGAAGATCCCGGTGATCCCCGAGAACGAGCCCCGGGAGAGGTTGTCGCGGAACGTCGAGAACAGGCTGAAGTCGAGCACCGAGAAGCCCGAGTCGCCGCCCGAGTTGGGGTTGCGCCGGTCGTCGCCCGTGCGGGTGTACCACCAGGGGCGGATGTCCGAGGGGCCGTTGTCGTCGCCGAACAGGTCGCCCCAGCCCGTACCCTTCACCAGGCACTCCCCGAACGTGAACAGCCCCGGCTTGGTCTGCTTGAAGTGGTTGATGTACTCGAGCAGGTTGCCCCGCTCGATGTGCTTGACCGTGTCCACCCGCAGGGCGTCGACCCCCATCCTTAGGTACCGATCGTACGCCTCCATGATGTACGTCTTGACCGTCTCGTGCTCGGTGTTCAGGTCGATGGTATCACCCGCCATGTGGGTCTGCTGCAGCCGCACCGCGTTCTCCCAGTCCCCGCCCGCGATGAACCCCGACTGGTGGTACCAGGTCGCGTCGAGCTGGTTCGCGTCGATGTTGAAGAAGTGGTTGGCGTTGTGGTCCAGGCCGAAGGGCTGGCCGCACACCGGGCAGCGGGCCGCGGGGTCGTCGCCCTCCGGGTCCCAGGCCCGGAAGATCTCCGGCGCCAGGGGGTTGTCGCAGTCCTCCCGGTTCTCGCTGCGGTAGTCCCCGAGGTTGACCTGGTAGGGGTAGGCGGGGTCGGCCGAGGGGAAGGGCGGATGCCCCCGGTAGTACTTGATGGGCGCCCGCTTGTTGTGGACCTTGCCCCGCAGCCCGTAGTTCGAGCTGTGGTTGATGACGATGTCCAGCACCAGCTTCATCCCCCGGGCGTGCATGGCGTCGAGGAGGTCCTGGAGGGTCGCGCCGGGGGACTCGAGGCGCGGATCGACCTCGGTGAAGTCGTAGCCGTGGTAGCCGTGGTAGTCGAGCCCCGAGCGGTTGGTGACGATGGGGGTGATCCAGATCGCGGTGAAGCCGAGGTCGTCGTGGAGGTAGTCGAGCTGCTCGATCAACCCCTTGAAATCGCCCCGCCACTGGGGATCGCCGAGATCGAGCCGGTCCCGGTTGTAGTAGTTGTTGGACGGGTCGCCGTCGAAGAAGCGGGTGGTCATCAGGAAGTAGATCGTCTCCTCCCGGAAGTCGCCGCTGCCGGGCTGGATCCCGCCGTCGCCGACCTGCACCTGCCGGGTCGCCTCGCCGGTGAGGTACCCGGGGTCGCGCACCTGCAGCACCACGTGGTAGTTGCCCCGCGCGGTCCAGCGGACCCGGACCTGCTTGCTCAGGCTCCAGTCGGTGTCGAACAGCCCATCGCCGTCCAGGTCCCAGCGGGCCTTCAGCAGCCCCGGCTCATCCAGGGGGTTGGCGTCGGCCGACGCGGAGGCGTCCAGCACCACCGCCGCGCCCACTGCGGGAGCCGCCGGCGTCACGGTGAAGGAGGCCACTGGCGGCGCCTCGGGCCCGTCGACGTAAAGCGGGAAGGCGTAGTCCCGGGTCTCGTTGTTGTCCCAGTCTCCCTGGCCATCGTTGAAGGCCATCTTGACCTGCTCGCCGTCGCCGGCCCGCAGGGTGTGGACCTTGAGGGCCTCGTCGTCGTAGCTGCCGTCGGTCATCGCGACACCCGGGGGCTCGGTGGTCCAGGGCGCGTTGCCGTCGTCGGTGTAGTGGATGTTCACCGTGCTGCCGACGCCGTGGGCCAGCCGGCCGCGGTAGTACACGGTGAGCTCGGCGTTGCGCAGGGGGCGGGCGGGCACCACGAACACCGGCCCGAGCTCGGGCGGAGTGTAGGGGAGCTGCTCCACCTCGAAGCAGTCGCAGCCGCCCCCCTCCCCTTCGCCCTCGCCTTCCCCCTCCCCTTCGCAGGCCTCTCCCTCCCCCTCCCCTTCGCACCCCTCGCCCTCCGCACCCTCGCCCTCCGCACCCTCGCCCTCGCCCTCCGCGCCCTCGCCTTCGCCCTCCGCGCCCTCGCCTTCGCCCTCCGCGCCCTCGCCCTCGCCCTCCGCGCCCTCGCCCTCACCCTCTCCGCCCTCGCCC
>JAVEVO010000330.1:0-2760 GCA_034005005.1 Myxococcota bacterium
GCAGCCGGGCCCCGGTCCAGGCGCAGTAGGCCCGCGCCTGCTCCCAGGTCAGGCCGTTTTGCGGGTGGTCGCGGCGATCCGGGCTCCGGTTCACCCCCCAGCCCCCCCCATCCCAGTCCGCCACCGTGGGGACCGTGCAGGTCCCGGGGCTCGCAGCTTGGCAGGCCTCGTACCGGGCCACCGAGATCTCGTACTTGCCGAGGAAGAACCCCCGGGCAAAGGTCACTTGATGCACCGGACCCTCGCTGGAGCTCCGGTTCGCCTCCCCGGCCGGCGACCCCATGGGGAAGCTCCCCGGAGGAAGGAAGATCTCGGCCTGGTGCTCCTCGGCGAGGGTGCCGCCCGCCGGCCGGTACTCGCAGAGGCCTTGCGCGTTGCACGCCGCGACGGGCCACGCCAACGGATGGGCCGGACAATCCGTGCCCCCGCACCGAAATTCACAGTGCCCGGCCGCGGAGCACGTCGCGCCGGCCCCGCAGGTCCCGCAGTCCAGCACCTCTCCGCACCCGTCGTCGACCAGCCCGCACTCCCGATCCCCGAGGCTCGCACAGGTCTCCGGCTGGCAGCACCGCCAGTCGAAACACCGCGCCCCCTCGGGGCAGTCGCCACACGACAAGAGCCCCCCGCAGCCGTCGTCCAGCACCCCGCACTCCGCCCCGCGGGACGCACAGCTCACGGGCACACAGCACTCCCCCGCGACGCAGCGCCCCAGGCCCGACCGACACCCGCTGCCGTCCGGCAGCGCCGCGCCCGGCGCACAGGTCCGGGCCACCCCGTCGCAGACCCGTTCGTGGCACTCGATCGCGCTCTCGACGCCGCACTCTTCCAGGCACCACAAGCGGGCCGTCAACGTCCCCAGGGTCGCGGTCAGATCCGTGCCCCCCACCGCCAGGGAGGCGAACTCGCCCCGCGCCGCGGCCACGGTCCCCGTCGCGTGCAGCCCTCCCCGCACCTCGACCTCATCTGCGGACAAGTACCCGAATTGCAACGAGAAACCCTCGATCTGCCCCACCACCGCGCCAGGCGCCAGGTCGCTGAACACCTCGTCCACCACCCGCAGCCGCCAGGTGCCCACCGCGCTCTGCCCCACCAGGGCTCCCAGATCCCCCGACGCGGCAGGCGTGGGGAGGGGATAGCGTCGGTCCAGGCCCCCGGCGTCCCCCACCCCGCCACCGTGCAGCACCACCACCTCGTCACGCGGGCTACGCAGCTCCACCCACAGCTCCCGGGCGTCCGGGTGCGTAATCCGCACGGCCACCTCCACGCTCCGCAGCGGCTCCGCGCGCACCACCTCCAGCGTCGCCTCGCTGCCGTTCGGGAAGTTGTCGAAGATCGCCACCGGCAACCCCGCGGCCGACGACGACGCGGTGAACTCGTTGGTCAGGATCCCGTTGCTCACCTCGTCCAGTCCGTCCGGCGCCACCCCGGCGCCCGTGTCCGCCAAGGCGCCCCAGGCCCCCGCGCCGTATACCCGCAAGAGCCCCGCGTCCGTGTCGTACCAGAGCTGGCCAGGCACCGGGTCCGCGGGGGCAATGGCCGAGTTGTGGATCACCGGGTTGCGCAGCTCGTGCCCCCCGAGGTCCAGGTCACCGGTCAACGGCTCCCCCGGGACCGCGTAGCCGGCCGCGGCCACCGCGGCCAGGGCCTCGGCTTCCGTCACGAAGCCCGCAGCCGCCCCGGCCTCGACGACGCCCGCCGCGGTCACGAAGCCCGCAGCCGCCCCGGCCTCGGCGACGCCCGCCGCGGTCACGAAACCCGCAGCCGCCCCGGCCTCGGCGACGCCGGCCGCGGTCACGAACCCGGCCGTGGACGCGCTCGCGGCGGTCAGGTAGCCCGCGGCCGACACCGCGGCCACGCACTGCGCGGTCGACTCGGCCAGCACCGCGGCCGTCAGGTCCGCCGCGCTCATCCCCTCCAGGGTGCTCGACGCGTAGGCCTGCTCCGCATGCAGGGCATAGGGCACGCCGGTCACCGCCTGCCGGGGTGCCAGCTCTGGCCCCGCCTCCACCGTCACGCCGAGCCAGACCGGCCCGGCCGCGAAGAACTCCCCCTGCAGCGGCGTCCGCTCGCCCAGCACCAGGCGAAACGCCCCCCCCGCCACCGCCACCCCCGCGTGCAGCTCCTCCCACACCACCCGGCCGTCCGTGGCCGCGTCGTACAGCCGCAGCGTCAGGTCCACGGAATCGTTCACCGGCTCTCCCGCGGCGTCCTCGAGCGTCCCCTCGAAGCTCAGCCGACCCGGCGCCTGCGCCCAGGCTGAGCCCACGCCCGGCAACGCCCCCAGCACCAGCGCCACCAGCAGCCCCAGGCGGCCCGTTGTCTTGCTCATCGGTCGCTCCTTCGGCCCTCGCAGGCCTCGCTGATTCCTCCGGCTGGCGACAGCGTCGCCGCGGCAGGGGCGATCCTGCCCCTGGATCTCGCTCACCGCCCCACCCACGCGGTGTTTGCCCGCAAGCGGTAGGTGCCCGAACTCATCCACTCTCCCGTGACCCAGCCCCCGCGACCTGGCCCCGGCCCCAGGTACCCCAACCGTGCGCTCCGCAACTGCAACGGCCCGACGCTGTCTCGCGCACAGCGCTCCTGGAAGCAGTGCAGGCCCTCGTCGCACTGCGGCAGCACGGCCCGACAGGGCCCGCCGAGGGTCCCGGGAGCTGGCTGGCCTTCCCCCTCTCCCTCGCCTTCGCCTTCGCCTTCGCCTTCGCCCTCGGAGCCTTCCCCCTCGCCCTCACCCTCACCCTCCCCATCGAACTCAAGAGCGTC
>JAVEVO010000186.1:0-12598 GCA_034005005.1 Myxococcota bacterium
CGGCACGTAGAAATCGACCGGCAAAGCCTGCGTGCGCCCTCGGGTAGCGGTCCGGGGGAGCAGGTCGCCGCCGCCGGAAGGAGCCAGCACGGCGCGGACGGCCATGATAAGCGTGCGGTGCCGGGCCTCGCTGCACCCCGGAGGCCCGGCGGAGGGACGGGATGGTCGCCGAGCGGTTCTTCGACAGGCTGGCACGGCTCAAGCTGGAGCTGGAGATCCAGATCCTCCGGGGTCAACTGGAGGGCAGCGCCCCCTTCCTGCTCCCCGAGGGACGGCGAGGCGCCCCACCCCAGCTCCCCGCGGAGGTCGGCGCCCGGATCCTCCTGCGCATCCGGGAGGCCGAGGAGCTGCTCACCAGCCTCCCGCGCCTCCCCGGGCCGGACGAGGATCGCTTCTCCCGGCTCTGCCAGACCCTGGAGCTCTCGGCGACGGAGCAGCGGATCCTGCTGCTGGCCGTGGGCCCGGCCATCGACCCCGCCTTCCGCCAGCTCTACGCGACCTTCGAAGAGAGCGGCCTGGGGCGGCCGACCGTGGCCGGGGCGGTCTCCTTGCTGCTGCCCGCGGGCGAGCGACTGGGCGCGCAGCGGTGCTTCTGGGAGTCGGGCAAGCTTCGTCGCTACCGCCTGATCGAGCTGCTCGCCGCGTTTCCCGGCCAGCAGGACCTGCTGCGCAAGCAGCTCGAGGCCTCCTCCCGGCTGGTCGCCCACCTGCTCGGCTCCCCGGGTCCAGAGGGTGCGGAGCGACGCTTCCTCACCGCGGCCTGGCCGCGCCTCCCCCTGACGGACGTGGTCCTCGCGGGCAGCATCGACGCGACGGCCCTCGTCGCGACGCTGCAGCGGACGACCGGGCCACTCCTCGTGCTGCACGGACCGGTGGGAGTAGGCAAAAAGACCCTTGCAGGTGCGCTCGCCAGGTCCTTTGGTATCGAAATGGTCGTCGCCAACCTCGCGGCCATGCCCGGGGAACCCGATCGGTTCGACGAGGCCCTGCGCGCCGCATTCCGGGAAGCCGCGCTCCAGGATTCGAGCCTGCTGCTGTTCGACGGGGTCCAGGCGCTGCTCCTCCCGGAGGGGGAGCGCTCCCGGCTCGGCGCCCTGGTCGCCGTCCTCGAGGAGTACCCGGAGCGGGCCACGGTCCTGGCCTCCACCGCACCGGTCGACCTGCGGCTCTCCCGGGAGCGGCCCGTCTTCTACCTCTCCCTGCCCCAGCCCAAGGTGCGCGAGCGGACCGCGCTCTGGCGGCGCTACCTCCCCGCCATGGAGGGGGCGAGCCAGATCTCCGCCGAGGAGCTGGCCCACAAGTTCAGCTTCACGGGGGGCGCGATCCGGCACGCGGCGCAGGTGGCCGCCAGCCTGGCCCGGCTGCGCGCCGCGGGCCCGGGCGGGCACCGCCTGCAGCTCACCGACTTCCTCGACGCGTGCAAGGCCTCCTCGCAGTCGAGCCTGTCCTCCCTCGCGATCCGGCTCGACCGGTACTTCCGCTGGGAGGACCTGGTGCTGCGGGACAAGACCCGGGCGTCCATCGAGGAGCTGATCCTCTACGCCCGGAACCGGCAGCGGGTGTTCGAGGAGTGGGGGTTCGACCGCAAGCTGCCCTATGGCCGCGGGGTCACCGCGCTCTTCCACGGCGAGCCGGGCACGGGCAAGACGATGGTGGCGTGCTTGCTGTCGCAAGACCTCAACATGGACCTGTACCAGATCGACCTGTCCCGCGTCGTCTCGAAGTACATCGGCGAGACCGAGAAGAACATGGCCGCGATCTTCGACGAGGCCCGGGACGCGCACGCGATCCTGCTCTTCGACGAGGCCGACTCCCTGTTCGCCCGCCGCACGGACGTCCGCTCCTCCAACGACCGCTACGCCAACCTGGAGGTCAACTACCTGCTGCAGCGCATCGAGGCCTACGAGGGGATCTCGATCCTCACGAGCAACCACGAGGCCGCCATCGACGACGCATTCAAGCGCCGCCTGACCTTCGTGGTGGAGTTCCCCGCGCCCGACGCCGAGGAGCGGGTGAGCCTGTGGGAGAGCATGTTCCCCGACCTGGAGCTGCTCGCGCCCGACGTGGACCTCGAGTACCTGGCCGAGGAGTTCGAGCTGACCGGCGGGCACATCAAGAAGGTCGTGCTGCGCGCCGCCTTCCGGGCGGCCGAGGAGCTGGCTCCCGGGGCGCGGCCCCAGATCACCATGAGCCACCTGCTCGACGGCGCCGCCGCGGTCTACCGGGAGATGGGCAAGCTATTCAAGCACGAGTGAGCGGCCCCGGGAGGCTTCCGTCGGGGGACGGTCCACGCGGGGCCGCGTCCGGGCCCGGCGCCACCCCCACCTCTTCGAGGAGCTGCTCGGCGAAGGCCTCCTCCCCCACCTCTCGCAGGCCGGCAGCCGTGGCCAGATAGAGGGGGCGCTGGCGCGCGGCGATCCGCACCCGGGCGGCGGCCACCTCCGTCGGCTCGGTGATGACCCGCGCGATCCGATCGAGCCGGACCACCCCCGCCGGCGAGAGCCAGGCCCGGCCCTGGGTGACCTCGGACAGACGCCCGGCGTACTCGAGCCCGTCACTGGTGACCAGCAGCACCTCCCGCAGCAGGTAGGGGGTCAGGTCGAGGGGCGTGAGGCCGTCAGGCGCCATGGGCGGCCTCGGCGACCGGGTAGCCGAGCCAGAGCTCGGGCGCTTCGCCGCAGCCGAGCCTCGCCACCAGCTCCACGGGGCCCTCCGCCTGCAGGGTGCCGGCCAGGACGCCGAGCCGCCCGGCCTCGGCCGGGCCCCAGCCGGCGAACTCCTGCAAGGGCGCCAAAAAGACCGCCTCCTGGCGGGGACGGCCATAGGCCAGCGCCAGCCCCCGGGGACGGCTCTCCTGCAGCAGCAGCCGGCACACGGCCGGCCTCGCCGTGTTCCCGCCGAGCAGTTGCGTGTAGCGACGCACGAAGTGGCTCCCCGGCTCGCCGACCTCGAACCCCCGGGCGATCCGGTGCAGGGCGAGGGTCTCGACCCGCCCCGCGGCCGGCGGCAAGAGGTAGCCCACCGACACCAGCGGCGGGCCACCCGTGAGGTCCCGGGTGAACCCCACCTCGACCAGGGGCGGCCGGAGGAGGAGCTGTGCGGCGAGGTCGAGCCGGGCCCGGGCGGGCGGCGGGAGACCCAGGGCGTCGAGGTGCGGGTCGGCCAGGTCGCCGGCGACGCGCACGCCAGCGGTCTGCCCACCGGGAGACCAGCCCAGGACCAGGCGCGCCTGCCCGGGGAGGGCCGCGACGAGCCGCCGCAGATCCTCCCCCAGAAAGGACGTGGCCCCATCCGGCAGGTTGGCCGCCGGACACGGGCCGAGGGTGGCGTGGAAGCGGTCGAAGGTGTGCGGGAAGCCCAGCCGCAGGCCTTGCTGCGCCAGCTCGGGGAACTGCCCGAGGAAGGCCTGCAGGGCCGGCCGGCCCCCTCCCAGGAGCTCCACGGCCGTGAGGCCGAGGAGGGCCCGGGTCGCCAGATCGAGAACTCCTGCCACCTGGTCCATCGGTCTCCCTCCGTGTCGCCGCTCCCCTGCTGGATACCACGGAACGCGGCGCCCCCCAAGCGCGCGGGGCGACGCGTCGTCGGCCACCACGCCGCACCACGTCGGGCCCCGGCGCCCGACCGCGACGTGAGCGGACGCCCGGTCGTTGGTGTTCCCAGCGGCCCGCAACCCGGCTACTCTAGATATCGAACCCGGACACGCGGACGACCACCTCGTCCGACAACCATGTAGGTCAACGATGCCAGACGACAAGAGGGCCGTGGTCGACACTCCCGCTCCCGTCCAGGACGTCCAGCCCACGCCGCAGCAGGACACCGCCACCCTGGGCGGGGCCCGGCCGGAGCAGCTCCAGACCGAGGCCAAGGCGCTGCACCCGTCCCTGGCCAAGCTCCTCGGCAACCTGGTCTACGGGCAGTTGACCGAGCCGCTGGCGCCCGAGGCCCTGGCCGAGAAGATCTACGACATAGATCCGAAGTACCTCGATCCGGTACTCAAGTACCTCGAGAAGGTCGGCGCCAAGGAGCACCACGCTGCGCTGAAGCGGGACGCGGACCAGTGGGCCAAGGACAAGGCCGGCGTCGAGGCGGTCTACCGGGCCTTCGACAAGGTGCTCCAGGAGACCACCGGCCAGTGCGACAAGGACGCGGTCATCGCGCAGTTCAAGCGGGACTTTCTGGCCGCGGTCGAGTCGGGGGCCAACGGCGGGGCCATCAGCGACAAGGGCAAGCGCAAGCTGATGGGGGACGGAAACTTCCTCAATCAGATCGCCTACATCTGCGGCCCGAAGGTCTACCTCGAGCTGGTCCCCAAGCTGAAGTTCGACCCCCGGCAGGCCAAGGCCATCCCGGGCATGGAGGACCCCTTCGCGCTCACCCAGAAGGACCTCGCCCAGTACGGCGGGATCGTCGCCCAGGCCCGCGACCTGATGAACAAGTTCTGGAAGCTCATGGAGAAGATCCGGGCCATGCGGGGCCTCCCGTCGATGATGCTGGGCGAGGAGGAAGAAGACCTCGACATCCTCGTCTCGCACCTCAACGCCTTCCCCCACCCCTGGCTCGTCGCCGCGACCTACAACGCCCGCCCCGAGTTCGGGGGCAAGGAGGGGCGCTTCTTCGAGACCCACCTGAACGAGGCCAAGGGGATCGTCGGCGACGACGTGCGCGCCACGGGCCCGCTGGACAAGCCCAAGGACCTGGACCAGAAGTCCGAGATGGCCCTCATGGCCATCAACAAGGGGATGTCCCTCGACCAGGAGATCGTCGAGGCGCGCGCCCTCGCCAAGGACTTCCGCAAGCTCTTCGACTGGATCGGCTCGGCCGACGGCGGCCGGTTCATCCGGGGCATCCAGGGCAAGCAGCTCGGGGACCTGCTCGGCAAGTACAACGGGACCGCCCGCCCCAGCATCATCGATCAGGTCTACGGGCAGGAGTACCAGGCGAGCCTGCAGGCCGAGCTCGCCGGGGCCAAGGCCCAGCTCGGCTCCGAGGCGGCCGCGGTCGGTGACCTGAAGGGCGAGCAGGCCGAGTTCCAGGTCCCCTACGAGGAGAAGCTGAAGGTCCAGCAGGTCAACGCCCAGAAGAGCAAGCAGGAGCAGAGCGAGGCCGCGGAGAAGGACCAGCGCTGGCAGCAGTTCCAGCAGCAGCACCGAAAGCGGGCCTGGGACCAGCTCTACAACGCCCTCGACGAGCTCGAGGACACCTGCATCGACGAGGGGATCGTCCAGGGCAACCTGAAGTCGCCCTGGGGCGTCGCCAAGCCGGAGGAGAAGGAGCTCACCGAGTTCTGGGTCCGCCTGATCAACGACCTGTACGCCAACGACACGACCCTGCGCAACCGCTTCGCGGACATCAAGAACTACTCGAGCCTCGGGTCCTACATCCGGGAGCGGGAGGGCTCCGGCTCCGAGGACGCGCTCGTCGAGGCGGACCTGGCCAACTACGGGCACATCTCCTTGCGCACCATCGCCATCACCTCGGAGGGCTGGTTCAACGACGACGAGGACCGGGTCTACGGGGCCATCGAGTCCCGCTCCAAGGAGGAGCGAGAGGAGCTGCTCGCGGACGGCGACGCCATGAAGCGGCTGCGGGGGTACCTCAGCGCCGAAGAGTACCGCCGGGTCGAGAACGCGCTCAAGGGCAAGCTCACCGTCGCCGACATCGTCGCCACGCGCTCCTCCTGGATCAACACCGAGGAGACCGCGCTCAACGAGGATCTGAAGCGCTACGTCGCCAACGCCGGCCTGACCGAGAACCTCGAGGCCGGCTACCTGGAGAACCTGGCCGCAAACAAGGAGCAGATGGCGGCCCTGTTCGACGTGCTCGACGAGGACGAGACCCTCGTGCCGCTGCAGACCCTCTCCGGCCAGAACCGGACGGGGGCGAAGGGCGCGGGGGCCGACGAGATCAACGCCGCGGTCTACGGGGAGGGCCAGGGATTCTGGGCCACCTTCGGGGCCAACGACCCGAGCTACGAGAAGATGCTCGCGGCCGTCAAGAAGATGGACGACGTGGAGCGGCTCGCGCTCGCCTCCGACCCCCGCTTCGTGAGCTGGATGACGCGCGTCGCCGAGGAGCACGGCGGCGGGAACATCTTCGAGCGCTCCTTCAAGGCCGGCGAGCTGATGGCCTACCTGGAGACTCCCAAGGGGGATGCCGAAGAGGCCAAGCTGCCGATCCAGAAGGAGCTGATCCTGGCCTGCGGCTTCGACACGCCGGAGCGCGCGACCAAGGCGCTGCTCGCGCTCACCGACCAGGAGCTGGCCGACCTGAAGGCCGTCGGCAACGTCCCCGCCACCGTCCAGAACATGGCCGCCAAGTCGCCCATCCAGTGCTGCGCGACCCTGCGGATCAACGACTACTGGAACGGGCTGGTCCTCGCGGGCTACCCGGAGCGGGCGATCTTCCGCATCGATCACGCCGGGGACGCGGGCGAGGCGAACAAGGAGCACTATGTGCTCAAGGTCCTGATGGATGTCCAGGATCAGGACGAAAGCTCCAAAAAGAAGGTCCTCGACTACCTCGTGGCCGAGGACTGGCTCGACAACTTCCCCACGGACGTCCAGGCCAAGATCGAGCGGGTCCTCACCGGCCAGACGCCCCAGCCCAAGCAGCTCGATCCCTTCAAGACCGACGGCCAGGACGAGAAGGTCCCGACCACGGAGCAGGAGCGGCTGGACGCCGCCAAGAAGAAGCAGCAGCGCAACGACGAGCGGGACACCTACGTCCAGCACGAGGTCCAGGTGACGGAGGAGCGGCTGAACTCCTTCGACCTGCTGAAGACCGCGTCCGTGGGAGCCGGGACGGACGACCCGGCCATCACCGAGATCGTGGACCAGGTCAAGGGGAAAGACCTGCTGTACAACTTCTCCAACATCCGGGAGTGGATCGGGAAGGAGCCGGGCGCCGGCAGCGTCTCCCAGAAGGTCGAGATGATGACCCGGGCCAAGCGGCTCGCCCAGGAGACGCAGGCGATGCAGTCCCAGGTCACCAACCTGGAGAAGCTCATCAAGGGCATCCCCGACCTGGAGCCCGACGCGGTCCTCGCGGCCCAGGAGCAGATCGCGCAGGGCCGGGCCGCGGTCGAGGCGAAGAAGGCCGAGGTCCAGCGCAACAAGACCCAGGCCCTCGCCCTGTTCGGCTTCACCCTCGACATCCGCAAGGACGTCTACCAGTCCCGGCTGGCCATCAACCAGCTCGCGGACAGCCAGCAGATGCTGCGGGACGAGATCGGCGGGCAGGCGCTGCAGGCCGCGGTGTCCAAGCTGCGCGGCAAGCTGAAGGAGCCGGAGAAGGACCCCGAGCTGTACGCGGAGCTGCGGGAGATCGGGTTCCAGCAGTTCATGGACCCGGCCTACAAGACGCAGATGGAGGCCTCCTTCGAGATCGACCAGTTCGTCCAGCAGCGGGACATCGAGCTGGACATGCAGGGCTACCGGCCGGGCGACAACCTGATCAACCGCATCTCCTCGGGGGACAGCGCCTTCTACGACGGCGTCTACGGCCAGGACTACGCCCAGTCCGGCTACGAGCTGATGGGGCAGTTCAGCATCTCGCAGGCCGATGACGGCTTGGTGCTGGCCGACGAGGGGATGACCCTCGGCGAGGCCACGACCAAGACCAAGGACCTGCGCGAGAAGTACCAGAACGACAAGGCCGAGGCCGGCGCCCTGGTCAAGATGATCGTCCAGGCGGTCATGGGCGCCATCGGCACCGTGGTCGGCGCCATCGTCGCCTTCGGCACCGAGGGCGTCGGGGCCGTGCTGTACCCCGCGATCATCGAGGCCGCGTTCGCCGCGGCCGGGGCCCTCTGCGGCGGCCTCGCGGAGCACGCCATCCGGGGGCCCGACGTCGCGTTCGAGGACTACGCCACCGAGGCGGGCATCGAGTTCCTCACGACCTTCGCCATCAGCCTGGCCACCGCGGGCCTCGAGAAGGTCCTGATGCCGGCCATGTGCGCCCGGACCGCGGCCTTCAAGGCGGTGACCGGCGGGCTGGGCGACTCCGTCGTCCAGAAGATGGCCACCGAGGCCGCCCAGGCGATCCAGAAGAAGCTCGCCTACCGGATCATCAAGGGCGGGCTCTCCAACCTGGCCACCGGCTACATGAAGGGCCTGCTGCTGTACGCCGCGGACAGCGGGCCCGCGCCCGGCAGCGAGGTCTGGGTCTCGGGCCTCCAGGGAGCGTTCGGCGGCCTGATGGACGGCGTGCTCGACGGGGTCGACTGCCTCGGCAAGAAGACGTTCTGGTCCTCCGCGGCCAAGAACTTCCTCAACAAGGGCACCACGGGCCTGTTCGACGTCGTCTCCGACGCGGTGGCCCAGGACAAGCGGATCACGGACGACGACGTGCGGGATGCGCTCGTCAAGGGGCTCGTCTCCTCCCTCGGGGCGACCTTCGGCGACATGGCGACCTGGCAGCTCGAGGAGATGGAGAAGGGGAAGACGCCGGCCGAGGTCGAGGGTGAGGGCGGCACCGCCGGCACGGGTGGTGGCGCGGCCGACGCCCCCCCGGAGCCGGCCCCGCCGGAGCCCGACGCGGCCGTCGCCGCCCTGCTCTCCCTGTCCTACGAGGACTTCGTCAAGCAGTTCAAGCACGACAAGAGCGGCAAGGAGGGGCGCGCGATCGGCAAGCAGACCTTCTTGATGCTGCAGGAGGCCTTCCGCAACGGGGAGATCCTGACCCTCGACGACATGAAGAAGGTGGTCGGCAGCACCAGCAAGGGCGACGCGCTCGGCCAGTGCGCGGCGACGATGCAGCGCAAGCTCGGCGAGGTGGACGCGCTCGTCGCCCAGTACGAGGCCGCGCTGAAGCTGGACGACTACTCTGCCTTCGTGGTCCCGGGGCACGACGACAAGGCCACGGGCATCGACGACTTCGCGGCCAAGGTGAAGGAGGTCTACGGCATCGACATCCCCGGCGAGGCCAAGCTGAAGCTGGCCAAGGCCGCGATGCGCAACAGCGGCATCTCCGACCCCAACGCCCAGATCGACTACGAGCGCTCCCTCGGCGAGGTGGGCGAGCCCGATCCCTTCAGCCGCAAGCCGGGTGAGGTCTACGACGAGGACCTCAGCAACCTGGCCTACAAGGACCTGCTCTCCCTCAAGGCGGTGCGCGACTCCATCGAGGGCAGCGACGGCCCGGATGCCCTGGCCGCGGCCGTGCAGAAGATGGAGAACCCGACCGACCGGCAGGTGCTCTCCCAGGCCTGGGCCGACCTGGTCAAGCTCGTGCCCCAGTCCACCGATCCGGCCAAGGGGAGCCTCACCTTCCAGGAGCGGCAGCTCATCTTCGAGCAGACGGTGGCCTACCTGACCGACTACCGCAAGGCCCTGTCCAATCCCAGCTCGAAGCTGCCCAAGAAGACTCCGGAGCAGATCTTCAACCTGCTGGTCGAGAACCAGCGCAAGCTGGTCCACCAGACGGTGACGGACAAGGAGTACGTCACCTCCAGCGATCACGGCGTCAAGCATGTGCTCAAGGGCAACATGTCCAGCGCCGAGAAGATGATGGAAGACATCAACATGCCGGCCGATCTCCGGATCCTCGTCCGGCAGGCCACCATCGATCACGACATGGGCTACACGATGGCGGCCAACATGGAAGGCAAGGGCCTGGTCGGGCGGACCTCGGACCACCCGCTCTACTCGACGGCCTTGATCGACGCCAACATGGACAAGTACCGGGACATGTTCGGCGAAGAGGGCGCCCAGATCATCCGGGATGCCGTCCTGGATCACAGCGCGGTCAAGTCGGACTACTCGACTCCGACCAAGACCACCGGCGCCGCGGATCAGGTGAAGTCGGTCGTCTCCATGGCCGACTGCATGGGTGCGACCCACGACACCAAGCTCGCCACGGTGATGGCCGATCCCGACGTCATGGCGGCCATGGCGAAGATCCACTACCTCCGGCAGAAGGCCGGGGGCAGCAAGGACCCGCAGACCGAGGCGGACATCAAGAAGATCGTCGCCTCCCTGAAGCAGACCATCGAGGATTCCGACTATCCGGCCGAGGTGAAGGCCCGGTTCACCCATGCCATGAGCCTGCTGACCCAGGGCGACAAGCAGGCCATGCACAAGTACTACTCCAAGTCGAACGTCTCCAAGATCGTCGGGGCCCAGGTGGCGGGCGAGGAGAGCATCGACGACGAGGGCCGCGTCCACGCCACCTACCAGCTCGACCCCAACGCGGCCATCCTGCGCCGGATGATGAGCCTGGCCGGCGCGTCCTCCGACGACGCGATGGACCTGTCGATCTCCGGCTTCACGAAGATCCTCGAGGACTTCAACAAGGCCAACAGCGGCAAGGAGCCCTTGCCGATCCGCAAGGAGGACCTCGAGGCGCTGGCGGCCGGGCGCCGGGTGACCATCACCGTCGCCCACGGGGTCTTCACCTTCATCCCGCCCAGCCAGGAGGCGCAGAGCGAGCTGATGCGCCAGACCGGGGTCTCGCTGAAGCGGGACCTGAAGACCGACGTGCTCAAGACGCGGCTCGCACGACTGAAGAGCGCCGGCACCATCACCGATCATCAGGCGCAGACCGTCGTCGAGCTGATGGCCGACGTCGAGGACTCGTACCTGCCCAACTACCGGTTCAAGGACGCGACGGGGACCGTGAAGGTGGCCCGGGATGAGCTCCGTGCCGCGCGGGCCGTGCTCCAGGACAAGATCGAGCACGACACGCTGACCATGAGCGATCTGATCAAGGTGCAGGCAACCGTCGACCAGATCTACTTGACGGGCTTCCGCAAGGACCGCTGAGGCGGATCAGTCGGCGCGCGCAAGCTGGAGCCCCTCCTCGAGGGTCAGGCCCAGCTCCAGCACGGCCAGCCACCAGAGGGGACGCTCCTCCTCCGCGAAGACGGGGAAGAAGTTGAGGGTCGGCAGGCGCAGGCCCGTCGCGTCGGCCTTCCGGAAGGTCGCCAGCAGGGCGGCGAGGCGCACCTGGGCGTCCTGCAGCTCGTGGACCCGCACATCGTCCCCCTGGGCCCGGGCGCGGTCCAGCTCCCGCTCCAGCAGCTCCCGCTGGAGCGCGCCGCGGGTCTCGATGGCGGGCAAGAACCGCCCGGTGGTCGCCCAGGTGCGGAGCTGGTCGAGGAAGGACGACCAGGCCGGCTGCCAGCCGGGGGAGCGGGCCGCCAACAGCTCGAGGGTCGTGGCCAGCCCGCCGGGCACGTTGCCCCAGGCCAGGAGGTGGCGGTGGACCCGCTCGAAGCCACCGAGGGGCTCCGCCTCGGCCAGGTGCTCCAGCTTCTCGCGGTGCTCTCGCAGCAGCTCCCGGATCGCGCCGGAGAGGTGGCGGGTGAACAGCTCGTGGCCTTGTCGCTCCACCAGCGGCCATTCCTCCAGCGGGGCCTGGAGCCAACCCGGCTCGCCCACTCCGAGCAAGCTCTTCCGGTACCCGCGGTAGGCGCGCCAGGCGCGCACCGCGGTCAGCGCTCCCTGCCGGTCCAGCTCCTGGAGCAGGGCCTCGCCGAACGCCGGCGGCGAGTCCCGCAGCCGCCAGGAGAGGAAGCTCCCGTGCGCGTGCTGCTGGCCCGGGCCGGCCCCCGCGAGGTCCCGTCCCAGGGCCCGGCCCGCGAGCCGGCCCGCCTCTGCGGGCGGGCTCCCCTGGGCCAGCGCGCGCAAGGCGGCCCCCGTGGAGAGGCCCTCCTCGAGCTCCCGCCGGGCCCGGTAGGCCCGTAGCGGATCACCTTCCAGGGTGGCCAGCAGGGTGACCTCGAACCCCTCGAGGTGCGCACGCTCGATCTGGTACGGCAGCAGGGGCTCCCGCGGCCGCTGGCCCCCCTCCACCGCCAGCCCGAGGCAGCGGCCCGCCACCCGGGGGTGGGGATGGCGCAGCAGACCGGCCGCGGCCCGGGCCAGCTCGGGGTCTCCGGCCAGGCGGTCGAAGAGCCGGCGGTTGGCCGCTTCCTCCGCGGACAGGTCCAGGGGGAGGCGATCGAACGTCTCCACGAGCTCTTGCTGCAGCTCCTCGATCCGGCTCATGGCTGCCCTCGCTTCAAGAAGAAGATCGCCAGGTCCTTGGGGTCCATGCCGCTCTGGGCCACCGCCGGCCACCACGGGGGGTGGAGGTAGCTGGTGACGAAGGGTGTCTGATCCCGGGTCAGCCCCAGGCTCCTGGCGGTCAGCGCGTCCTCGCCCCGACCGGCCGCGATGGCCGCGTTCTTGAAGACATGGTCGGGCTCGAACCCGCAGGGCAACGGATCGTAGGCCGCGGCCAGCCAGCGGATCTGGGCGAGCTCCTGCACGATCAGCTCGATGCTCCCAAAGTCTCCCTCTTGCATGGATTCCCGGTACTTTTCAACCAAGCGCAGCACGGCCTCCTTCCAGCCCGGGCCGCCCGAGCGCCGCAGCTCCGCGACCGCGAAGGCCAGGGTGCCGGGGGTGCCGCGCAGCTCGAACTCGGCGGGGCTCCGCCGGGTTCGCTGGAACAGGCCGAGCTCCGAGAACTGGGCCAGGGCGATGAGCTCCGCGAGGTGATCCTTCAGGGCCTCTTCCAGGGTCGGCATCGCTCTCCTCCAAGACTGCTCCCCGAGCTCAGGGAGCGGGCAGCAACGCGGCGGTGTCGGCCCGCGCCCGCTGGCAGCTCCGACCGG
>JAVEVO010000027.1:0-16648 GCA_034005005.1 Myxococcota bacterium
TCGCCCTCGCCCTCGGACCCTTCGCCCTCGCCCTCGGTCCCTTCGCCCTCGCCCTCGGACCCCTCGCCCTCGCCCTCGGACCCTTCGCCCTCGCCCTCGGACCCTTCGCCCTCGCCCTCGGACCCTTCGCCCTCGCCCTCGGACCCTTCGCCCTCGCCCTCGGACCCTTCGCCCTCGCCCTCCGCGCCCTCGCCCTCCGCGCCCTCGCCCTCGCCCTCGGACCCTTCGCCCTCGCCCTCCGCGCCTTCGCCCTCGCCCTCGCCCTCTTCGCCCTCGCCCTCCTGGCCGCCCCGCTGCCGCGGCTCGGTGCAGGAGGCCGTCGACACGAGCAGGGCGAGGAGCAGGAGCCCTCGGAGGGATCGCCAACCGTTCCTTCGCAGCATCGGTCTCTCCTCGCGGTCGTGGCCGGATCGTGCACTGGTTCTAGGCGATGGCCGCCGAGCGCGCAAGGCTGGCCCGGACGGCAAGCCGGAGCGTGGGTCGGAGGCGGATGCGGGAGGAGTGGGGGGTCAGCCGCCCCAGGGCATGCCCGAGTACTCGGCGAAGATCCGATCGTGCAGCGACCGGAAGAGGGTCTCGTGCTCGCGCTCCCACGCGGCGAGCCGCTCCAAGGCGACCCGGGTCTCCCCCTCGGCCTGCGCGGCCTGGGCCGCGTAGAACTCGGCCAGGTCCCGCTCGATGAGGAAGGCCAGGCGCAGCACCGGCAGATCGGGGACCATGGCCTCGATGGTGGTCTGCTCGATCATCTCCGAGGCCGCGCGCTCGCTGAAGAAGCTGCTGTCCGCAAGGAACGCGGGCTCCGGGACGGCCGCACCGTCCCCGTCGAGGGCCGCGAGCAGCCCCTCGACGTACCGCACGTGGGCCTGCTCTTCCTGGGCGAGACGCTGGAAGACCCCGACCACTGCCGCGTGCTGGGCCTGCTGCGCGTGGCGGCTGAAGAAGGCCTGGCCTTCCCGCTCCCGGTCGAGGGCGTAGCTCAGCACCTTGCGCACGTCCATGGCTCAGGCCTCCTTGGGCTGCGGCCGCTTGTAGAGGATGGCCAGCACGAAGCCGACCGCGAGGATGCCGGCCGCGACGTACAGGGAGCGGCCCTTGAGGGCCTCCATGGCGAAGATCATCGGCCCGGCCACGCCGGCCACGCCCCAGGCGGTGAGCATCGTGCCGTAGACCCGGCCGATGTGCCCGGGACCGAAGGAGTCGGCCGCGAACGCGGGCATCGTGGCGAAGCCGCCGCCGTAGCAGGCGAGCAGGTAGCAGGCGATGATGGTGAACAGGACGACGCCGGCGATCTCGGGCAGCACGATGTAGAGCACGGCCTGGGAGACGAACATGATCGCGAAGGTCGTCTTGCGACCGATCTTGTCGGAAGCCGAGGCCCAGAACAGCCGGCCGAGGCCGTTGAAGATCGAGGCGATGGCCAGGATGGTGCCGCCGGCCGCCGCGAGCGCGACGGGGTCGGTCAGCCCGTCGGCCTTGCCGACGACCCCCTGGGCCATGGGGGAGAGCTGGGAGAGCAGGCCGAGCCCCGCGGTGACGTTGAGGAAGAGCATGGCCCAGAGCATCCACCACTGGGGGGTCCGCAGGGCCGCGCCGAGGTTGAAGGAGGCCGCGGCCGAGGTGGTCTTGGCCGAGGGCGTGAAGCCGGCCGGCAGCCAGCCGGCAGGCGGGTTCTTGTACAGCAGGGCCGAGCCGGTCACGAGCACCAGGAAGATCGCGCCGAGGATGTAGAAGGTCATGGCGACACCCTGGGCGTCGGGCACGGTCGGGTTGGCGCTGAAGGAGGCGATCAGCCCGGGGACGATCTTGCCGATGAAGAACGCGCCGAGCCCGAAGCCCATGACCGCCAGGCCCGTGACCAGGCCCCGCTTGTCGGGGAACCAGCGGATCAGGGTAGCGATGGGGGTGACGTAGCCGAAGCCGTTGCCGAGGCCCGCGATCAAGCCGAAGCCGATGTACAGCAGGACGACGTTGCCGACCTGGGCGGCATAGCCGGCGAGCAGGGTCCCGATACCGAAGAGGATGCCGCCGATGACCGCGACGAACTTGGGGCCCTT
The DNA here is from genome assembly GCA_034005005.1 of Myxococcota bacterium. Lineage (GTDB taxonomy): Bacteria > Myxococcota_A > JAVEVO01 > JAVEVO01 > JAVEVO01 > JAVEVO01. The sequence continues at coordinate 2,055 of JAVEVO010000027.1, forward strand.
CTTGTCGACGAGGATGCCGCCGAAGGCCGCGGACAACCCGATCATCGCGATGCAGATCATGAAGGTGAGCTGGGTCGCGAACTCGCTCCAGCCGTGGGAGCCCATCAAGGGCTTCTTGTAGACGGACCAGGCGTAGACGGAGCCCAGACAGAGCTGCATCACCACGGCTGCTCCGGCGATCAGCCACCGCTTCGACTCGAGCTTCTCATTACTCATGGTGCTTTCGTCATCCTCTCGGTTGGATTGGCCCCCCCGATGAGGCCAATGGGTTACCTTGTCGGATCCGGCGGCCCTGAACCGCCAGCCAGGGGCGGCACCTCGAGCACGCCCAGCCGGCCACCGCCGGAGTTTTCCGGCAGGCTACGGGAAGAACCGCCGACCTGTCAACTGGATCCATCCGTGGGGAACCTCCCCGGGGGCCCCTGTCCGTCCCCTGCGGACCGGCGCTGCAGCAACCAGGAGCGATAATCCTCCGGGGTGTTCAGATTGGCATAGCCATGGCCGGCCGGCAGGGGGACGCGCCGCACGCGCACCCGGTCGAGCAGGGCAATGATGCGCTGCGGCCCCTCCCGCAGCAGCTCCTCGGCCGGAGGCACGATGGTCTTGCGGTACACCGCCAGCAAGGGCTCGCTCCGGCCATCGGGCAAGGTCGGCATGACGACGTCGTGGCCCTCGGCCTGCTGGAGCAGCCCGAGGACGAACTCCAGATCGAGCACGGGCACGTCGCAGGCGGTGACGAAGCAGAGGTCGTGCGCGGCCGCGGCCACGCACGAGAGGATGCCCATGAGCGGGCCCCGGCCCCGCTGACGATCGGGGACCACCGGGAGGCCGAGGAAGGCGTACCGGGCCGGATCGTTCGCGCCGAGGAGCACCTCGGGGAAGCAGGTGAGCTGCGCGGCGATGTGCGCGATCAGGGGCTGGCCGTCGAGGTCGAGGAGGCTCTTGTCCTCACCCATCCGGCGGCTCTCCCCGCCCGCGAGGATCGCGGCGCTGGCGCGTGGTCGCATGCACCAGCGCTGGCCGATGACGACGATCTCGGCCGGATCGAGGTCGAAGCCAGCCGGGGTGAGCTCGACGACCCGGTCGGCGTGCTGCACCACCTCGGCATAGGACGGCTTGGCCTCGGTGACCCCGGCGCGCCGCAGGGCCAGGAAGAGGCCGGGGACCAGCACCTGGCGGACCGCATTGGACTCGCAGACCACGAGCTCGTCCGCCGGGATCTCCGCCAGCACGGCCCGCAGCCCGGCCTCGAGGTGGGCGCTCTGGACGCGCAGCCAGAGGACGCGGGCCGCGCCGGCCCGGAGCAGGCGCGAGGTGTCCTTGGTGCCCGCGGGGTCGCGCTCCTCGCTGAACAGGAAGGGCTCCCCGAGGGAGGAGCAGACGCCGCAGCCGTCGCCCCCCCGTGGGCAACGCCCGCCGCACTCCCGGATCGTCGTGACCTTCAAACCAACGACCCGCCGGGTGGCGGACAGGCGACGGATCAGGGCGCAGGCCAGCTCGGTCTTCCCGACGTTCCGGCCGGCAGCCCCGATGAGGAGCATCCGTGGGCAGGACAACATCCGCGACCCCCTCCCGCGGGCGACCCGCAGCCCCCGGGGGGTCTAGAAGACCTCGGGGAAGCCAATCGAGACGAAGAGGTTCTCGAGGCCGTGCTTGTGGCCGAGCTCCATCCGGGCGAGGCCTTCGAACATCCGCCGGTACTCGGGATCGGTCGTCTGCGCGGCCAGACCCTCGTAGAGCCGCGCGGCCTGCTCCTCCTTCTTCATGGCCAGGGCCAGCGCTTCCGCGGGCTTCAGCGCGATGGAGAGGGCGGGCTCGGCGGTCGCCTCGGCGACCCGGTAGTCCGGCGCGGCGGGGATCTTGGCGAGCAGCAGCGGGTCGTGCTGGCAGCTCTCGAGGAACTGCTTATGGCCGAGCTCCTCCCGGGCCAGCTCCTGGAAGGTCGCCTGCACCGAGGGATCGGTCACGCGCGCGGCGACGTCCGTGTAGAACCGATGGGCCTCCTCCTCGCTGCGGATGGCCATGAGGAGGATGTGGAAGATCTCCTGGTCATCGACCATGTCCTGCTCCTCTGCCCCCGGCCGCGCGGGCCAGCGGCCCACTCGGGGCCGCCGGCCGCGCGACGGAGCGGGGGACCGGCACGGCCTCCTAGGGCCGGGCCTGGCGGTACGGGTTCGGCGCGAGAGAAAACGGCTGGCCATCCGCGACCTTGCTGACCCGGATGGCGCACACCTTGTACTCGGCGGTCTCGGTCACCGGATCGAAGGCGTCGATGGTCAGCTCGTTGGCGCAGGCCTCGGCGAAGTGGAAGGCCATCCAGCACAGCCCCGGCGTGGACCGCTCGTTGACCCAGGCGCGCAGGGTGATCGACCCCCGGCGGCTCTCGGCCTTGACGAGGTCCCCGCTGGCGATCCCGAGCCGGGAGGCGTCCACGGGGTTGAGCTCGATCAGCTCCTCGGGGAACAGCTCCTCGAGGCCGACGGAGTTCCGGGTCTGGGTGGCGGTGTGGTAGTGCCACAGGCGGCGGCCGGTGGACAGCACCAGCGGGTAGTCCTCGTCGACCTGCTCCGCGGGCGGCACCCAGTCGGTCTTGCTGAACAGCCCCTTGCCCCGGCTGAACTTGCCGTCCTTGTGCAGGAAGGGGGTGCCCGGGTGCTGGAGGGTGGGGCAAGGCCACTGCAGGCCCTCCGTGCCGATGCGCTCCCAGGTGATCCCCGCGTAGCTGGTCGAGCTGCGCCGCATGTCCTCGTAGATCGCCGCGGCCGAGGTGAAGCCGAGGTCCACGCCCAGCCGCTTGCCGACCTCCTGCAGCACCCACCAGTTGGGGCGGACACCCGCCGGGGGCCTCAAGGCGGCGCGCACCCGCTGGACCCGCCGCTCGGTGTTGGTGAAGGTCCCCTCCTCCTCGCCCCAGCAGGTGTCGGGGAGGATGACGTGCGCGTAGGGCGTCGTCAGGTTGGGGAAGATGTCGCTGACGATCAGCAGCTCGAGGGCCTCGAGCTCCTTGATCGTGTGCGCCATGTGGGGCTCGCTCTGGACGGTGTTGTCCCCGACGCAGAACAGGACCTTCGTCCCCCCGTCCCGGGCCTTGCGCAGCATGGTGGGCATCTTGTAGCCCACCCGGTTGGAGAGCCCGGTCACCCCCCAGGCCTGCTCCATCTTGGCGATGACCTGCGGGTCGGTGACCGACTGGTACGTCTGGAAGACGTTGGGCAAGGCGCCCATGTCGCAGGCGCCCTGGACGTTGTTCTGGCCACGCAGGGGGTTGAGCCCGGTGGCGTACTTGCCGAGCTGGCCGAGGACCATCTGCAGGTTGGCGAGGGTCTTGACGTTGTCCGTGCCGCAGATGTGCTCGGTGATCCCGAGGGTGTAGCAGACGCTCACGCCCTGGGACGTGCCGAGCAGGCGGGCGATCTCCCGCATCTTCTCGACCGGCACGCCGCAGATCGTGGAGGCCCGCTCCACCGGGTAGTCCTGGACCCAGGCCCGGATGTCGTCGGGGTTCTCGGTGCAGTTGCGCAGGAAGTCCTCATCGGCCCAGCCATTCTTGAAGATCTCGTGGATCAGGCCGTTGATGTAGGCGATGTCCGAGCCGGACTTGATCTGGACGTAGTGGGTCGCCCAGCGGACCAGATCCGTGCGCCGGGGATCGTTGACGATGATCGTCGCGCCCTTCTTCGCCGCGCGCTTGACGTAGTACGAAATGACCGGATGCGCTTCGGTCATGTTGGAGCCGATGACGAAGATCAACGACGCATCCTCGAGCTCGCGGATGCTGTTGGTCATGGCGCCCGAGCCGAACGAGGTCGCCAGACCGGCGACCGTGGGGGCGTGTCAAGTTCTTGCGCAGTGGTCTATGTTGTTCGTCTTGATGACCGCCCGGGTGAACTTGGAGAGCGCATAGTTGTTCTCGTTGGTGATCCGCCCCGAGCCGAAGGCCGAGAAGCAGTCCGGCCCGTGCTCGGCGACGAGCGCGCCGATGCGCGTGGCGAGGTAGTCGATGGTCTCGTCCCAGGAGGCCGGCCGGTGCTGGCCGTTCTCCTTGATCAGCGGCTGGGTCAGGCGCTTGGGGCTGGAGGGGAACTCGAACCCGAAGCGCCCCTTGACGCAGAGCATCCCGTCGTTGGGCGCGACCTCGCGGCCGGTGACCTTGACGATGCGGTTCTTCTTGCGGTCGACGTGCAGGGTCACCTGGCAGCCGACGCCGCAGTAGGGGCAGGTGGTGTCGACCTGCTCGAGGTCCCAGGCCCGCCCCTGACCGATGGCCTTCTTGTCGATCAGGGCGCCGACTGGACAGAGCTGGACGCACTCGCCGCACTGCACGCAGGTCGACTGGCCCATGGGCAGGTCCAGGTCGCAGATCACCTTGGAGTTGAAGCCCCGGTCGTAGACGCCGAGCACCTCGTTGACCACCGTGTGGTTGCAGCCGGCGACGCAGCGGCCGCAGAGGATGCACTTGCGCCGGTCGAAGCGGATCATCGCGCTCGAGTCGTCGGGCACCTGCTCGGGCCCCTGGACGATGAACGCCGGCACCTCGATGCCGAGCTGGTACGCGGCATCCTGCAGCTCGCAGGCGCCGTTCTGCTCGCAGGCGAGGCAGTTGTGCTCGCCGTTGGAGAGGATCAACTGGACGACCATGCGCCGGGCCGCGAGGACTCGCTCGGTGCTGGTGCGAACGACCATCCCCTCCCGGGCCGCGGTGTTGCACGCCGTGGCCAGGTTCCGCTGGCCCTCCACCTCGACGACGCAGACACGGCAACGTGCGGCCTGGCCCGTCTTGCGGTGGTAGCACAGCGAGGGGATCTGGATGCCGTTCTCCCTGGCCAGTTCGAGGAGGGTCTGGCCCTCCCGGAAGCTGACCGTCTTCCCATCGAGCGTGAGCACTCCGTTCATCACTCGCCCTCCTTGCGGCACTGCTGGCCCGGATTCCGGGCCGCAGTCTACTCTGCCTCCGGGAAGAATCCAAGCAGAGACGACCATTGTGTCCGGACGGTCGCAGAGTCGGTGCGTCGACCAGAGCATGGGGCATCCCGCACTCGCCATGGTCCCAGCCACGACTCACGCCCCCACGCCACCACGCCACCACGAGCACGAGCACGAGCACGAGGGAAGGTCGGTCCGCTCAGCCGCGCCACCGACGCGCCGCGTGCGCCCCGAGCTGCCGGACGAGGTCCCGGACCAGCTTCTCCGGGCCACGGTGCGGGATGCCGCAGCGCCGGGCCAGCGCGGCCACGTGGTCGGGGCCAGGCACCCCGTGCAGGGGGCCGCCTCCCCGGATCAGCTCGCGCCAGAGCCGGCGGAGGCCGGCTTGCTTCTCGGAGGGCAGGTGCCACAAGGCCAGGTCGAGGTCCGCGGGCCGGGCGCGGGAATGCCGCAGGCTGGTCCAGACGCGCCGACAGTGGCGGTTCGCCTCGCCGACCGGCAGGGCGTCGCGCCAGGCCAGATAGGAGAAGAGGTGCTCCTCGGTGGGCAGCACGGCGCGACCCGCCGTGAGCCGGCGGAGCTGCTCCTGCCAGACCTCCCGCAGGGCCGCGACGAAGGCGGCCGCGTGGCTGCCCGCGAGCCCGAGCAGCTCCCCACCGACGTGCGGCGGGGCCTGGGTGATCCGCCTCCCGGACAGCTCCTCGAACACCGGGATGCGCGAGAGCCGTGACAGCCCGTTGATGTCCTCGGCGAGGGGATAGTCCTCCCGGTAGGTGAGCAGCCCGTGCGCCCGGATGAGCTGGCTCAGGGGCTGCAGGGAGCGCAGGCAGAGGCAGTCGCAGTCCAGCACCAGACCGGTGTCGTCCGGCCCGAGGAGCTGCGCGAGGTGCTCGACGACGTCGAGCATGTAGAAGGTGGCGCGCCACGCCGAGCAGTACCCGGGCGGTGGAGCGTAGGTCATGGGCAGGACCGCGAGCTCGACGCCCCGCTCCTGCAGGAAGCGGCCGAGGTCGACCCCGTCCACCGTGGGCAGCGGGCGACGGTTGCAGACGAAGAGGTGACGCGCACCCGGATTCTGCTGCCGGCTGGAGGCCATCAGCACCGCCACGCAGCGGTAGTAGACCTGGTGGAAGCGGGCCGAGGACGAGGCCATCCCGGTCACCTGCGCATACCGGCTCTCCTCCCCGGGAGCGTCGGCGTAGAAGCTCGTGACGATGTAGTCCGGCATTCGCTCTTCCCCGCAGGCGTGCACCCGCCATCCCCTCGCCCCAGAGGGTGGCTGCAGGATAGGGCTGGCCAGCCTCGGCGACAAGCGACCGGTCGCGGGTGCGCCTCGCGGCGGCTGCTTTGAAGCCCGGGACGGTCGCGCCGCCCCCGGGGACGAGCGTCCGGCCAGCCGGACGGACGCGTCCGGCCAGCCGGACGACTGGACTAGCGCGGGACGCACCGAACCGCATAAATAACCAAAAAACAAGGCCTTTCATCTCTGGCCCGACGCTTGCTTTGCTGGAGGACCGTCCGGCGAAGAGGCCGGCACGCAGGAGGTCGGTGATGCTGGCGAGGATCTACTCCGGGAGCGTCGAGGGGGTGACTGCCCAGGTGGTGACCGTGGAGGTGGACGTCTCCTCCGGCCTGCAGATCTTCAAGCTGGTGGGCCTCACGGAGGGGACGGTCCAGGAAGGCAAGGTCCGGGTGGAGACCGCGTTCGACAACTCGGGCCTCGAATTCCCGGGGCGCCGCGTCACGGTCAACCTCGCGCCCGCCGACCTCCGCAAGGCCGGGACCGGCTTCGACCTGCCCGTGGCCGTGGGGATCCTCGCGGCCACGGGCGAGGTGCCCGTGACCACCCTCCCGACGACGCTCTTCGTCGGCGAGCTGGCCTTCGACGGCCGGCTGCTGCCGGTGCGCGGGGTGTTGCCCTTCGCGGTGGCGGCCCGCCAGGCCGGGCTCGGTCGGGTGGTGCTGCCGCGCGCCTCCGCGGCCGAGGCGGCGGTGGTCGCGGGGCTGGAGGTGATCGGCCTCGACAGCCTGGCCGAGGTCGCGGCCTACCTGCGGGGCAAGCTGACGCCCGCGCCCTGTCAGGCCGAGCACCCCGCCACGAGGCTGGCCGAGCAGGAGGAGCCGGGGCTCGACCTCGCGGAGGTCCGGGGGCAACCCGTGGCCCGCCGGGCCCTCGAGGTGGCCGCGGCCGGCGGCCACAACCTGCTGCTCATCGGGCCGCCGGGCACGGGCAAGACCATGCTCGCGCGTCGGTTGCCCGGGATCCTCCCCCCCCTCGAGCCGGAGGAGGCGCTCGCCACGAGCATGGTCTACTCGGTCCGGGGGCTGCTGCCGCCGGGCCAGGGGCTGCTCGACCGGCGCCCCTTCCGGGCGCCCCACCACACCGTCTCGGCGGCCGCCCTGATCGGCGGCGGGGTCGGCCTCCCCCGCCCCGGCGAGATCTCCCTGGCCCACAACGGGGTGCTCTTCCTCGACGAGCTCCCCGAGTTCCAGCGCACCACCCTGGACAACCTGCGCCAGCCCCTGGAGGCGGGCGTGGTGGTCATCGGCCGGGCGCAGCGGACCGTGGTCTTCCCGGCCCAGGTGGTGCTGGTCACAGCCATGAACCCTTGTTATTGCGGCTACTTCGGAGATCCGCGCGGTCGCTGCTCGTGCGCGCCCGGCCGCGTGTCCGCCTACCAGGAGCGGATCTCGGGCCCGCTCCTCGATCGAATCGACCTGCAGGTCGAGGTGCCGGCCCTGGCGTTCCACGAGGTGGCCGCCGCCTCGCCGGGCGAGGCCTCCGCCCGGGTCCGGGAGCGGGTGCTCGGGGCGCGGGACCGCCAGCGCCAACGGCGGGCCGGGCAGCCGTTTCTGACCAACGCCCGGCTCCCTGCCGGCGCTTTGCGGGCGGCGGGGGACATCGACGGGGCCGCCTTGCGGCTGCTGGAGACGGCCATGGGCAAGCTGGCCCTGTCGGCCCGCTCCTACGACCGGATCCTGCGGGTGGCGCGCACCATCGCCGACCTCGCGGGGTGCGACGTCATCCGCTCCCCACACCTCGCCGAGGCCATCCAGTACCGCCGCCTCGACCGCAGCCTGGTCCGGCGCGGGGCCGAGCCGGGCCACCCGCGCCCGATCGTCGCCGGGCCCTGAACCCCTCGCGGCACCGGCAGGTGCCAGACCGAGCGTCACCGCGCCCGCGCCGGGCTCCCGGAGGGGAGGCCCCGGCGGAGCGCCGCAGGAGGAGACCATGAAGAAGCCGAGCGTCACCGACAAGCTGAAGTCCAAGCTCGATTCCCTGAAGGGCGTGCTGGACGCCATCGAGCGCCAGTTCGGGAAGGGCGCGGTCATGCGCATGGACGCCGATGCGACGTCCGACGTCCAGGCGATCCCCACCGGCTGCCCGTCCCTCGACCTGGCGCTGGGGATCGGCGGCCTGCCCCGGGGGCGGGTGATCGAGGTGTTCGGGCCCGAGTCGTCCGGCAAGACCACCCTGGCCCTGCACGCCATCGCGCAGGTGCAGCAGGAGGGGGGCCTGGCCGCGTTCATCGACGCGGAGCACGCCTTCGACGTCTCCTACGCGCGCCGGCTCGGCGTGCAGGTGGAGCGACTGCTGGTCAGCCAGCCCGACTGTGGCGAGCAGGCGCTAGAGATCGTCGAGCTGCTGATCCGCTCCGGCTCCGTCGACCTGGTGGTCGTGGACTCGGTCGCCGCCCTGGTGCCACGCGCCGAGATCGAAGGCGAGATGGGCGACTCCCACGTCGGGCTGCAGGCCCGGCTGATGAGCCAGGCCATGCGGAAGATCACGGGGCTGGCCCACCGCCAGAGCTGCTCGGTGTTCTTCATCAACCAGCTCCGCCAGAAGATCGGCGTCACCTTCGGCAACGGCGAGACGACCACCGGCGGCAACGCGCTGAAGTTCTACGCCTCGGTCCGGCTGGACATCCGGCGGATCGGTGCGGTGAAGCAGGGCGAGCAGACCATCGGCAACCGCACCCGGGTCAAGGTGGTGAAGAACAAGCTGGCGCCGCCCTTCGCGGCCACGGAGTTCGACATCCTCTACGGCGAGGGGATCAGCCTCGAGGGCGACTTGCTCGACACCGGGCTCGCCATGGGCCTGATCCAGCGCAGCGGCGCCTGGTACACCCACGGTGAGCGGCGCCTCGGCCAGGGGCGGGAGGGCGCGCGCGAGACCCTGCGGAGCGACCCGGCCCTGCGCCAGGAGCTCCAGGAGCGGCTGCGCCAGGGCGCCGCCCTCCTGGTCCGCAAGGGCCGCGGCGGTGACGCGGGCGGCCGCTCGGAGGAGGACGACGAGCCGGGGCCGAGCCCGGCCGGCGAGGAGCAGCAGGTCGCCTGAGCCGGCGAGACGGTCGAGGCCGCGGGGAGGAGGGCGGACCCGTCAGCCCTGCTCCCCGCGGATCACGTACCGGAGGAGGCGGCACTCGATGGGGCCGTTGAAGAGCACCCGCCGGCCGGTGGCCTTCAGGCCGAGGTGCCGGGTCAGCTCCGGGTTGCCCGAGAGCACGTAGGCGGTGGCGCCGGGGCAACGCTGACGCAGGAAGGCCCCGAGCTCCCGGTACAGCTCGGGGAGCTCCGCCTCGTCCCCCAGCCGCTCCCCGTAGGGCGGGTTCACCACCACCACCGCCGGCGCGGGCCGGGGCTCGTGCTCCCGCACGTCGAGCTGGAGCAGCCGGACGTGGCCGCCCATGCCGGAGCCGGCCAGCGCTCGCCGGGCGATGGCCAGGGCGCCGGGGTGCCGGTCCGCGCCGACGATGGACGCGAGGCCGGCGTGCCGCACCTCGGCCCGCGCCGCGCCGAGGATCCGCTCCCAGGCGCGACGGTCGCAGCCCGGCCAGCGCAAGAAGGCGAAATCCGGGCGGATCAGGCCCGGGGCCGTGTGGGTGGCCAGCAAGGCCGCCTCGATGGGCAAGGTCGCCGAGCCGCACATCGGGTCGACCAGGGCCCCCTCGCCGCGCCAGCCCGTGCTCAGGACGATGCCGGCCGCGAGCGCCTCGCTCAGCGGGGAGCGCACCTGCACCTCCCGGTAGCCTCGACGGTGCAGGCTGCGGCCGGAGCTGTCGAGGCTGAGCGTGGCCTGGCCCTCGTGGAGGTGGAGCACCACCGCGAGGTCGGGCGAGTCGAGGTCGACGTCGGGCCGGCGCCCGTGGCGCTCCCGGAGCTGGTCGACGATCGCATCCTTGACGACCTGGGCGACGTACACCGCATGGGTCAGCGCGGGGGTGAGGCTGGTGTGGGCCGAGACGGCCAGGGTCCCCGCGGGATCGACGTGCTGGAACCAGGGGATCCGGCGACAGAACGCGTACAGCTCGTCCGCATCCGCGGCCGGCCCCCGCGCCAGGGGCACGAGGACGCGCAGGGCCGTGCGCAGGGCGAGGTTGGCCCGGGCGATCCCGTCCCAGGTCGCGGGGAAGGGCACGCCGCCGTGCACCGGCCGGGGCTCGGCGACCCCCAGCCCTTGCAGCTCCGCGGCCAGGACGTCCTCGAGCCCGGGGGGGCAGGTGGCGAAACCCTGCTGGACCACCCAGGGTCGCAGGGCCGGCAGGCGGGTGCCCGACGTGGCCGCCCCTGGGCGACCGGCTCCTCTGTCCGCGGACCCCGGCCCGCGGCGACGACGTCCCGAATCCATGGCGCGCTCCCGGGGACCGGCTCGCGCACCAGCCCCCAGGAGCTTGTAGCCGATCGGCAGCGGGTCGCAACCGGCAGCGACGAGGACGGGATCCACAACCGGCACTTGCCGCCGGGCGAAAGAGTGTGCACATTGGTCATTGCGCCCAAACTCACGCGGAGGGAAAAAAGCGCAGGATGGACGAATCGACCAAGAAGCTCGCCCTCGAGATCGCCCTGGCCGCCCGCAACAAGAAAGCCGAAGACATCAAGCTGCTGGACGTGCACGGTGTCGTCGACTACGCCGACTTCCTCGTCATCTGCTCCGGTCGCTCCGAGCGGCAGGTCGGTGCGATCGCCGAGGCCATCGACGAGGCCGCCTCGAAGCAGGGGATCCAGCCCCTCGGGATCGAGGGCAAGCGCTCACGCCGCTGGGTGCTCATCGACTGCGGCGAGGTCGTGGCCCACGTCTTCCACGACGAGACGCGCCTGTTGTACGACCTGGACCGACTCTGGTTCGACGCCCCTCGCCTGGAGCTGCCCGCGGAGGAGCCCCCGATCCTCGCCGCGGCGCCAGCCGTCTAGCCGTCGGGTGGGACCCTCACGGGCCGGTGCAGAGCTGCCCCGACGACTCGGCGCGCTGGCCGCCTCCCTGGGCGAAGGCCTGCTCGACACCCTCTTTCCCCCCCGCTGCGTGGACTGCGGTGAGCTGCTGCCGCCCGCGGCGAGGCTGTTCTGCGAGGCCTGCCGGGCCTCCCTGGAGGAGCTGCCCCTGCCCCACAGCGCGACCGCCGGAGCGGGGGCGCCGGTGCCCATCGTCACCTGGGCCGTCTACGGTGGCGCGGTGGAGCGGGGCATCGTGCGCTTGAAGTTCGCCGGCGAGCCCTGGCTGGCTGAAGCCCTCGTCCGGGAGGCCTTCCCCCGGCTCCGACCAGCCCTGGTGGCGTTCCGCCCCGAGCGGGTGCTGCCCGTGCCCCTGCACCCCTCCCGGCTGCGGCGACGGGGGTACAACCAGGCCGCGCGGCTCGCCCGACCGCTGGCCGCGGCCCTTCAGGTACCTTTGGACCAGACCAGCCTGCAGCGCATCCGCCCGACGCCTCCCCAGACGACCCTCGACGGGGAGCAGCGGCGGACCAACCTGCGCGACGCGTTCCAGGCGGCGGCCGCGCAGGTCGCCGGCCGACGACTCTTGCTCGTGGACGACGTCATCACCACCGGGAGCACGGTCGCCGAGTGCGCCCGGGCCCTGGACGCAGCGGGAGCCCGGGCCGTGGCCGTGTGCGCGCTGGCCCGGACCCTGCCCGCGAGGAGCGGACCGTGACACGTCAGGCGCCACCCCGGGGCGGTCGTCGCCCCGACCGCGGGCTGCCCTCCAGCCACCCCGCTTCCCGGCGAGTCGGGGACGTCTTCTCGGCACGCGCCCGCGAAGAGGGCTACGCCGCCCGCTCGGTCTACAAGCTCAAGGACATCGACGCGCGACTGCGGTTGCTCAGCCCGGGCGGGCGGGTCCTCGACCTCGGCTGCGCACCCGGCTCCTGGCTGAAGTACGCGGCCGAGCGAGTCGGGCGCCAGGGGCGGGTCGTGGGGATCGACCTCACCCCGACGCCCGCGCCGGCCCCCTGGGCCGAGGCGCTGACCGAGGACGTCTACCGGTGGGATCCGACCACCTTGCCCGAGTGCGGCCGCTTCGATGCGGTACTTTCGGACATGGCCCCCGCGACCACCGGAGTGAAGGTCACGGACCACGCCCGCTCCCTGGCCCTCGCCGAGCGGGCCCTCGAGATCGCCCGGCAGGCCTTGCGCCCTGGAGGTCTGCTCCTGATCAAGGTCTTCACGGGGGGCGACCTGCGGGAGCTGGAGGTCGCCCTGCGCCGGGAGTTCGCCAGCCTCAGCCGCGAGCGTCCCCCGGCGGTGCGCCGGGACTCCAAGGAGATCTACCTGCTGGCCCGCGGGTTCAAGGGGCCGCCGCCGGCCAGTACACCGACACCGGGGTCGTGATCGGTCGGCTGCTGCGGGGTGGGTGCCGGCCGACGAGGTGCCGGAGGCCGCGGCTCACCCCTCCTCGTCCGCCGGCTCCTCCCAGGGCAGCCCCTCGGGCCAGGGCTCGCCGACGCTGGTCGGCTGCTTCAGGTTGCGCGAGTAGCCCCGCCCCGCGGCCACGTCGACGAAGCCGAGGAACTCCCCGTCGATCTTCACCGCGACCCGGCTCGAGTCCTCGCTCCAGAGCAGCTCGACCTCGTCGACCTCGCCCTGGCGTGGCAGGGGGTCGATCACACAACCGGCCGGCACCAGCGGAGAGCCGCCGCTCGGCCCCGGGCACGGCTCGTCGCCGGGCGGAGCCGGCAGCCGGTTGAAGAGCCAGAGGGGCGGCGCCACCAGCTCCTCGTCCCGACGATCGTAGACGAACAGGTAGCCCGCGTCCTCGTCGTCGTCGAAGAGCGCCATCCGGGAGCAGTCCGGAGAGGTGGCGGACCACTCTTCGTCCTCGTGGACGTTCTCGTCATCCTCGGCCTGCTCCTGGAAGCGGCGCAAGGTCCCCTCGAGGGGCCAGTAGGCGAAAACATCATAGATCCCAGGCGGCTCCAGGCCAAGGAGCACCTCGAGGTCCGAGGCCGGCTCCTCGGGCTGCTGCGTGAGGAACTTGCGGAAGCGCTTCTCGGAGATCCCGGCCCGGGCGATCCAGGCGAGGGTGTGCCGGAGCGGCTGCTCCTCGTCCTCGTGCAGCTCGAAGCCCTCTTCCCCCTCCTGCAGCACCCCTTGCTCCAGCAGCCAGGTGCGCAGGGCGAGGTTCTGCTCCACCGTGAGGGGGCCGGCGGCCTCTTCCTGACGCAGCTCGGCCAGCCCTTCCCGGAGCTCGGCGAGAGCCGTGGCCGCGAGCGCCGGGAAGGGACGCGCGAGGAGCAGCTCGGCCGCCGCGAAGCAGTGCCAGTCGTCCACCAGCGTATCGAGGAGCTCCTCCAGCTCGGCCTCGTCTGCCGGCTGCCAGCGGCGCGCCAGCTCCGTCGCGGCCTCCGTGCAGGCGGCGACGTCCCCGAGCTCCGCGGCCAGGTCCGCGAGGACGTGCAGCGTGTCGAGCCGCTCCTCCTCGGCGAGCGACGTGTCGAGCAGCTCCCGCAGCTCCTGCAGCAGGCGCCGGAAGCGGGTCCGGGCGGTCGCCGCGTCGCCGGTCGCGAAGAGCTGCTCGTACGCCGCGTCGAGCTGGTCGATCAGCTTGTCCAGCCGAGATTCCACTTTCTGACCCATGATCTTCGACCTCGTTTCCAGTGGCGGACGCCCCCTCAGGGCAAACGTCCGCCCCCTACCGCGATCAACCCCAGCACCTGCCGCCCGAACTGGAGCAGCAGGCCCGAGAGCCACACGCCTCCCACGGCCAGCCCGGCCGCGACGCCGCCAAGGCGGAACGCGGGTTGCAGCGTCTCCGGGCCGAGCTTGCCGAGCCCGGTCAGCCCCCGCGCCAGCAACCCACCGGCCAGCCCGCCCACCAGGGCCGGCAGCGAGAGCAGCAGCCCGAGCAGCAACGCCTGGACGAACAGCTCCGCCAGCCCGCTGGCCCCCGGGGCGGCCACGACCTACAGCACGCGGTCCAGCAGGATGCGGACCGCCGTATCGCCGGGCTTCACCGGGTTGCCGAGCGCCTCGCCATAGAGATCGCCCGCCGACTTGGTCCGCGCCTCCTGGTCCTGGTCCAGCCGCACCGAGATGTTCACCGCGCCCCCCCACTGTCCGCCCATCAGATCCTCGGCGCCGAGCAGGAAGGGGACGGGGAACGCGGCCAGGGGGATCTTGGCCGCGGCGATGGGGGGCTGGGGCGGGTCCCCGGCCGGCCGGGCGATGAGGAAGAACACCGAGTCGGGCTTCACCCGCTCCTTCAGCTCCGGCACCACGTCGATGGTGCCCGCGATGGGACCGCTCGCGGCCCCGCCGCCCATGCCGCCGCCCATGCCGCCGCCCATGCCGCCGCCCATGCCGCCGCCCATGCCGCCGCCCATGCCGCCGCCCATGCCGCCGCCCATGCCGCCGCCCATGCCGCCGCCCATGCCGCCGCCCATGCCGCCGCCCATGCC
>JAVEVO010000027.1:16658-55524 GCA_034005005.1 Myxococcota bacterium
CCATGCCGCCGCCCATGCCGCCGCCCATGCCGCCGCCCATGCCGCCGCCCATGCCGCCGCCCATGCCGCCGCCCATGCCGCCGCCCATGCCGCCGCCCATGCCGCCGCCCATGCCGCCGCCCATGCCACCATGGGGAAAGACCAGGGCACCTCCCGACGGGGGCTCGGCAGCCGGAGGCGCGACCCCGGGGGCCGGGGCCGCGACCGCCACGGCGGGTGCGGGATCGCCGGGTGACGAGGCGGCCGGTGCGGCCGGCAGACCCGGTGCGGCCGGTGTCGGCACGCTGCCCGGGAGCACGTCCGCCGCCCGCGGCGCCTCCTGGCCCCCGGGCGCGGGCAGGGCGGGGACGACAGGCGGCGTCGGCAGCGCATCGGCCTGGGGCAGAGCGCCCGGGGCCGGCACGGGAGCCGGGCTCCGGAGATAACCCCAGACCGCCGCCGCGACCACCGCCAGGAGCAGGCCGAGGAGCAGCCAGCCGGGGCTCTTCCGGGCCACGGCCGCGGGGGACGCCGTGTCCACGGGAGGTGCCGGGGACCCCGCGGCCGCGGCAGGCGTCGCGGGCGCAGGGGACGTGGCCGCCACCCCGCTGCCGCACTGCGGACAGAACCGGGCGTCCGGCTCCAGGGACGCGTGGCAGGCCGCGCAGGTCGCGCCCTGCGCGACCGGCTGGCCGCAACCGGAACAGAAGAGGGCATCCGGGTCGAGACGGGCACCGCACGCCACACAGCTCTTGTCGCTCATCGCTCCTCCCACGGCTCCCGGAGGGCCGTCCCCCGCACCGGCCCCTCGGGGGGCTGCCGCCGCCGCATCAATATAGGTCGGGTCCCACGTCAGGGAAGGTCATCACGTCGTCGAACTCGAGAGGGTAGAGGAAGCCCTGGGGAGTCCGCTGGGGCAGCTCCCGGCTCAGGTCTTCCACGGCGTCGGCACCGTGCTCGCGCCACCAGACCTCCAGCGCCGCGTTGGCCTGGGCCGCCTCGTCGAGGAGCGCGCTGTCCGCGACCGGGTCCCCGGTCAGCCGGGCGGCGAGCTCCGGACCGAGCAACTGCGCCAACACCCGCCGGAGCTGGGCCGAGACGAACCCCTGGTCGAGGACCGCCAGGTTCAGCTCGCCCTCGAACTTCAGCCCCCGGTTGTTCTTGTTGCACGAGCCGACGTTCAGGTAGCGATCGTCGACGATGACGATCTTGGAGTGGGTGTCGATATCGACGAAGTAGTACTCTTTTCGCTGATTTCCCTCGCCATCCCGGTCCAGCACCGCGTCGAAGGCCTTGAGCTGGAACAGGTGGTAGCGGTCACCCGCCGCAGCCCGCAGCCGCCGGTCCGCGTCGAGGGTCCAGCGCTTGCCCCCATCGGTGGTGGACAGGGGCTTGGTGACCACCACGAGCTGCAGTTGCGGGTGACGCGTGAGGGCCTCGATCAGGTGGTCGTTGAGGATCGGCATCCGAAAGTACTGATCTTCGATGTAAATGAAACTTTGGGCCTGGAGAATCGCCTTGGCCAGGGACTCGAGGATCGAGACCTCCTCGAGGGGCGACGGCATGGTGGCGATCACCTGGGCCGGGACCCCGGCGGCGTAGCCATCGCCGACCCAGGGGATGGGCACACAGGGCGTGGCGTTCGCGAAGTAGTCGTCCTCGTCGGCCCGGCCGAGCTCCCAGCGGTCGCAGAACAGGTCCTCGAGGTCCTCCACCGCCGGCCCCTGGAAGCGGATGAAGTAGTCCTTGCGGGGCCCCAGATCCGGCATCTGGGACCGCTCGGCCACCGCCAGGCGCTCCTCGGGCGGCGCCGCGTACTTCATCCGGCGGGGCTCGAAGACCCGGTGCAACTGGGTGTCCCAATCGGTCGATTTTACATTCATTCCGCCGATGTAGCCGATCTGACCGTCGATGGAGAGCGCCTTCTGGTGGTACGAGGCCGCGTCCACCTCGAGGGCCTGCGTCAGGGCCGCCGCGCCCGCGTCCGGCGAGGGGAGGAAGGTCCGCTCGTCCTGGCCCCCCTGGGTGCGCACCCGCGCCGCGAAGTCGATGGTCGGCCGGACGAGGGGCACCTCCCCAGCGAACGGGATGATGGTCGGGTTGCCCTGGAGCAACACCTCGAAGCCGCTCCCCGCCTGCCGTCCCTTGGTGCGCAGGTGGGAGTCGGTGTTCAGGTTCTCCAGCCCGGAGACCGTCTCGTCGAGGAAGCGGGCCACCAGCACCCGCTTGAGCACCTCACCGGGCAGCGCCTCGAGGATGCCCATCATGGTGTTGGCCCAGCGGGCCTCGGGGGTCAGGGTCAGGTGGTCGGGCCCCCGGGTCAGCTCGAAGTCGGACTGCCACCACCAGGTGCTCTGGGTGACCCGGGTCCGGGCCGCCCGCAGGTCGATGGCCGCCTGGGCCCACTGCTCCTCGCCGTCGAGGTGCAAGGCGACCAGGTTGCCCTCCCGCGCCGGCCGCCCCACTGCCGCGAACCAGGGGTGATCGAGCCCGACGTGGAGCGTCAGCACCGGGCACCGCCGTCCGTCCACGATGCCGGCGTCGAGACTGCGCACCACCGCAGGCAGCAGGGGGGTCCAGGGATCGGCCGGCTCGCCGTTGATCGTGAGAGAGGGCTCGACGACCTCCAGGGCCTCCTGGGGCTTCCCGCCGACGTGCCGGACCACGAACCGCCCGTCGAGGTAGCCCGGCGCCGCGAGCAGCCCCTCGAGCGTCTCCCCGACGGCGGGCAAGGGCAGCCGGACCGGCCCCGGCCCGACGGCGCCGGAGAACCTCACGGCCCCCGCCTCGTCGGTCGCCACCAGGGTGCCCACCAGGGCCCGCCCCCAGACGTCCCGGGGCGACAGCTCCAGCGTCAAGGCCGGACAGGCCGGGTCGTACTCGGGGAGCGGATCGCCCCCCTCCGGGGTCGAGTCGTCACTGCAGCCCACCAGCAACGACAGGGAGAGCCCCAAACAGGACCGCACCAGGCGGGAAAGCCACGTGCTCATGATGACGCCATCTCCGAGACGACGGTGCGAACGACCGAGTCCCGCCCTGCACCGGTTCGACGAGGTCGCCGTTGTCCGAGAGGCAGCCGACAGGGTCCCGAGATGGGTGCCGAGGCCGAGAGGGTGCCGACCAGCACCGCCTCGGCCGTACACCTCTCTTTGCGGCAGAGCACTCGTAGCTCACCGTCCAGGATACCCGACCGAGGGAATCGACGACATTCTCCGCCACCCGGCTCAGCAGCCCCGACGCTCAGCCTACCACCGATGGCTCCAGAGCACAAAAAGGGCGCCCCGTGCTGCTACGAGTGCCGCCCGGCCTGTCGCCGCGCTCGGCACCCACCCGGCAGCCGCCCGAGCGCACCGCTCCGCCACGGCACGCCTCGCCCCCACGGTTTTCGGCTAGCCCACCGTCACCACCCGGCGCCCGGGTCGGAGGCTGCCCCGGTGCTCCCGCTCCACGTAGAGCGTCACCGTTGCATACCGGCTCGCCAGCCGGACGCGACCCGCGGGGTCGGTCACGGCCTCCGCACCGTAGCCCTCGGGATCCTCGACGGAGACGCGCAACCCCGGGACGGGTTGGCCATCCGGATCCTCCACGACGATATCGAAGCTCGGCATCGATCCCTCCGAGGGAGGGAGGCTCGCCGCCCCCAACTCCGGGGAGAAGACGGCGACGGACAAGCTCACCCGAGGCCGCGTCCGCCTGCCGTTCGGTCTTTCCCAGCGACCCAACGCAATTTCCGGGCCATGTCCACGCCTCCGACCAACCACGGTGCCATTCGAAAAAAATCAAACGATTCAAACAGATACACAACAGCAAGCGGTTGCTGGCAGGGCAGGAGAGCGTGTCCGGGTTACGGAGATCGTTGCAGGATGTTGCACGGGAGGGGACGGAAGTCTCGAGAGGGGTGGCTCGACGACCTGGCTGCAGATTCTGTTCCAGGGTGTTGCAGTGCAACCCACGACCGGCGCAGCCGGGAGCCCACGACCGGCGCAGCCGGGAGCCCACGACCGGCGCAGCCGGGAGCCCACGACCGGCGCAGCCGGGAGCCCACGACCGGCGCGGGAGCCCCCCTCCGAACAAACCGGCGGGATCTGCCGCCGGCGAAGCCGGTCGGCGGGATCCAGGCCGGAATCGCGCCGCCGACCGCCCGTCGGGCGGCGGCGTGCGCGATTAGACGTTGAAGTGGATGGTGAGGATGTCGCCGTCCTGCACGACGTACGTCTTCCCCTCCTTGCGCGTCACCCCCGCCTTCTTGCACGCGGCCTCGTCGCCCTTCCTCGACACCAGCTCCCCGTACGCCGTCACGTCGGCCCGGATGAACCCCCGCTGCAGGTCGGAGTGGATCTTCCCCGCGGCCTCGACGGCCGGCGTGCCCCGGCGGATGGTCCAGGCCTTCACCTCGTCTGGCCCGGTGGTGAAGAAGGAGATCAGCTCCAGGCGGGCGTACGCGGCGGCGACGAAGCGGTCGCGGGCCGAGGACTCGAGCCCGAGATCCGCCAGAAACGCCGCCCGGTCGGCCGGCTCGAGCTGGGCGATCTCGGCCTCGATGAGGCCGGCGAGCACGACGATCAGGCCCGCCGCGGCCTCGGCCCGCTGCTGCAAGGCTGGCGGGGCGGCGGCCTGGGCATGGGCCTCGTCGACGTTGAGCACGTACAGCACCGGTCGCAAGGAGAGCAGGGAGGTGCCGGTGAGCGCGGCCTTCTCCTGCTCGCTGAGGGGCGGCCGCAGCCGCAAGCTCTGGCCCTGCTCGAGCATCCCGTGGAACTGCTCCAGCAACGCCCGCTCACCGGGGCGCTCGCTCTTGTCCCCCTTGGCGAAGCGCGCGAGCCGGCGCTCGATCAGCTCGAGGTCGGCCAACTGGAGCTCGGCCTCGAGATCGTCGATCTCCCGCACCGGGTCGGGGGACTCACCGCCCGGGCCGGGGAAGCCGCGCACCACCTGGGCGAGCAGATCGAGATCCCGCATCTGGCCGAGGGTCGCCGCGGTGATCCCCCGCTCCCCGCCGCCGCCGGGCAGGTCGGCGAAGACCACCTCGGCGGCCGTGGTCTTGCGCGGGTTGTACAGGCCCGCGAGCTCGTCCAGCCGCGGATCGGGCACCTTGACCGTCCCCAGCGCGACGCTCTTGGTGGCGGCCGCGGCGCCGGTGAGCGCCGTGTAGACCGTGCTCTTGCCCGTGCCGGGGAAGCCGACGATGCCGACCTTCATCACACCACCTCCGCATCCTCGCCCCGGGGGCCCGGGCCCCCGCGGGGCGGCAATGTAGCGCGCCGGGCCAGGCCACACAAGGGCGGGGGCCGCGACACCGCCCCCCGGCTTGCCACCGTCAGCCCGATCGAGTATCCCTGCAGCGCCCCGACCCGCCCGGGCTGGCCGAGGTCCTGCACCAGCAGCACCGACGAGGGAGAGAAGATCATGGTCGCCAATCGCTACGAGCCGCGCGAGCTGGAATCCAAGTGGCGGACCCGCTGGGAGGAGTCGGGCCTGTACCGCACCGACCTCTCGCAGACGCCCGACGAGCGCCTCTACGTGCTGGTGATGTTCATCTACCCCTCGGGCGCCAAGCTGCACGTCGGCCACTGGTTCAACTACACCGCCACCGACATCTGGGCCCGCGCCCAGCGCGCCCGGGGCAAGACCGTCTTCATGCCCATGGGCTACGACGCCTTCGGCCTGCCCGCGGAGAACTACGCGATCAAGCACGGGATCCACCCGGCCGAGAGCACCGCGGCGAACATCGCCGACATCCGCGGGCAACTGGCCGCCATGGGCGCGATGTGGGACTGGGACAAGGAGCTCAACACCTCCGCACCCGAGTACTACCGCTGGACCCAGTGGTTCTTCCTCAAGCTGCTCGAGCACGACCTCGCGTACAAGGCCGAGGCCCCCGTCAACTGGTGCCCGGACTGCAAGACGGTGCTGGCCAACGAGCAGGTGGTCGAGGGCAACTGCGAGCGCTGCGGCCGGGAGGTCGTCCAGCGCCGGATGAAGCAGTGGTTCTTCCGCATCACCCGGTACGCGCAGCGGCTGCTCGACGGCCTGGAGACCATCGACTGGCCCGAGAAGACGAAGATCATGCAGCGCAACTGGATCGGCCGCTCCGAGGGGGCCGAGCTGCAGTTCGCGCTGGCCGACGCCCCGGCCACCCGCATCAAGGTCTTCACCACCCGCCCCGACACGGTCTTCGGCGCGACCTACATGGTCCTCGCGCCCGAGCACCCCCTGGTCCCGACCCTGACCACCGCGGCCCAGCGCGCCGAGGTCGAGGCCTACTGCCTCGCCGCCCGCAAGGCCACGGAGATCGAGCGGACCTCGACGGTGCGTGAGAAGACCGGCGCCTTCACGGGCGCTTGGGCGATCAACCCCTTCACCCGGCAGCCGATCCCCATCTGGATCGCGGACTACGTGCTCGCGTCCTACGGCGAGGGGGCGATCATGGCGGTGCCGGCCCACGATCAGCGGGACTGGGAGTTCGCGGTCAAGTTCGGCCTGCCCATCGTCGAGGTGGTCTCGCCCGACGGGCAGGAGCACCTCGCCGAGTACGACCAGGCCTACCCGGCCCAGGGCGTGCTGATCCACTCCGGCGAGTTCGACGGCCTGCCCTGTGCCGAGGCCGGCCGCCGGATCGCCGAGCAGGCCGCCAGCCGTGGCCTCGGGGGCCCCCGGATCAACTACCGCTTGCGGGACTGGCTGCTCTCGCGCCAGCGGTACTGGGGCGCGCCGATCCCGATGATCAACTGCCCGGACTGCGGCGCGGTGCCGGTGCCCGAGGACCAGCTCCCGGTGCTGCTGCCCCGGGAGGTCGTCTTCGGCCAGGCCCAGGAGGGAGAATCCCCCCTGGCGACGGTCCCCTCGTTCGTCGAGACGGTCTGCCCCCGCTGCGGCGGCCCGGCCCGGCGCGAGACCGAGACCATGGACACCTTCGTCTGCTCCTCGTGGTACGAGCTGCGCTTCCTCTCCCCCGGCTACACCGATGGCCCCTTCGATCCCGAGGTCGTGCGGCGCTGGATGCCGGTGAGCCAGTACGTCGGCGGCGCGGAGCACGCGGTCGGCCACCTCCTGTTCTCCCGCTTCTTCTGCAAGTTCCTCCATGATATCGGGATGGTGCCCTTCGACGAGCCCTTCGCCAAGCTGAACCACCAGGGCATGATCCGGCGGATGGCCTACCACTGCCCCCGCCACGGCTGGATCGCCTTCGAGACCACGACCCCGGTGGAGGGGAGCAGCAGCGCCCGCGACTGCAGCCTCTGCGGCCAGCGGACCAGCGTCTTCGACGCCAAGGTCTCCAAGTCGAAGCTCAACAGCGTCGACACCGGCGTCTACCTCGAGCAGTACGGCGTGGACACCTTCCGCACCTACCTGATGTTCATGGGGCACTTCAGCGACGGCGGGGTCTGGGACGACTCGGGGATCCAGGGGATCCAGCGCTTCCTCGCCCGGGTCTACCGCCTCGCCGGGACGGTGACGGTCCCCTTCGCCACGATCCCGCGGCTGCCCGAGCCGCCCACGACCACGGCCGAGCAGGAGGTCTGGCGCAAGGTCAACCGGACGGTCCAGAAGGTCGGCGCAGACCTGACCTCCTTCGACTTCAACACCGCGCTCGCGGCGATGATGGAGCTGACCAACGTCCTGGTGCCCTACGCGGACGGGCAGCCCGACCCGACCCTGCTCGCCTGGGCGGTGCGCAGCCTGGTCCAGCTCGTCGCGCCCTTCGCCCCGCACCTCGGCGAGGAGCTCTGGGAGAGCCTCGGCGGGCCCTACAGCGTGGTGGACGCTCCCTGGCCGGCCTTCGACCCTGCCGGGCTCGTGGAGGACCAGGTGACCTTGCCCGTGCAGATCGGCGGCAAGCTCAAGGGCACGGTCCAGGTCCCCCGCGACGCCACGAGCGAGGAGTGCCTGGCCGCGGTGCTCGCCGACGCCAAGCTCGCCCGGCTGCTGGAGGGCCGGACCCGGGTGAAGGAGATCCACGTGCCCAACCGGATGCTGAACCTGATTGTCCGGTGATCTCGAGAAGTTACAGCAGGAATGAGCCGAGCAAAAAAAAGCCTCCCCCGGTTGCCCGGGGGAGGCGACGTTGCCACAAGGCCGGTGTTGGGGCTTGCGCTTATACCCATAACCTAAGTAGGTGGGCTCCGCCGGAGGACTTCAGGCTTCCCACTACGAGGTGGGCTTGCACACCGTCCCCACGTTGGCCGATCCCGGGTATAGCGTTAGGGTGTAAGGCTTATACCCCTCACGAACCCCGCAGCTTCGTCTCCTCCACTGTAGATCACCCCGGTCCAGAAAGACAAGGAGGAAGTCGCGACCTCCTCGTTGACAGCCCGTCGCCGCCCGGGGTAAGACAGGGGGGGCATTCCGGAGGAACAGCGGACCATGGCGGCTGAGGAAGGCAAGCTGAACGCCCTGCTGGGTAGCGACAGCGAATTCGAAGGCAAGCTCTCCTTCGAGGGGATCGTCCGCATCGACGGGACCTTCAAGGGGGAGATCTTCTCCGACGGGGTGCTGGTGGTGGGCGAGCAGGCCAAGATCGAGGCCCAGATCGAGATCGGCCGGCTGATCAACCACGGCGAGATCCACGGGAACGTCACCGCCAGCGAGGCGGTGGAGCTGCGCGCCCCCTCTCGCCTGCACGGCAACCTCGCCACGCCGAGCCTGCTCATCGAGCGCGGCGTGCTCTTCGAGGGGAGCTGCGTCATGTCCCCGGAGAAGCTCCACCGGTAGGTCGCCCGACCCCGCCCGTCCCCACACGGGCCCTCCCGCGCGTTCGAACCCTCAGTGAGATTTCCAGGGAGAGCCGGGAACCGGGGAGGGCGCGGACCGAACGAGCGGTGAAGTGGGGAGACCTCGTACCCCGTCACAAGGATTTCGACTGGTTGCCTGCTGCCGGGTGGGTGCCGGCCGACAGGTCGGCACCAGCCTCCTCCCCCTTCAGATCCTGGCCCTGGCGGGCAGAGGAGCAAAGCGACCGGCGCGGAGGCCGGTCGCCACCCGGCGGAGGCCGGTCGCCACCAACCACCCTCTGTCTGTCAACCGGTCATCTTCGCTGTGTCGAGGTACTAGCGCCGGCTGCAGCAGCGGAAGCCGATGTCGGCCGCGCCCGTGCCGTTGCCCTGATCCTCGAGGGTGCTGCAGGTCAGGCGCTCGGGCGGCGAGAGGTAGCTGCCGCCCATGGTGTAGCGGTCGCCGGGCGAGCCGTCGGGGGGAGCCACCCACTCCCGGACGTTGCCGCTCATGTCGAAGAGGCGGCCGATCTCGGCGGGCCCACCGCCCCGCGGATCCCACTGGCTGATGCACTCCGGGAAGGAGGCGGTCGCCTGGGGCCCCGCGGCCTCGTTGTTGCCGTTGCAGACCCCGGCCCGGTAGTCGCTGCCGTAGGGGTAGGTGACGAAGTTGTCCCGGCTGACGCAGGCCGCCTTCCAGACCTCGATGGGGCAGAGCACCTTGTTCACGAGCTGGCAGGCCGACTGGGCCTGGGCGAAGCTGACGTTGGTCCAGGGCAGCGCCCCCGGCACGTTGGCCGGGAAGAGGTCGTTGGGGTTGTCGGGGCTGCGGCGGCTCGCCTCGTGGCGGTCGACGCAGATCGTCGCCGGGGCGCCGCCGAGGGTCGCGATGATCGGGATGGCGTTGCAGTCGGGGCAGGTGGCCCCGCAGACGTAGCCGTTCTCGTTGTCGGGGAGCTCGTCCGGCGTGCCGTCGCAGTCGTTGTCGAGGCAATCGCAGACCTCGTCCCGCGGCTCGATCGACCCCTCGCAGACCGGATCCCAGTGCCCGCTGACGCAGCGCTGGACGCCCTGCTCGCACTCGCCGACCACGGTGCCGCAGGGATTGGTCTCCCCATCCCGGCAGGCGCACCGCTCGTCGGTCTGGCCGTTGCAGTCGTTGTCCTTCTGGTCGCAGTACTGGTCCGTCTCGATGGCGACGTAGTCGGGACCATAGTCACACATCTGGAGCACGCCCGCGACGCACTGCTGCACCGCGCCGGCGCAGACGCCCACCTGCAGCGGGCAGGAGGTCGCCCGGTAGCCATCGTCCGCCGCGTCGATCTGGCCATCGCCGTCGTTGTCCTTGCCGTCGCAGACCTCGGGCGCGCCCGGGAAGACCTTGGGATCGGTGTCGTCGGGATCCAGGCCGACGCAGCCCTGGGGCCCGAAGCCGTCGCAGTCCTCGTCGACGCAGCCGGCGAGCACCGACTGCCCGACGCACCGGAACGCGCAGCTCCCGAACTTGACCTTGACGAGGCGGGAGGCGTTCTCCACGACGGCCTGGATCGGGACCTCCTTGCCCCGGCGGGTGACGGAATAGGCCCCGGGCTCGGTGGTGAACTGACCCTGGGCGGGGAGCCCGGTCCGGGAGATGCTCACCGAATCGGAGTCGCCCTCCTTGAAGTGCACCGTCAGGTTGAGGCCGTTGGCGGTGTAGTAGATGGAATTGCAGTCCTCCGGGTTGCTGGGCGGGACGCACTTCTTCGACTGGGGGTCGCAGACGTACTCGTCGATGCAATCCGCCTCGGTGTCGCACGAGTACTGGCCCTGCAGGTAGAGCTTGTCGCGGTACTTGTCGCCGTCGAAACAACCCGGTGCGAACAACCCCAGGGCCAGCAACGCCAGGCCCAGGACCGGAAGGCTACGATCCCTCATCCGTCGCTCCTCGAAGGCGGACCCTCGTCGTCCACGTCTGCCGGCCTCCCGGGCGGCCGGGCCAGCCCTGTCGCTCAGTACCGCAGGCCGAGGGTGAGGCCGGCGGTCGCCGGACCCGCGCCCAGGTCCCAGAACAGACGGGGGCCATCGTTGCTGCTGAAGCCCGGCGTCGCCGGCCCGACCGGCAGATCGACCTCCTGCATGGGCTTGATCAGGAACAGGGCGGCCGAGGTGGCCAGCAGCACGCCGCTGGCCGCGAAGGAGAGATAGGCGCCGAGCGCCTTGCCCTCGCCCTCGTCGATCTTGTCGCGCGCCTCGCGCATGGTCAGGCCGCCGTCGCTGTCCAGCTCCGAGGCGATGCTGCGCGCCTGCGCGCCCAGCACGAGCCCCGCCACCAGGGCGACCCCGGCCACGCCGGCGGCGCCCCAGGCCAGCCCGGTCTGGACCGGCCCCGCCTGCGCGACGAGCCGCTTGCGCGGCCCCTCCGGGTCGAGGGTCGGATCCACGAGCCCGAAGAGCTTGAAGACCACCCCGCCCATCTCCTGCTCCAGCTCCTCCCGGGAGAGGGACGCGAGGCGGGGGAGGTCGCGGTTGGCGTACTGCTCCACCTCGGCGTTCTCGACGCCGACCAGGTCGACGTTGAGGTTGTAGCCGCCCGCCCCCTTGTACAGGACGCCGACGACGATCCGGTCGAGCCACAGCTCCTTGCCGTAGCCGCTCAGGCAGACCGCATTGGTCACGCAGTCCTGCGCGGCGCGCTCACCGGGCGCGAGCAGCCGGGCCTCGAAGTCCTCGGAGGGCATGACCTCCACCTTGCCGGAGGCGAGCACTTGCCGGGACAGGGCGTCGGTGATGGCCCGCGCCAGAGACGCCTCGGCCTCGCCGCTGCGGATGACGAGCACCACGGCGCGGGGCAGGGCCGCGCCCGCGGTCGGCGCGCTCGTCGCCCCGGCCGGCCCCGGCTCGTCGAGGGGCTCGGGCTCGAAGGTCATCTCCTGGGCGAGCGCAGGCGTCGCGACCAGGAGGGCGAGCAGGAAGGTCGAGACGATGGGGGCCTTTCGCACCAGCTCCTCCCGATTGATGCGGCGCTGGCCACGGCCTGCGACCAGGCCGGCGGCAGGAGGCCGAGCCGAAGACGGGCCATGGGCCGCGCCCGTCGCAGCACAGGTAGCACAGCGGAGGCAGAGGGTCAAACTGCAACGGGATCCCGGGGACGGGGGTCAGGCGACCCCGCCGAGGCTCCGCAGGGGAGCAGCGTACTGCCGCTGCTCGAGGAAACGGAAGCTGCTCCGGATGCTGTTGTCGAGGGAGAGGGCGAGCAGCTCCGTGATCTCGTCGGGCTCGGAGGAGACGAAGGCCTCGTAGTAGCGCTGGCGGTCCTGGGCGTGGACGATGGCCGGGAGGTACCCGTGGGCCATCAGGTGGCCGCTGGCGAACAGCCGGGCCACCTGCCCCGAGCAGTCCTCGAACGGCGACGTGGTCACCAGGCGGTAGAGGATCTCGCCCGCGACCCGGATCGGGTGGAGCCGCCGGGCGTCCTCGCTGTCCACCCACGAGAAGAGGCGCCGCAGCAGATAGCTGATCCGGCTGGGCTTGACGACCTCGTGGAAGTAGGCGCGGTGGCTCACCGCGCTCCGCCGGTAGCGGCCACCACGGCTGGGGTCGGGGGTCACGGTCAGGTGGACCCGCTTCAGCAGCAGCAGCGCCTCGTCCGCGCTGTGGGGACGGGCCTCGCGCCGCATCAGCTCGAGGCCGGCCTCGAGGGTACGGATGCGGCGGGAGACCTGCTCCGTGCTGCCCGCGACCGGCGGCTGCCCCTGGATCGCCGCGAGGATCTCGTCCGCGTCCAGGCAGTCCCCCTCCAGGGCCGCGTCGTGGAAGATCAGCGACACGTCGAGGACCTGATCGAGGGCCCGCTCGACACCGGGATCCCGGCGCTCGAGCTCGGCGCGCAGCTTTCCCATCTGCTCTTGGATCGAATAGAAGTCAGCCGCCATGACGGACTCCTTCAGCCTCGCCGGGGGCAAAAGCTCCGTCAGGCGTGCCGCCGAAGCTCAGGGCCGGGCCGAGGAAGCCAGCGAGCTGAGCCACGCCACACTGGATCCTACTATACAGCCTGCACCCGCCCGGTCAAGGGCCGCGCCTCGACAGCCGCCCCCGGAGCCCGATCGCGGCGCCCGCCCCTTGACTCGTCGCCCGGCGCACCCCATGGTGAGCGCGGGACGGACGCCAGGGAGGTGGAGTGAGCCTCGCGCTCGACATCTCGGTGCCGGGGAGCCGCGCGGCGGCCCTGCGCTGGACGGGCGAGGGGCACGAGGTGCTCGTCGGGCGCAGCTCGCACGCCCACCTGCAGCTCCCGGACGACCGGATCAGCGGTCTGCACCTGGCCTTCCGCTGGGAGGCCGGGCAGGGCGCGTACCTCGTCCAGGACGAGGGCTCGCTCAACGGCACACGGCTGCAAGGTCGGACCCTGGGCCACGCGCCGGAGCCGGTGCAGGCCGGGGATCGCCTGGAGCTGGGCCGCGTGCTGCTGGTGATCCGGGAGGTCTCGCCACCGGGAGAACCGCCGCCGACGGTGCTCCCCCTGACCAGCCCCTCCCGCGAGCTCTTGCAGATCCTGGAGCGACCGGCGCCGGTGACCACGAGCGACCTGGGGCCGCCGGGATCGGCCCCGCCGCTCGGGGGCGAGCACCGGGAGCGCGGCCTGGACCCCGTCGATGCGCTGCTGGCCCTCACCGGGCTCGGCGCCACGGTGCTCGGCCTCTGGCTGCTCGGCGGCGGCTGAGGGACGGGGCGCCACCCACGACCGCCGGCTCCGGGCCGCCCCGGCGACGCTACGGCGAGGATGAGATGGACGACGACGACCGAAGCGGCAGCGGCTCACCCCCAGCGCCTCCCCGGGGCCCGGCGCGACTCGATCTGAAGATCCAGGCCGAGGAGCGCGTGGCCCAGGGCGTCTACTCCAACAGCGCCCTGGTCAACCTCTCGGAGAACGACGTTACCCTCGATTTTCTTTATATTCCGCCACAGTCCACGGTCGGCCACCTGCGCTCCCGGGTGATCCTCAGCCCCCGCCAGGCGAAGCAGCTCGTGCGCGTCCTCGGCGAGTCGGTGGCTCGCTTCGAGGAGCGTTTCGGCCCGATCCCCGAGCCCCGACGCCGGGATCCGGTCCTCCACTGAGCAGCCCGGGCGCCGGCCTGCCGGGCCGGAAGGAAGCGATCCCCATGCCGCGCCGCCACGTCTACGGCCCCGTCCTCTCCCGCCGCTTCGGCCTCTCCCTCGGGATCGATCTGCTGCCCGGCAAGGTCTGCAGCTACGACTGCGGCTATTGCCAGATCGGCCCGACCACCGAGCTGACCATGGCCCGGCAGCCCTTCGCGCCGCCGGCCGAGATCCTCGCGGAGGTGGCCGACGCCCTGGCGCAGGGACCGCTCCCCGACGTCATCACCCTGGCCGGCCGCGGCGAGCCCACCCTCTACCGCGAGCTGGAAGAGCTGCTCGCCGGGCTGCGGCGGCTGAGCTCCCTGCCCATCGCCTTGATCACCAACGGCTCTCTGCTCGGTGATCCCGAGGTGGCCCGCCAGATCCGGACGGTCGACCTGCTCGTCCCGTCCCTCGACGCCGGCGACGAGGAGACCTTCCGGCGCGTCAACCGACCGCACCCCGGGCTGAGCTTCGACCAGATGGTGGCGGGGCTGCGGGGGATCGTCGCGAGCCACCCCGGCGAGATCCGGCTGGAGGTCATGCTCTGCGCCGGACTGAACGACGACGACGTGAGCCTGGCGCACCTCGCCCGGCTCCTCGACGGCCTGCCCGTGGCGCGCATCGAGATCAACACCCCCGTGCGGCCGGTCGCAGCCCGGGGGATCCAGCCCTGCTCGCCGGCGCGGCTGGAAGAGGCCCGCCGGCGCTTCGGCGACCGGGCGGTCGTGCTCGGCAGCTACACCGGACGCGCGGCCACCGCCGCCGCGCCGCGCGAGCTGGAGAGCGACCTCCGGGAGCTGCTCGGCCGACACCCCTCCCGGGCGACGGAGCTCGGCCAGGCGCTCGGGGTCACCGACGCGACCCTGCAGCCCTTGCTGGCCGAGCTCCAGCAGCGCGGAGAGCTCGTCGCCGAGCCACGCGGCGAGGCGATCTACTACCGCATCCCCTGAGGAGGACCCGATGGCCACGCCGCCGCCCCCGCCGACCCCGGAGCCGACGCCGGCTCCCGACTTCGCCCTGCGCGACGGCCAGAACGAAGAAGTGACCAAGGACTCATTTCGCGGGCGCTGGCTGGTCCTTTACTTCTACCCCCGCGACAACACCGCCGGCTGCACCACGGAGGCGCAGCAGTTCTCCGCCCTCGCCGAGGAGTTCGCGGCAGCCTCGGCGGCGGTCGTCGGCGTCAGCCCCGACTCCGTCGCCAGCCACCAGCGCTTCCAGGCCAAGCACGGGCTGCGCCTCACCCTGCTCAGCGATCCCCAGCACGCGACCTGCGCGCGCTACGGCGCCTGGGGCATCAAGAAGCACTACGGGAAGGAGGCCGCGGGCGTGATCCGCAGCACCGTGCTCGTGGATCCCCACGGCTCGATCCGGCGCACCTGGACGAAGGTCAAGGCCGACGGCCACGCGGCCGCGGTGCTCGCGGCCCTCCGGGAGCTGCAGGCCTCCTGAGGCATCCCGCCGCGGTTTTCTCCCGCCGCGCCGCCTTCCATGGTAGCATGCCCCCTGGGATGGCGAGGGATTGCCGTCTCTGGGCCCACGCCCGTCAACCCCGGGAAGGACGGCAGGCAAGGACGATGATCATCACCTGCAGCAAGTGTGGTGCCGAGTACCCGCTGGCCGACGGGCGGATTCCACCCCAGGGGCTGACCATCAAGTGCCCCCGCTGCCTGAACCCGATCCCGGTCGTGGGCCAGGCCTCGCCGCCGCCGCCCCCGCCGGCCAGCAGCCGCGCCTCGCTCTGGGTGCGGCAGCCGGGAGGGCAGGTCTTCGGGCCTCTCGACGAGCGCCAGATCATCGTCGCGCTGCAGCAGCGGCAGCTCTCGGGCACCGAGCTCTTCTCCCGGGATCAGGTCTCCTGGGACCCGCTGGTCGAGCACGAGCCCTTCGCGCGGGCCGCGGCCGCGGCCGGGGGTGGCGGCGCCAGCGCCCGAGGCCACGCGCCCCCCGCCAGCCGGATCGCCCGGATCCCCGACGCCACGGACAGCGGGGAGCACCCGCTCCGGCTGCACCTCGCGGACGAGCACGCGGTGGACCTGCCCACGGATCTCGAGCTCTCCGGGTCCGAGCTCGAGCGCGCCCTCGCGGCCGGGCGCAACCCGGCCCCCCGCTCCGGCTGGTTCAACGAGGAGGACGAGCCGGACGACGGCCCCGACCTGCCCGTGCCGGCCGGGGCGGACGACCCCGACCTGCCCGCGCCCTGGCTGACCGGCGAGGAAGAGACCGCCTCGTACCCGGCCGTCGACGAGGTGGACCTCCCGCTGCCCGTCGCCCCCGAGGCCGACCTGCCCGCCCCCGCCAGTCGCCGGCAACCGCCCAGCTTCGCCGAGGAGGTGGATCTCCTCGCCCCCGACGAGGGGGCGATCGACCTCCCGCAGCCGGCCCAGGCCGCCGCCGAGCTCCCCCGCCCGTTTCGCGCCCGCACCGGGCAGGTCCTCCTCGACGAGGAGGAAGAGGCGGGCGTCGACCTGCTGGCCCCCCTCGAGCAAGACTCCGACTTGCCCGCGCCGCTGCGCTTCTCCCCCGACGAGGACGTCGGCGCCTGGGCCGATCGGGCGGTCTCCCTGGAGGGCGAGGAGCTGGGCGCCGCCGAGGTCGCCGGGCGCTTCACGGCGCTCGGCGAGGACCTCGGCACCTCGCCCGGGGACGGGGAGGTCCCCCTGGAGAGCCAGGAGGTGCTGCTCCCGCCGAAGCCCGGCGGCGCGTTCCGGGTCCAGGGACGGCAGAGCACGGCCCAGGTCCCGGTCTCCTCGAGCATCGACCTCGACGCGGTGCCGACCGGCCCCCTGGAGACCCTCTCGCGCCCCGAGTTCGTGCCGCGGGATGCCCCGCACCTCGGCGGGGGCGTCCCCCCCCACCAGCCCGCGAGCCGGATCATCGGCGAGCCCACGGGGCTGTCCCGGGTCCTGGCCTTGACGGTGCTGCTCGTGCTCGGCGTCGGGACCGGCCTGGGCTTCTCCCGGCTCGGCTTCTTCGGGGCCGCGCTGTTCGCGTCGCCCCCGGAGCCGACCGTCGCCCGCGGCACGCCGGCGACCGACGACGCGCCACCGGCAGCCGCCGGCAGCGGAGACGCCGCCGGAACCGGAGAGGGCACGGGCACGGGAGCCACCGCCGTCGCCACCCCCGGCACGGGCTCGGGCACCGCGGCGGACGAGGAGCCCTTGCTCCCGCCGGTCCCGGTCGTCAAGGTCAACGGCATCCCCCAGACCGACAGCTACCTCGGCTACACCCGGGCCCTCGCCGAGATGAAGCGGGGGGCCCTCGCCAAGGACGCCCCGGACAAGGAGCGCTGCCTCTACGCCCTGACGGTCGGCCTGTACCAGCTCCGCTACGGTCACGAGCCGGCCCGGGACAAGGAGGCCCGTGAGGCGCTCGAGGCCACGGGCGGCGACACCGACGAGACGCCGCTGTACCTGACCGCCGAGCTGGCGCTGGACATCGCCGCCGGCAAGGGGGAGGAGATCGACGAGCGCCTGGAGAAGCTCCGAGCGACCGAGGCGGAGAACCCCGACTTCCTGCTCGTCAACGCCGAGCACCTGGTGCGCAAGAAAGACTACGCGCCCGCGGTCCAGCTCCTCCGCAAGGGGATGATGCTCCGCTCCGCGGACGCCCGCCTGACCTACCTGCTGGCCAAGACCCAGCTCCTGGACGGCAAGGTCCAGGAAGGTCGACAGCGGATGAACGAGGTCCTCCAGCTCGACCCCGAGCACCCCCTGGCGCTGCTGGCGGTCGCTACCGAGCTGCGGAACCGGGAGAAGCTCGGCGACGCGCTCCGGATGACCCGACGGGTCACCTCGCCCCGCCGCCCGCTCGGGCCCATCGCCTTGCAGGCCAAGGCCCACATCCTCGCCGCGGATCTCCTGGTCCGACAGGGGAAGAGCGACGACGCGGTCAAGGAGCTGACCCGGGCCCTGACGCAGAAGCCCAACGACGGCGAGCTGATGAACGAGCTCGCGAAGCTGCACTACCAGCGTGGTCAATACGAGCTGGCCATGCAGCAGTACGAGGCGATCAACGCGCTCGACAAGCCGACCCTCGAGGCCACCATCGGGCTGATCCGCTGCTACCTGGCCCAGCGCAAGCTCAGCCAGGCGAACGAGGCCATCGTCGCGGCCCGCCGGACCTGGCCCGACGATCCGCAGCTCCCCTACTATCAGGGGATGGTCCACGAGGAGCGGGGCAAGATCGACCGGGCCCGCGAAGAGTATCAAGCCTCCCTGAAGCTCGACGCGAAGTTCTTCTTCCCGACGATCAAGCTGGCCCGGCTCTTCCTGCGCGACGGGAAGAAGGACGAGGCGCTCAAGGCGATGCTCCGGGCCGTCAAGGACAACCCCAAGGCGGCGGTCCTCCAGGACGGCCTGGGAGAGCTCTACATCACCCTGGGAGAGTTCCAGAAGGCGAAGAAGGCGTTCGAGAAGGCCCTGGACCTCGATCCGCAGCTCCACATCGCCCGGTTTCACCTGGCCTCCGTCCTCATCAACCTCGGAGAGTTCAAGCAAGCCCTGACCCAGCTCATGAAAGTGCAAGCTGCTGGTAATGATACACTGGAACTGCACTACGGTCTGGCCCGGGTCTACCAGTCGTTGAAGAAGTACGACCAGGCGATCGAGGAGTACAACGCCGTGCTCGCGCTCGATCCGAACAACGAGGAATACGCCTTCGCGGCCGGCACGGCCTACTTCGAGAAGAAGGACTACGAGAAGGCCAGGACGCGCTTCGATCAAGCCCTGACCCTCAACTCGAAGATCCACCGGGCGCACTTCCTGACCGGCATGAGCTACCTCCACCAGAACAACCCGACCCAGGCCGAGAAGCGGTTCCGGATCGCGGTCGAGGATTTCCGGGAGAGCATCGAGTATTCCTTCTGGCTGGCGGTCGCGCTCGAGATGGAAGGCAAGTTCGACGAGGCCCGGGAGATCTACTTCGGCCTCGAGCGGGTCGTCACCCGGAACCCCCGACGCATCAAGGAGATCCCCGATCTCTACTTCCGGCTGGGACGCAACATCCTGCTCGCCGGCCAGCCGGGAAAGGCAGCGATCTACCTGACAAAGGCGCTTGACCGGAAAGACCGGCGGCCAGAGCCCTGGTATCTTGCCGGAGAAGCACTCTATCAGCTCAATATGTACGAAAAATCGCAGTCTCTTTTCAGAGAAGCCATCCAAAGAAAAAGAGATTACCCAGATGCACATTATAAAATCGCGATGTCATATCTGCTCGAGCCACAACCCAATCGGTTGAGTGCGATCGAACACTTCCGCAATGTCATCAACTACGACAAAGAGAAGCAACATATCGATGCTTACAAGCATCTCGGTTTCCTGTACCGGGACGGTGGCCAGTTCAACGAGGCGATCCAGATGCTGAACACCTACCTCCGGCTCTCCGGCAGCAGTGCACCGGACCAGCGGGAGGTCCGCCGGGAGATCGACGCGCTCTCCAGCGCCCGGGACGCGGCCCACCGGACCGTACCACCGCCCCCGCGGCCGGTCGCGCCCATGGACGACGGGGACGAGTGACCCGCCGCGGCCGGCTCACTCCCCCAGGAAGGCCGAGCCGCCGTCGGGGATGCTGACCTGCTCGTCCACGTCCCAGACGTGCAACCCGAAGCGATAGGTCCCGGGCACATCGAGGAGGACCTCCAGCCGGGCCTGCTCCCCGCCCGGCAGATCACCGAGGCCCGCCGCCAGGCTGCTCGTCGGCGGCGCCAGGAGCAGCCGCCAGCGGTAGCGCAAGGGGCCGTCCTCGGGATCGAAGGAGGCGGAGCCGTCGAGCTGCGCCCGGCGACCGACCAGGGTGACCTGGGCCACGGCCTGGGGAGGGTGCATGGTGCGGCAGCGGCCGGTCTGCTGGTTGCAGCTCTCCCCCCCGGGGCAGCCGTCCGCGCAGGGTAGGTGGCAGCGCCCGGTCGCCGGATCGCAGGTGGCCCGGGGATCGACGCAGGGCACCGCGCAGCGAGTCGGCTCGCACAACCCGTCCACGCAGATCTCGTTGTAGTACGCACAGCCGCCCTCGGCATTGCAGGCCGGGGCCAGTTCGCAGCGACGATGGACCGGGTGACAGATCCACCCCTCGTCGCAGTCGTCGCGGGCAGCGCAGCGAGGTGGGCGGCAGTTGCCCGTGTCGGGATCGCAGAACTGGCGCGCGTCGCCGCAGTCCTCCACGGACGCACAGCTCGCCGGCAGGCAGCGGCGGGAGGTGCGGTGGCACTGGCGATCGGCCGGACAGTCGGCCGCGAAGCGGCACTCGGGCCAGGAGCACCAGCCGGGGCCGGCCTCGCACTGGTAGGGGAAGTCGCAGTCCGCGTGGCTGGCGCACGCCGCGGCAGCCGGCAAGGGCGGGACGCAGCCGAAGACCGCCGGTGCGGCCTCCTCGCAGGTCAACCCCGCGGGACACCCGTCCTGCCGGGTGCAGGCCTCGGTGCAGAACCCGCTGGCCTCCCGGAGCCAGCAGAGGCCGCTCACGCACTGGCACCCATGGAGGCACGGGTCGCCGAGGAGGAGCTCCCGGGGTGAAGGACATTGCCCCTCGCCCTCCCCCTCGCCCTCGCCCTCCGTCCCCTCCCCCTCGCCCTCGGCCCCCTCCCCCTCGCCCTCCGTCCCCTCCCCATCGCCCTCCGTCCCCTCCCCCTCGCCCTCGGCCCCCTCCCCTTCGCCCTCCGTCCCCTCGCCCTCGCCCTCCGTCCCCTCGCCCTCGCCCTCCGTCCCACGCCCCCGC
Source organism: Myxococcota bacterium (assembly GCA_034005005.1). GTDB lineage: Bacteria > Myxococcota_A > JAVEVO01 > JAVEVO01 > JAVEVO01 > JAVEVO01. Next base: position 37,184 of record JAVEVO010000027.1, read on the forward strand.
TCGGCCGTGCAGCCGCACGCGCCCAGGGTCAGGAGCAGCAACGGCACCAGCACCTGCAGCCATCGTCCGGCCCGTGAGGCCAAGCCGCCACCCACGACGGTGGCGGACGGCCCGCGGAGAATGCGTCGGGACATGGGCGCGACCTCCAGCGCACGGTGCGCGATCGTTGACAGGCCCCCGACGCGATGGTACCACACCGCCATGCTCGATCTACGCCATGTGCTCGGTCATCTGGATGAAGTCGGCGAGCGCCTCGCCAGCCGGGGCACCGCCCCCGATCTCACGCCCCTCGCGCAGCTCGGTGAGCAGCGCCGGGAGCTGACCGCCCGCTTCGAGGGGCTGCGGGCCGCGCAGAACGCGGCCCAGGAGCGGATGAAGGGGCGCGACCTCGACCCGGCGGCCCGCACCCAGCTCCAGGCGGAGCTCAAGACGCTCTCCCAGCAGGCCAAGGAGGCCGAGGCGAGCCGGAAGAGCGTCGAGGAGGCCCTCGGGGCGCTGCTGCTCCTGCTGCCCAACCTCCCGGATCCGGAGGTGCCGGTCGGCACGAGCGACGCCGACAACCGAGAGCTCCGCCGCTGGGGCGAGCCGGTCACGCACCCCTACAGCCGGCCCCACTGGGAGATCGGCGAGCAGCTCGGGATCCTCGACTTCGAGGGCGGCTCCCGGGTCTCGGGAGCCCGCTTCACCTTCCTGCGGGGTGCCGCCGCACGCCTGGAGCGGGCGCTGATCTCGTTCATGCTCGACCTGCACACCCGGGAGCACGGCTACACCGAGCTGATCCCCCCCTACCTGGTCAACCGCCTGTCCATGACGGGCACCGGCCAGCTCCCGAAGTTCGAGGAGGAGGCGTTCCAGGTCAACCTGAACGACCTCTTCCTGGTGCCCACGGCCGAGGTGCCGGTGACCAACCTCCACCGCGAGGGGATCTTCGCCGGGGAGGAGCTGCCCCTGAAGTACGTCGCCTTCTCCCCCTGCTTCCGCAAGGAGGCCGGCTCCTATGGGCAGGACACCCGGGGCCTGATCCGCCAGCACCAGTTCCACAAGGTGGAGCTGGTGCAGTTCGTCCGCCCCGAGCAGAGCTCGGCGGCCCACGAGGAGCTGACGGGCCACGCGGAGCGGGTGCTGCAACTGCTCGGCCTGCCCTACCGGGTGGTGATCCTCTGCTCCGGCGACCTCGGCTTCTCCGCGGCCCGGTGCTACGACATCGAGGTCTGGCTCCCGGGCCAGGGTCGGTACCGGGAGATCTCGTCCTGCTCCAACTTCCGGGACTTCCAGGCCCGGCGCGCCAACATCCGCTTCCGCCCCACCAGCGGCGAGAAGCCGCAGCTCGTGCACACGCTCAACGGGTCCGGGCTGGCCGTCGGTCGGACCCTCGTGGCGGTCCTGGAGAACGGCCTGCAGGAGGACGGCTCGGTGCTGATCCCCGAGGTGCTGCGCCCCTACCTGCACGGGGAGGAGCGGATCCCGGTCCCGGCGAGCGCCTGAGCGGCAGCGAGTCCGGTGGAGGCCGCCGGCCGACCGGCCACGGCGGCGCGGCGATTCCACACGAAAATCCTTTGTTTTTCGGCAAACTAGGCGCCCAGACGGGCTGACGCCGACGGGGACGAGCCGCCCCCGATTTCCCCCTTTACAGCACCCGCTCCCCCTGCTACATAAGCCTGCACCGCGGCCGGCCGGTATCCGGAGGAGTGGCCGAGTGGTCTAAGGCGGCGGACTTGAAATCCGTTGGGCGCAAGCCCCGTGGGTTCGAATCCTACCTCCTCCGCCAGGTCGGGTAGGTTGGGCCGACGGTGATCCGTCGTGTACTGGAGAGATGGCCGAGTCGGCTGAAGGCGCTCGCCTGCTAAGCGAGTATGGGGGCTTAAACCTCCATCGAGGGTTCGAATCCCTCTCTCTCCGCCCTGGCAGGCTTCCCTGAGGGGAGAGGTGGCCAGACTGGGCAAGCGAGCCCGTGACAGTTCGTGAGCACCCATAGCTCAGCTGGATAGAGCATCGGTCTACGGAACCGAGTGTCGCAAGTTCGAATCTTGCTGGGTGCGCCAAGGATCTCGAGGGGTTGCTGCCGCTGGCGGCAACCCCTCTTTCGTTTTCGGACCCCCCACGGACGCCACCGAGGCCATGCCGCCAGTCCCCGAACCGACGCCCGCACAGGACCGCACCTGGATGGCGCTGGCCCTGCAGCTCGCCGAGCAGGCCGCCCGCCGCGGCGAGGTCCCGGTGGGCGCGGTCCTGGTCAGCAGCGCAGGACGGCTGCTCGGCTGGGCCCACAACCTGCGGGAGAGCCTGCAGGACCCCACCGCGCACGCCGAGATCCTCGCCTTGCGCCAGGCCGCGGCGACCAGCGGGAGCTGGCGGCTGCCGGGCAGCACCTTGTACGTCACCCTCGAGCCGTGCCCGATGTGCGCCGGCGCGCTGGTCAACGCGCGGGTCGGGCGGCTCGTCTACGGCTGCCCCGACCCCAAGGCCGGCGCGGCCGGGACCCTCTACGAGCTCCCCACCGACCCCCGGCTCAACCACCGCCTGACGGTGCAGGCCGGCGTCGGGGCCGACGAGGCCCGGCGCCTGCTGCAGGACTTCTTCGCCCGCCGCCGCCCCGCGTCCCGGGCGGGCGCGGCACCGCCGGCGGCCGGCGAGGCCCGGGCGACGGACGCGGGGGCGAGCCCGATCCCGGTTGACACCCCCAAGAGTCTCGGCTAGTTTGCCCGGCGGAGAGGTGGCCGAGTGGTCGAAGGCGCTTGACTCGAAATCAAGTGTGGGCGTGAGTCCACCGTGGGTTCGAATCCCACCCTCTCCGCTGGATACGGCTCTTAGCCGCAGTTCTCTGACAGATGGGCATGAATCTCAGGGGCTCCTGGCCAGCTCTTTGTCGGTAGCGCCGTCGGCAGGCAGATCGCCGCACGATGTGCAGTTCTGGTGGCTATTCTGGAGAGGTGACCGAGTGGCCGAAGGTGCACGACTGGAAATCGTGTGTACCCCAAAAGGGTACCGTGGGTTCGACTCCCACCCTCTCCGCCAATCGTTTTCATGCCAGGCCCCGGCGACGTAAGTCTGTGAAACCCGCCAGGTCCGGAAGGAAGCAACGGTAGCAGATCCTGCGTGCGCCGGGCGCCTGGCGTACCCATCACGCCCCCCGAGGAAGGTCGCGCAGCCCCCAGCAGCCAGCCCTCCTCGGTGGAGCCTCACCCTGGCGGCGCTCGGGCCGCGCCACGGCGGGTTCATGTCCTACCTGGTCCTCGCACGCAAGTGGCGCCCCCGGTACTTCGAGGAAGTGACCGGCCAGGAGCACGTCACCCGCACCCTCGTCAACGCCATCGAGCAGCAACGGGTCCACCACGCCTTCCTCTTCACCGGCGCGCGTGGCGTCGGCAAGACGACCTGTGCCCGGCTGCTGGCCAAGGCCCTCAACTGCCGGGAGGGCCCGACGGGCCGTCCGTGCTACCAGTGCCCCTCCTGCGAGGAGATCACCAACGGCTCCTCCGTGGACGTCTTCGAGATCGACGGGGCGTCCAACCGCGGCATCGACGAGATCCGGGAGCTGCGGGAGAACGTCAAGTACGCGCCGAGCCGGGACCGCTACAAGGTCTACATCATCGACGAAGTCCACATGCTCACCGAGGCCGCCTTCAACGCCCTGCTGAAGACGCTCGAGGAGCCCCCGGCCCACGTCAAGTTCATCTTCGCCACCACCGAGCCGCGCAAGATCCCGGTCACCATCCTCTCCCGCTGCCAGCGCTTCGACTTCAAGCGGATCCCGCCCCGCGCCCTGACGAGCCGGCTCGAGCACATCCTCGCGGCGGAAGGCGTCCACGTCGATCCCGCGGCCCTCGCCGTGCTCGTCCGGGAGGCCGAGGGCACGGCGCGCGACGCGTTGAGCCTGCTCGACCAGGCCATCTCGTTCGCCGGCGTGGAGATCGGCCTGCCCGCGATGCTCGAGGTGCTCGGCCTCGCCGATCGTCAGAACCTGCAGGAGATGACCGAGGCGCTCCTCCAGCGCGACGGGCGCCGGGTGATCGAGGGGATCGAGAAGATCCACAACTATGGCCACGATCTCGGGCGCTTCGCCACGGAGCTGCTGCAACACCTGCGCGACCTGACGATCCTCCGCACCCTCCAGCACCCCGAGGGGCTGGTGACCATGGCGCCGGCCGAGGTGACGGAGTGGCAGCGGCAGATCGCCACGGTCGATCCCGGCCACCTCCGGCGGCTCTTCTTCTTGATGCTGGAGGGGGTGCGGGAGATCAGCCGGAGCAGCTTCCCCAAGCTGGTCCTCGAGCTGACCCTGCTGCGGATGGTCGACCTGGCGCCGACGGTGCCCGTCGAGGCCTTGCTCGGACGCCTCGAGGCCCTCGAGCGCCGCCTGGCGGCCAGCGGCCCCGGCGACCCGGCCCCTCCCCGACGCCCCCCCGCGGAGGGCGCCGGAGTTCCCCGACCGACCGCGGTCGCCGCCGCGCCGGAGCCGGAGACACCGCCGCGAGCCCCGGAGCCCACGCCCCCCGCACCGGCCCCCCGGGCCACCCCGCGCCGGTGGATCCCCCCGGACGAGCGCCAGAAGGCGACCAGCGGCAGCGGCAGCTCCACCTCACCGGCGCCCCCGCCGGCGCCCCCGCCGGCCCCGAGCCCGCCTCCCGCGACGCGGCCGGCCAGCTCGCCACCCTCGCCCCCGGCCGCGCCCGACCCCGCGCCCCCGGGCGCGCCGCCCGCGGCCACGCCCCCGACCGCGCCGCCCGCGGCAGCGCCCCCGGCCGCCTCCCCGACGCGGCCGGCGCCCCCCGCCGCGCCAGCGCCGAGCTCCCCGGCCAGCCGCAAGGATTCGCCGCCGGACGCGGCCGTCGCGCTCCCGGGGCGGCTCCCCGACGCCGAGCGCTGCGAGGGCTGGGCCCGGCTGGTCGCCCTCGTCCGGACGGAGTCCGCCTCCTTGAGCACGGCCCTGGCCCGGGCCCGGCTGCTGCCGGCCCCCGAGGGGAAGCTCGTGCTCGGCTTCCCCCAGGAGTCCGCCGCCTCGGACCTGGTGCGCGGCCACCTCCCCGAGATCGAATCCTGGACGGGACGAGCCCTCGGCCTCCGGCTCGAGGTCGAGGTCCTGATCCCCTGTCCGCCCGGCGTCCCGTTCGTCCCGAGCGTCTTCGAGGAGGAGGAGCGCATTCGCGCCGAGCTCCTCGAGACGAGGCTCGACCGGGTCCGGCGCCACCCGCTGATCGAGGCGATCCAGCTCGAGCTGGAGGGGACGATCCAGGAGATCCGGGCGCTCGACAATCCCCGCAGGGAGGACAGACGATGAGTGGTCCCGAGATCCCCGGCCTGGACGGCCTGTTCAAGATGGACGGACTGATGCGCATGGCCCAGGATCTGCAGCAGAAGCTGCAGACCGCCCAGGGAGAGCTGACGAGCCTGACCGCCACCGCCGCTTCCGGCGGCGGGATGGTCACGGCCACGGTCAACGGGCAGCACCGGCTCCTCTCCCTGCGCATCGAGCCCGAGGTCGCCACCAGCGAGAGCCTGGAGATGCTCCAGGACCTGACCGTCGCGGCGATCAACATGGCGATGGAGCGGGTGGACGGGCTCATCGCCCAGCGGATGAGCGAGGCGACCGGGGGGCTCCCCTTGCCCTTCAACCTGGCCGACCTGGGACGGTAGGACGTTGCTCCCCGATCCGGTCCAGCGGCTGATCCGCCAGCTCGCCCGCCTCCCCGGCATCGGTGAGCGCACCGCGACCCGGCTCGCCTTCTTCCTCCTCGCCGACCCCGGCTCCACGGCCGAGGAGCTGGCCGCCGCGCTCGGCGAGGTCCGCAGCAAGGTCCACCCGTGCCGCGAGTGCGGCCACCTCACGGAGCACGACCCCTGCGCCCTGTGCGCCAGTCCCCGACGGGAGCCGACCACCTTGTGCGTCGTCGAGGGGTCGCCGGAGCTGATCGCGCTCGAGCGCTGCGGCGTCTTCGCCGGGCGCTACCACGTCCTCGGCGGCCTGCTCTCCCCCTTGCACGGGATCGGCCCGGACCGGCTGCGGGTCGAGGAGCTGGTGCGGCGGGTCCGCGAGGAGGGCATCGCCGAGGTGATCCTCGCCCTGCCGCCGAGCGTCGACGGCGAGGCCACCGCGCTGTACCTGCACGGGCGCCTGGCGGGCTTGCCCGTGCACTGCACGCGGCTGGCCCAGGGGCTACCCATGGGGAGTGAGCTCCAGCACGCGGACGAGGGCACCCTCGCCCGGGCCCTGCAATTCCGGCGCGCGATGGAGCCGCTGAGCTGAGGCCGCTTGATCCATCGGCGCTTCCCGTGCATAGTCAGCGGGTACCCGCAGGCGATGGGGAGTCGGCCTGACGACGAGCCCGCGGCCGGGAGTTCTGGCAGGGGCCCAGCAGCCGCCCGGCCTGCCCGCAGGCCAGGTACATCGGGCAACGACGCCTCGCGAGAGGCGGGAGGAAGGCACCATCCATGTACAACCCGCAGCTGGTGCTCTACGAGGAGGATCAGCACCGGATCACGGACTCGTGCAATCGCCTCGTCCGTGATGCCAACGCCCGGTCCGTCTTCCTGATCGACAAGGATGGTCAGCTCCTCATGGCGAGCGGCGACCACCACGGGCTGGACACGGCCTCCCTCGCCTCCTTGACCGCGGGGACCTTCGCCGCCACCGGCAGCCTCGCTCACCTCCTGGGCGAGAAGGAATTCCCGCACCTGTTCCACGAGGGGGAGCACGACTCGATCCACCTCTCCCTGGTCGGGCAGCGCTGGATCCTCGTCGTGATCTTCGACGAGCGCTCGACCCTCGGCCTGGTGCGGCTGAGGGTCCGCAAGATCGGTGAGGAGCTCGCCAAGGTGGCCGAGGAGATGCAGGCCCGGGCCCCCCAGAGCCCCGATGTCTCGCTCTTCTCCAACATCACCGACGAAGACATCGACAATCTCTTCGATGATCTCTGAGGCCAGTCTCCATGCCGTTTATTAACTTCCCCGCAAGAGAGATCACCTGCAAAATCGTCTACTATGGACCCGGTCTAGGCGGAAAGACGACCAATATTCAATACATCTTCGACAAGACGAACCCCAATGCCAAGGGGAAGCTGATCACCCTCGATACTGACGCTGACCGGACGCTCTATTTCGACTTTTTGCCATTGTCTCTTGGTGAGATTCACGGATTTCGCACAAAATTCTCCCTATATACCGTTCCTGGTCAAGTCTTCTATGATGCCACGCGCAAACTGGTCCTCCGGGGTGCCGACGGAGTCGTCTTCGTCGCGGATTCCCAGGAGGAGCGGATGGACGCCAACCAGGAGTCCCTGGAGAACCTCCAGCTCAACCTGCAGGACCACGGACTGGACCTTCGTACCACCCCGTTCGTCATGCAGTACAACAAGCGCGACCTCCCCGGGGTCCTCTCCGTGCCCGAGCTGCACGAGCAGCTCAACCCATGGAATGTCCCCGAGTTTCAGGCGATCGCCACCACCGGCTTCGGCGTGTTCGAGACCTTGAAGATGACCGTCAAGCTGGTGGTGAAGGAGCTGCGCAAGAGCATCGGCTGAGCGCACGGCGCGCCCCCCGCCCGCACCCCTCCCGCCGTCGCCGGCAGTCTGTGGGCCTTCATCGCCCGCGACGGGGCTCGGAGGCCCGAGCGGGCAGGGTGAGCCGTTCGGCATTGATCTCTGGCCGACCGCACGGAAAAATGAGGAGCCGCCGAGCGCGGCGCGGCTCTGGGATGCGACGAAGCAAGGTGGACGACATGGTGCAGCGGTTGCTCGGTTCTCTGGTGCTCGTGAGCTCGATGGTCCTCGTCCTGGCTCCCGGGGAGGCCAGGGGTGCGGCCCACAACCTCGCCATGGACGAGATGTGCCCGGCCGATCTGGGCGATCTCTCGCTGACGGTGGACTCCTACGGCGCGTTCGGCAGCTCGACCACGATCATGGGCGACGCGTTCTTCGATCCACCGCAGCCCGAGTGGCGACGGGCCGGGACCGTGTTCGAGAGCATGGCCTTCCTCTGCACGGCGCGTGGCCGGACGGCCAACGGGACCTGGCTGGAGACGAACCAGGGGGGTGGAGGCTGGGGCTGGGACGAGCCCGCGGGGCTGCCCCTGGGGGCCGTGCAGGCCAACCAGGTCGGCAACACGGTGACGAGCAACTTCGAGTTCGACGACGTCGAGGTGGAGCTGGTCCAGGAGCTCAACTGCAACACCCTGACGCAGTGCTACACCTTCACCAACGTCGGCAACGCCTTGCTCACCGAGGTGGCCATCACCCACTACATCGACGGCGACCTCTACTTCGTCGGCGGCTTCACCAACGACTACGGCAGCTACATCGCGGGGCCGCCGCGAGTGGTCTACGAGTTCGATCAGGGGGACGATCCCCTCTCTCCGAGCACCTACATCGGCCTCTCCTCCACCGATCCCCGCGACCCCTTCCTCACGAGCTGGGAGCTGGGCGAGTACTCCGAGTCCCGCAGCCGGATCGCCAGCACGAGCGGCGGCTGCACGGTGCTGCAGAACGACATGGTCGACGACCAGCACCGCAGCACCGATCGCAACGGCGACCAGGTCACGGACTCCGGCTACGACGTGACCCTCTCCCTGCGCTTCGACGTCGGCCCGCTGCCGGTGGGCGAGACCACCATCCGCCCCCTGTGCATCGACATCCGCTGGGGCGTCGGCCTGCCCTGCGGCGATCCCGACGAGGACGGGATCTGCCAGCAAGACGACAACTGCGACTTCGTGTTCAACCCCGGGCAGGAGGACACCGACCACGACGGGGTCGGCGACGTCTGCGACAACTGCCCCACCGACAAGAACGAGGACCAGGACGACCGGGACTTCGATGGCATCGGCGACGCCTGCGACAAGCACTTCTGCACGCCGACGGTCGACGAGACCGAGATCTGCGACGACAAGGACAACGACTGCGACGGCCGCGTGGACAACGTCCCCGAGCAGGGCCTGGTCTGCGCCACGGGGTTGCCCGGGGCCTGCGCACAGGGGAGCATGCGCTGCCTCGGCGGTGAGCTGATCTGCGCGCCGACGAACACCGAAGAGCGGCTGGAGACCTGCGACCTGATCGACAACGACTGCGACGGCCAGATCGACGAGGACCTGATCAACGACTGCGGGACCTGCGGCCCGAAGCCCATCGACATCTGCGACAACCAGGACAACGACTGCGACGGCCAGACCGACGAGGACGCCGTCTGCCCCGAGGAGGGCCAGGCCTGCATCCTCGGGCGCTGTCGCGACCAGTGCGAGGACAACCAGTGCCTCAGCAGCGGCGAGCCCGATCCGACGACCCAGTGCACCGACGAGGGTTACTGCGTCCCGGCGTGCGACCTCATCGAGTGCCCCTCGGATCAGGTCTGCTACGCCCATGCCGGCGCCGGTGGCGAAGGTCCGCACTGCGAAGACCCCTGCGCCAACATCCCGTGCGAGGCGCCGAACGTCTGCCGGCTCGGGGCCTGCGGGAGCTGCCACCGGGTCGGCTGCCCCGAGGGCCAGGTGTGCCAGGACAACGCCTGCATCGCCGATCCCTGCCTCGGTGTCCCGTGCGGTGCGAACGAGGGCTGCCTCGACGGGACCTGCTTCCCGAGCTGCGCCGGGATCTCCTGCCCGCTGTACGAGGAGTGCTTCGAGGGCACGTGCCAGCCGGCCCCCTGCGGCGGCGTGGTCTGCCCCGAGGGGCACGGCTGCAAGGACGGGCAGTGCCGCCCCAACCCCTGCGGCGGCATCGCCTGCGAGCCGGGCACGATCTGCCAGGGCGGGGTGTGCCACCCGCACCCTTGTCACCGCACCACCTGCCCCGAGCGGCAGACCTGCAAGATCGTCTGCCTCGAGGATGGCTGCCACGCCTCCTGTGTCGCCGACTGGATGCCCGACGCGCCCGTGGTCGCCGAGGGCGAGGGCGAGGGCGAAGGTGAGGGCGCCGAGGGCGAGGGCGCCGAGGGCGAGGGCGCCGAGGGTGAGGGCGCCGAGGGTGAGGGCGCCGAGGGCGAGGGCGCCGAGGGCGAGGGCGAAGGCGCCGAGGGCGAGGGCGAGGGTGGCGCGGAGGGCGAGGGCGAGGAGCAGCAGCGACGCTCCTCCTCCTGCCAGCTCACCAGCGGGAGCCCGAGCGCGGACCTCTCGCTGCTGCTCGTCGGCCTGCTGCTGCTCGGGCTCCGCCGTCGCGGCTGAGCGACCCGGGCCAGGCGCCGCCGCAGGCCCCCACCATCCGCCGCGCCCAGCTCGGACAAGTTCCTGGCCGCCTTCCGGGGGAAGACCGGCAGGCTGGCCACCAGAGGTCACGTGGGCATGGAAGAACATCGCTACCTGAGCCAGTTGCTGGCCGATCTGTTCAAGCACCCGCGACCGCGGCGTGACGGGTCGGGGCGCGACGGGCTGCGCTTCTCGTCTGGCGGCGCCGCGCCGGTCCCCCTCGACGATCCCACCGCCCGGGCCGCCGTGTGCATCGGCAGCCTGCTGCTGCTGCTGGTCGAAGAGCGGGGCGGCACCCACCTCCCGGCAGCGACCTTGCGCCGCCTCGCCGAGAGCACCCTGCACACCTTCTGCGGCTCGGAGCGCGCGCGCATCACCGACGAGGTCACGCGGATCTTCGACTGGCTCGCGGAGACGCTGCTGGAGCGTGGCGAGTCGTCCGATGACCAGGCGTGGGGCGACGTCCACTACGAGCCCGCCCCGTACCTGCCCGTGATCACGCAGGCGATCCACCTGGGCGAAGACCTGGACATCGACTACTTCAGCTACAACCGCGGAGAATGGACCCAGCGCCGGGTGACCCCGCTGCGCCTCGAGGGACGATTCACCCTCGTCGCCCACTGCCACCTGCGGGGGGACGAACGTCGCTTCCGCCTCAGCCGCATCCGCGCCATCCGCCCCCTGGGACCATCCCCCCGGCCGGAGCCATCCCTCGGCGCCGAGGGCGCCACGAGCCCGAGGCCCACGGAATCACGCTAGGCTGTGCCGGACCGCCTCCCCGGGGTACACTCACCTCGGGCCGGGCGCGACGACGCAGAGGAGAGGCCATGGTAGGCACAGCAGCAGGGGCGAGGAGACATCGGCGACCAGCGCGCCCCTGGCGCCGCGAGGCAGCCGGCTGGTGGCTGGTGACGGCGCTCGGTCTCGGGGGCGTCGCCGGGCCGGCGACGGCTGCCCCGGTCCCCGGGCTCGAGGAGACCCTGTGCGGCGGTCGCACCCCCTGCCGCCTGCTGCCCCCGCAGGAGGCCGGCCAGAACCGCGCCGAGCAGGAGCTGCTGGTCGCCGAGCTGCAGCTCTTCGACCCGGGCGCCGCACTCGACGAACCCGCCGCCCAGGGGGCAGGCTCCAAGCCCACCAACCCCCGGAAGGCCGCACCGCCGTCGCCGCCACCCTGCCGCACCACCGAGCACTGGCTGGTGGTGGCCGAGGGTGGAGCGATCTCGAGCCGGCAGCTCTTGCTGCGCGGCTGCCAGGAGACCTCCGCCCCCGGCACGCTCCCGGCAGCGGAGACCCGCGTGGCCCCCGATCGCTTCACCGCGGTCCATCGCCACGGCACGATCTGGCAATCGACCACCGAGCAGACCCTGCAGCTCTCCCCCCTCTCCTGGATCGCGGAGAGCCGGACGGCAGTCTACCGGCAGGGACGCAACAACAGCCACCTCACCTGGAACTGGGAGACCTTCTCGGGGAGCTTGGAGTGGTACAGCCCGTGGTGCAAGCCGGACGGCGAACCCGAGGAGGCCGATGAAGGGAGCGCCTCGCCGTACCGCTCCTTGCCGATCCCGCGCATCGAGCTGTTCGACGACACCCCGGCGACCGCGGCCTGGGCCACCGCCGGTCTCGGACGCTGCGGGACCCGGCTGGACAGCAGCGGCCAGCAGGGTTTCCTCCTCCAGGGCCCCCCCTCGACGGCCGACGACGCCGAGCTCGCGGTCGTGCTCGCCACGCCGAACACCCTGCTCGTCGAGATCCACGACGACCGCTGGATCGGCAGCAGCAAGACCCCCCAGGTCGAGGATCAGCTCGCGATCTGGACCGGCCCCCAGCTCTCCTACGAGAACTGCCTCGATCGGGCCACCGTCGTGCAGGAGTGGCGGATCCGGGTGCTGGACGGCAAGCTCCTGACCGGCCCGGGCCTGAGCCTCGAGAAGCTCACCATCGAGCGGCAGCCCGTGGTGCTGCGCGGCGGCAAGACTGCGCTCCGCCTGAGGGTCACGCTGCCGAGCGCCCCGGGGTCCCTCACCGTGGGCTACGGCGACGGCGACGATGGCCAGACCCTCGAACGGCTGGTGGCGACCTCGGCCCTCGTCCCCGGCGTCCCCTCGACCCTCGGGATCGTGTTCCCCATCGATGCCCGCCAGGCCGTCTGTGAAGTCCGGAAGGACCGGCTCGAACCTCGGCGACTGCCCATCCCCCCGGGCCCGGCTCCCGTGCTCAAGGCCCCCTGACCAGGTCCGGCCAGAGCTCGATCAGGTCCCCCCCCGAAAAAACAGAAGCAATCAACCAAACAATGTCCTATATCTCTCCCCAGAGGAGGTGCCCATGAGACGACCGATCATCGAGATCGACGAGCGGCTCTGCAACGGCTGCGGCGAGTGCGTGACGGCGTGTGCGGAGGGGGCGATCCAGTTGGTGGACGGCATCGCCCGGGTGGTCAAGGAGGAGTACTGCGACGGACTCGGGGCCTGCCTGGGGGAGTGTCCGACCGGGGCGCTGCAGATCCGCGAGCGGGAGGCGCCGGCCTTCGACGAGGCCGCAGCCCAGGAGCACGTCCGCCGGCTGCGTGGTGAGGCGGCCCCCACGGCCCACCACCCGCCAGCCCCCGCCGCGCACCAGCCGCCGGCCCCCGCGCCTGCGCCCGCAGCCCCGAGCGGCGGCTGCCCCGGGAGCCGGGCGACCACCCTCCGGAGCGCGGCCCCCGCACCGCAGGCGATCCAGGGCACCGGCCTGCCGGCGCGGCTCAACCCCTCGGACCTCGGTCAGTGGCCGGTGCAGCTCCACCTGGTCCCCACTCGCGCGCCCTTCTTCGCCGACCGCGAGCTGCTGGTCCTCTCCACCTGTGCGCCCGTGGCCTCTGCCGACGTCCACTGGCGCTTCTTGCGCGGCCGCAGCGTGGTGGTCGCCTGCCCCAAGCTGGACGTCACGGATCCGTACGTCGAGAAGCTCGCAGCGATCTTGCGGGACAACCGGATCCCCCGGGTGGTGGTGCTGCGCATGCAGGTCCCCTGCTGCGGCGGTCTGACCCGGCTCGTGGCCCTCGCGGTGCGCGCGAGCGGACGCCCGGACCTGATCGTCGAGGAGGTCGTCGTCGGGTTCGAGGGGGAGGTGGTCGGCCAGCGCGAGCTGCCCCTCGGCGAGTAGCCCCCGGCCGGGCCCCGCCCCGGTCTCCAGGACGTCGAACCGTCGCTCTCGGGCCCACCGCTGGCCGCACCGCCGCCGCGGAGGTCGCGCCCGGACACCGTGAACGACCGTTCATGGTCCCTGACCGGCCCGCCCGGCCCGCCACGTCCCGGCCTGCTGCTGCCGGGGGCAGGTCCGGCCCCGACGTGGGTCAGGAGGCCCCTGCGCGCGCCTTCGTCCCCGCCTGGCATGGATCTTGTTTCCTTGGTGCGCTACCGTGCAAGAGCCGGCGTGAACCTTGCGCAACCATGGAGCGACGACTCGTGATGCCCAGCCGGATCCTCGCAGCCATCCTGCTGCTGCTGCTCGCTGGCGCGGGCCGGCCGGCCCTGGCCAGCGGGGGCGAGGTCGCCCTGATCCCGGGCCCGGTGGACGACCCGCCCCGGCACCTCCTCGCGGAGCTCGGCCTGGGCTCGACCACCTTCGGCGGCGGCGGCTTCGCCTCCTCCTTCCTCTTCGGTGGCGGCGGTCCCCTCGGATCGCTGCCCCTGCGCCTGTACCTCGTCGGCGAGGTCGCATTCCTCCTGGCGAGCGACGCGGGCGAGACCGGGCTCGGCCTCGCCTACACCGAGAGCCGGCGCTACGGCGATCTGATGCTGGGCGTGCGCCTGCAGCACCCACTGTACGAGCCGCTGAGCCTCTTCACCCAGGTCCAGGTCGGCGGCAGCGCGGTCTCGGCCCGGCTCGAGCGGGAGACGCTCGCCTCCCGCGTCGCCAGCGGCTGGACGTTTTTGGCCGAATTGACCCTGGGCCTGCAGCTCCGCCTGCTCCCCTTGCTCTCCTGTGGCCTGCACTTCTCGATGGCCCTGAACGACGAGGACGTGGCCGGACTGCGCTGGCTGGTCGGCGCCGCACCCGTCCACCGCTCCTGGGCCGGGGGGAGCCTGACATGGCACTTCTGACCCTCGGCCTGCAGACCGGACCCGGCCGGGGGATGGCTCGGGGCCTCCTCCTGCTGCTGCTGCTCGTCGCCACGGCGGGGAGCGGCTGCGCCGAGCAGGGGAGCCCGGGGAGCTACCGCTTCGACCTCTACGACGCCCGGGTGAGCTGCGACCCCACCGCCGACACCTGCCAGCGCGACGGCGCCCCGGCGCAGCCCGAGCGGGTCGGCGGGGACGCCTTCGTCAGCCGCACGGCCAGCCGCTTCGCACCCTACGGCCTGTACCTCTACCTGGAGCTGCGGCGGCGAGACGGCACCCTCGGCCATCTCGAGCTCGACGCGCCCCTGCTGCCGACCGGCAACCAGCAGGCCTCCCTCCGCTACGCGGAGACCGCCGCGGACGGGGAGCTGCAGCAGTCCGTGGCCGTCAGCGGTGCGCTCGAGCTCCCGGGCTCCCCGGCCTGCGCCTGCCAGGACGGCCGCTTCGACCTGGAGTTCGTCCTGCCCGGCCCGGACCAGCAGCTCGGCACCGACGACGACCTCATTCGCCGCCTGACCCGGGGGAGCTTCAGCCGGACCGGCGCCCGCTGCCACACTCCCCGGATCCTGCTGCCCCTCCCCGACCGGGAGCTCACCACGACCATCCTCCCCTGCCCCCGCTGGGCCACTCCCCGCGGCGCCTCGACCGGAGGCACCGCCGAGGAGGAGGTGCTCCTGGAAGAAGGCTGTCTCCTGCTGACCGAGCCGTCCGAGGTCACCCTGGACGGGGAGGAGGAGGAAGAGGAGATCTACGTCACCGAGGAGGAGTACGACGAGGAGACGGGCGGTTGCGACGAGGGCGGCACGACCACCGAGACGGCCGATGCGGAGGGGTGCGCGACCGAGTCGGGGCCCGGCGAGGAGGAGTTCGACGAGCCCACGGACTACACCCCCGGCGAAGGATGCAGCGACCCGGACGACCCCGGCGATTCGGCCGACGTCGACCTCGGCGAGGGCTGTGACTCGTCCGGATCGGGGGACGACGATCTGGCGGACGACTCGGAGGAGAGCGTGGACTGCAGCGACGCGGCCGAGGCCGGCGGCTTGCTCGGCCCGACCTCCCGGGGCCCCCGCGGCCCTCGCCCCCTCGATCCCACCTTGCGCTTGATCTGGCTCGGGATCCTCCTCGCCTTGCTGCACGGCCCGGGACGCCGGCTGCTCGCCCGCCTCGCCGATGACCTTGTCGGATCCCTCCATTCCAGGTAGAACCGGCTGCGTGACACCCTCGCACCCACTCCGCTCGGGGTAGGGAAGAACTCGAGGAGACCCGGCAAGGAGGCAGACCCATGGCCCTGCACGACTACGAGAAGCTCCTTGGAGCAGAGACCGCCCAGAGCCTTCTGGAGCACCGCTGCACCACCATCCCGCGAGAGATGCTGCACCTCCCCGGCCCCGACTTCGTCGACCGGGTCTGGGTGAGCTCCGACCGGTCGGTGCCGGTGCTGGTGAACCTGCAGCGCATCTTCGGCTCCGGGATGCTCGCGGGCAGCGGCTACGTCTCCATCCTCCCGGTGGACCAGGGGATCGAGCACTCCGCGGGCGCCTCCTTCGCGCCCAACCCGATCTACTTCGATCCCGAGAACATCGTGAAGCTCGCGATCGAGGGGCGCTGCAACGCGGTCGCCTCGACCCTCGGCGTGCTGGGCGCGGTGGCCCGGAAGTACGCCCACAAGATCCCCTTCGTGGTCAAGGTCAACCACAACGAGCTGCTCACCTACCCCAACAAGTACGATCAGGTGATGTTCGCCTCGGTCGATCAGGCCTTCGAGATGGGCGCGGCGGCCATCGGCGCCACGATCTACTTCGGCTCGGAGGAGTCGACCCGCCAGATCCAGGAGGTCTCCGAGGCCTTCCACCACGCGCACGAGCTGGGCCTGGCGACGATCCTCTGGTGCTACATGCGCAACTCGGCCTTCAAGGTCGACAAGACCGACTACCACACCGCGGCCGACCTCACCGGGCAGGCCAACCACCTCGGCGTGACCATCGAGGCCGACATCATCAAGCAGAAGCAGCCCACCTGCAACGGCGGCTACACCGCGCTGAAGTTCGGGCAGACCTCGCCCCTGGTCTACGAGCGGTTGACCTCGGAGCACCTGATCGACCTCACCCGCTACCAGGTGGCCAACTGCTACCTGGGGCGCGCCGGCCTGATCAACTCCGGCGGGGCCGCGGGCAAGAACGACCTCGCCGAGGCCGTGAAGACCGCGATCATCAACAAGCGGGCGGGCGGCATGGGCCTCATCTCCGGGCGGAAGGCCTTCCAGAAGCCCATGGCCGAGGGCGCCCAGTTGCTCCAGGCGATCCAGCACGTCTTCCTCGACTCCGAGGTGACCGTGGCCTGATCCGCGGCCCTGCTCCTCCCTCCCCCGGCACCCCATCCCTCTGCCCCTCACCTGCACGGCCCCTGAAGGGGCGGTTGATCAGCGACAATTACTCCTGCCGGTCGGCGACAACTATTCCTGCCGGTCGCCGCGGTCCTGAGTAGCGGCTACCTGCACCCTCCGCGGAGGGCGCAGATGGTCAGTGACGCTCAGGTGCTACTGCTGAGGAAGAAGATGATGACGATGACGCAGGAGGCCGCAGCCGCGGCCGCAGGGATGAGTGTGCGCACGGCCCGGAAGTGGCAGCGAGGCGGCCTGCCGTCGGTTCGCGCGGTCCGTAGCTGGCGGACCCGGCCCGACCCGTTCGCGGAGGTGTGGGCCAAGGAGGTGGTGCCGATCCTCGAGCAGGACAAGGACGGTGCGGTGCAGGCCACCACGCTGATCGAGCTGCTGGTGGACAAGCACCCCGGCGAGTTCCAGCCCGGCCAGGTCCGGACCCTGCAGCGGCGGGTCCAGGAGTGGCGGGCCAAGCACGGCCCCGGCAAGGAGGTGTTCTTCGAGCAGGAGCACCAGCCCGGCAAGCAGGCGTCGTTGGACTTCACCCACGCCGACGAGCTGAAGGTGACCATCGGCGGCCAGCCGTTCCCCCACCTGCTGTTCGAGCTCGTGCTCTGCTTCAGCGGCTGGCTGTGGGCCTGCATCGCTCATGGGGAGACGTTCGAAGCCCTGGTCGCGGGGCTGCAGGGGGCGCTGTGGGCCCTCGGTGGGGTTCCGGACGAGGCACGCAGCGACAACCTCTCGGCCGCGACCCACCAGCTGAGGGAGGGGGGGCGGTCCCTGACGCGCAAGTTCCGGGCAGTGCTCGACCACTACGGCCTGGACTCGTCGCGCATCCAGCCCGGCAAGGCCAACGAGAACGGGGTGGTGGAGCAGCGGCACCACCGGTCGAAGAAGGCGCTCGCCGAGGCGCTCGTGCTCCGCGGGAGCCGGGACTTCGACACGGTGGAGGAGTACGCCGCCTTCATCAGGGCCATCGTGGGCAAGCACAACGGCAGGATCCCGGAGGAGGTGCTGGCAGCGGAACGCGCGGCGCTGGCTCCGCTACCCTCGTCGCCGGTGCCCAACTACACGAGGTACGAGTGCAAGGTGCGGCGCTGGAGCACGATCCGCGTCGGCAGCCGCACCTACTCGGTGCCTGCGACCCTCATCAACCGGGTCGTCGAGGCCCGGATGTACCCCGACACCGTGGAGGTGCTGTTCCGGGGCCAGTTGATCGAGACGATGCCCCGGCTGCGCGGCAACGACGAGGCGCGCATCGACTACCGCCACATCATCTGGTCCCTGGTGCGCAAGCCCGGGGCTTTCGCCGGGTATCGCTACCGCGAGGAACTCTTCCCGACCCTCACCTTCCGTCGTGCCTACGACGCGCTGAGGGCCTCGGGGACGGACCGCGCCGACGTCGAGTACGTCCGGGTCCTCCACCTCGCGGCCAGCACCTCGCAGGACGAGGTGGAGCGTACGCTGCAGGCCGCGCTCGAGGCCGGCGAGACCCCTCGCTTCGATCTGGTCCACGCCCGGACGACCCCGCCACGGCCTGCGGTCCCGCAGGTGGCCATCCCGGCCCCAGACCTGTCCGTGTACGACGGCCTGCTCCGGGGAGGTGCGCTATGAGCCCGGTCACCGCCACCGCCCCGGTGGCCGTCACCGATCGCATCGCCGAGCTCCTGGCGAGCTTCAAGCTCCCCACCCTGGG
>JAVEVO010000028.1:0-55221 GCA_034005005.1 Myxococcota bacterium
TCTCCATCCCCTTGCCCATCCCCTGCTCCTCGTCCGCGGCGGCGTCCTCTTCGTCCTCCTCCTCGCCCTTGGCCACCTTCCCCTTGCCCTTCCCCTTCCCCTTCTCCTCGTCCGCGGCGGCGTCCTCTTCGTCCTCCTCCTCGCCCTTGGCCACCTTCCCCTTGCCCTTCCCCTTGCCCGGCTTCTTCACCACCTCCCCGACACCGAACTCGGCCTGCGCGTCAGGGAGGGCGAGGGCGTACTTGCCCTTGGGCAGCACACCCACGGAACCGAGGACCTGGTAGCGGTCGGCCTTCTCCTCACACTTCTTGGCCGCGGCCAACTGATAGGTGACGCTGACCCCGGCCTTGCCCTTCTTGGCCGCCTTGATCTTGGTGACCGCATGGCAGCCTTTCTTCTCGGCCGGAGCGGGCACGACCACGAAGACCGGCTCACCGGGCTGGGGGTCCACGGGGAGCACGAGGGGCTCGTCCACGGGCGAGGCGACGCCCGCGGCGCCCTGCAGATCGAGGAAGGCGACCAGGTCGCCGTTGATGAACAGCTCGATGGCCCGGCGCTTGGTCGTGAAGGTCGCGGTCTGCTCCGACGAGCCGCAGCGGATCTTCTCGGACTGGCGGGTCTTCACCCGGGCCTTCTGCTCGTTGGTCTTGACCACGAGGGAGGGCGTCTGGGTGCAGTCGGCAAACCCCGGGTGCGTGCCCTTGATGGTGGCCGTCACCTCCTCGCCCGAGACCTGCAGGGAGATGTCCCAGCTCGAACGATCCTTCAACGATCCGGGTGATGCCACGTACGCGGTAGGCTCACCGGCGAAGCCGGGCGTGGCGGCGGTCAAGAGGAGCACCCCGATGACTGCGGCGAGAACCCTTGACATGATGGCCTCCAGGACGACGATGACGCGCTGCGATGCTCTGCTGACTCCTCGAACCTGCATGCTACCATGGGCAGCCTCGGGGCTGCAAACCCCTCCTGCGCACCGGGGAGTCCGGGGCGCGCGAGGTCGCCATCGAGAACAGGAGACGTTGCTGCGATGCCCGACTTACGGATCCTGGAGCACCTGCAGGCCAGCCTCGCCGCGAGCTCCCCCGTCGTACTGTCCCGTGAGCGTTGCCCGGCGCGGGCCGCGGTCGCGGTGACGCTCGTGGAGAGTGGTCCCGACCTGCACGTGGCCTTGATGCGCCGGGCCGACCGCCCGGACGACCCCTGGGCCGGCCAGATGAGCTTCCCGGGTGGTCGTGAGGAGCCCGGGGACCAGGATCCCTGGGCGACCGCCATCCGGGAGGCGGAGGAGGAGCTGGGGCTGCAGCTCGCCCGGGCGCACCGGCTCGGTCGCCTCGACGACGTCCAGGCGCTGGCCGCGGGACGCGCCTTGCCCCTGGCCATCGCCCCGCTGCTCTTCGCCCTCCCCCAGCGACAACCCCTCCGCCCCCGGGCCGACGAGGTCGCGGAGGGGCTCTGGGTCCCGCTGGCGGCCTTGCGCGATCCGGCGCGGCGGGTCGTGGTCCGGCGCTCCTTCGACGGACAGCCCTACGAGCTGCCGGGAGTCGACTACGAGGGCCGGATCGTCTGGGGCCTCACCTACCGGATGCTCCAGTCCCTGTTCACGCGCTGGCCGGAGCGTCCCTGAGCCGACCCCCGCGACCGTGACGCCGGTCCCAGGGGATGGCTACTCCACCAGCCAGCCCACCCGGACGCACGGGGCCGCAGGCGCTCCCCTTTTGGAACGGATCCCCGCCCGCACCGGCCTCGTGCGGAAAACCAGCCGCCGAACCTGGGGAATGGCACGCCGGTTGCTAGACGTTATGACCACGAGGGCCTCATCCAGGCCACCCCCTCACGCGAGGTAGAGTGATGACTCACACCAAGAAGATCCTCACCGCTTCCGAACTCAAGGAGATCCTCGAGGGCCGCTGCCCCACCCTGCTCACCCGCCAAGAGATCGACGCCCTGGCCCGCGAGCTCCACCTCCGCTAGCCCGTTCCGCCAGCGTCGTTTTCGTCCGCATCCTTCCGGCGACACACCGCCGGCCCGCCTCCAGCAATGCCGCACTCGAGCGCACCGCGCAGCTCCTTGGTCCTTTTGGGCCAATAGCGGCCGTGTGCAAGCCCCTTTCCGGGACCTTCGACTCAGACTCGAGGGACACGAGGGAGCATTCCTCCCGGACCCGTCACCGGGTGGGGCAGGACGATGGCCGCGAGCGCGCGCGGCGCCACGACCTTCACCGGGGCGACCAGGCTACGAACGGTGGGTGTTGCGGAAGGTCCAGAGGTGGTTCACCACGAAGTTGATCCCCATGGCCAGCACGATCCCCAGGGCTTGCGCCAGGTAGATCCAGACTCCCAGCCGCTCGTGGAGGAGCACGCCGGAGCCCCACTGGACCGTCGCGGCGAGGCTGGAGACGAGGTAGAACCGCACCAGCCGGATGACCCAGGGCGCGGCCCCTTGACCGCTGCGATCCCGCCAGGTCCAGAGATCGTTGAGCACGAAGTTGGTGAAGATGCTCACCGCGATCGCGCCGGCCATGGCCACCCGGTGGCGCCAGGGATCCGGGCTCCCCGGGAGCACCCCGAGCAGCAGCCAGAGGACGAGGAGGTTGACCACCACCCCGCTGCCACCGACCAGGCAGAAACGAAAGAACCGCGGGGAGACCGGGAGCTTCTCGATCAGGCCATCCAGACGGGTGAGCAGCGCACGCATGGGGGCACGCTACCCGCCACGGCGAGAAAGTCAACGCACAATCCGCCCGGGCGCCGGTCCTCTCGCTGGGTGGCCTGGCGACGAAGGCCACGCTCCACCCCGATCGGGCAAATGGCAACTCCACAAGCCAGGCCAGGGAGCAGGCCAGCACCCGACCGCTTCCCGGACCGGACCCGAGAGTTGACGCGACGGCGTCTCCGGCCTCCGGGTCAGCGGCAGAGGGACGCGTCGAGGAAGATATCGTCCGTGGGGTCGACCGTCCCCCGGTCGTCGAGGAGCTGGGGCCAAGGAAAACACTGGGTCGCGCCCACACAGTCGGAATCGAGCAGGCAAGGGCCGTGGCAGACCGGGGGCTGCTCCGCCCCGCCACCGTCCGGGAGCTCGACACAGCGTCCGGAACGGCAGTCTTCGTCTTGCCCGCAGGCCGCGCCGGCCATGAGCTCTCCCTGGACGCGACGGCAGCGGGAGGCCCAGCCCTGGTGGGCGGCATCGGGCAACAGCAGGCAGGCCTCGCCCACGGGGCACGCCGCGTCGCTGCCGCAGGGCTGCTCGCTGCCCCGCTCCGGTGCGCAGACGGGAGCGGCGAACCACTGCCCGGTATCCGGCACGATGAAGTGATCGCCGATCGCGTAGCAGCGGGCGCCGTCGACGCACACCGTCTCGTCCGGGAGCCGACAGGGGCCGAGGCAGACCTGCTCGCCCGCGCCGGCGTCGCCGCAGCGACCGGAGGCGCAGTCGTCCCCCCGGCCGCAGCTCGCGCCGGCCCGGGCCCCGCCGGCCCGGGGGCCGCAGGTGAAGGTCCGGGTCGCGAGCTGCAACTGGCAGGCCTCGGCCCGCGCGCAGTCCCGATCGTCCAGGCAGGTGAGGCCGCGGGTGAAGCTGGCGCCGCTCTGGTTGGTGCCCGGCGAGGCCGCGAGCCCGGCCTCGCCCGGGGGGTGGTCCCCGAAGTCCCCCTGGAGATCGGGGTTGCGGACCCGGGAGGTCCCGTCCTGGGCCGCGCCGGGGGTGACGGTCTCCAGCGGCTCGGCGCTGCCCGGGAGCCTCAACAGGAAGGGCTCTCCGGCAGACGGCAGCACGCCCGCGGGCCCGACCGTGACGACCTGCGCGGCGCCGAACTCGCCCTGCGGCTGCCCTCCCCCGAAGACGAGGAGCAGGCCGCCGGCCGGCAGGACGACCCCGCAGGGCAAGGCGGCGCGGCTCCCCGAGGTGGTCCCCTCCACCAGCAGGCCTCCCAGGTCCCGGGGCGCCGCCGCCCGGTTGAAGATCTCGAGGAACCGCTCGGCCTCGGGGTGCTGCGGGTCGAACTCCCCGTCCCCGTTGACGTCGACCGCGGGATCCCCGAGCACCTCGTTGACCAGCAGCTCCCCCGGGGCCGGGGCGGACGCCGCCGTGGCGAAGCACGTCGAGGCGTCCACGGTGATGACGTAGCGCGCCCGATCCCGCCCGGTCAGGCCCACCTCCAGGAGCAGCTCGTCCCCTCCGAGGAAGGGCAAGGGGAGGGGGCCGAGGGCCGGGGCGAGCCCCGCGGCCTCGGCCAACAGCGTCCCCCCCCGACTGACCCGCAGGCTCACCCGGGGGGTGAGGGGACTCTCCCCCGCACCTCGCACCCCGACGCGGAGCTGACCGCCCTCGGGGACGTCGAAGAGGAAGGCGTCGACCTCGTCGTCCAGGGAGCTGTCCAGGGACCCCCGGATCTCGAGGGGCGTCAACCCGCCGAGGGAGTTGGCGCCGGCGAGGCTGCCGTTGGGCTCCGTCTCACCGTGGGAGCGGGAGTTGGCCATCTCGGCATGGACGAGGTAGCGGCCGGTGATCCCTACCTGCCCGCCGAGCTCGGCGACGGCCACCGTGTAGCGGGTGAACTCCGGGGGGAAGAAGGCGAGCTGGCCGCTCCCGCTGGCCAGCAGGCCCTGCGCTCCCGGGCCGAACACGAGCCCCCCGAGCGTGAGGGGGTCCCCCAGGGAGGACAGCCCGAAGAGGACCCGGTAGCCCTGCTGCGCGGGGAGCTCGAAGCGCGCCTGCTGTCCCCAGCGGGTGAGACGGGCCGGCGCATCGGCCGGAAAGGCCAGGGTCGTGCTCGCCGGGGGCAGCACCTCGGCGCTCAGCTCGTAGGCTTGCCCCGCGGCGCCGACCCGGGGCCCCCGGGCGGACACGTTGCGCCGGTCGAGCACGGTGAGCCGGTACAGCCCGTCGACCGGCGGCTGCACCTCGAGGAGCGCGCCGCTGCCGGGCCCTCCGCGGGAGATCCAGCGGGCCCCGCCCGCCAGGGGCTCGCAGATCAAGGCGAGCTGCAGGCTGCCGGCCGTCACCGCGCTGGCGAAGCGCAACTGCTGCCCCGAGCTGGCCGCCACCAGCCAGTGGTCCCGGTCCGCGCCGCCCTCGTCGGGGGGTCCGAGCTCCCCGGTGACGGCGCCGTTGAGCGGCAAGGCGGCCGGGGGATCGTCCCGGCCGCCCGCGGCCGGCGCGACCGGCTGCAGGAGGATGTCCCAGCGCCCCACGACGGTCGCCGCCACGAGGTCCGCCCGGCCGGGAGGCAGGCCCGGATCGTGGAAGAGGAGCAGCTCGGTATCGGCGCTGGCCGCGGTGACGGCCTGGCGCTCCCCGAGCCCGACCAGCCGGCGCGGCGAGCCGAGGACGAACGCGGTGACGGGGGGCAGGGTGGCCGCGACCGGCTGCTCGAGGAGCGTGAAGGTGGCCACCACGACCCCTCGCTGCGGTGGTCGGAGCCGGAGGGCGAACGCCTCCCCCTGCCGGACGGAGACCTCCCGGGTGTAGGGGAAGCCGCTCACCGCCCCCGTCGGCAGGGTGCGGCGCTGCAGCAGCAGCTCGTAGGGCAGGGCACCGGCCGGGGCGGCCCGCGACTGACCGACCCGCACGAGCAGGGAGCCGCTGCGCGTGATGGGCAGTTGCCGGAGCAGGGAGTCCCCGATGCCCGCCGCGTCCACGTCCAGGAGCACCCGGCCGCTGGCCTCCTCCTCGACCACCAGCCGGGCGCGCAGGCTCGCGGAGCCCGGGAGCAGCTCGAGCTGCAGCAAGGTCCCCGGGCTGGCCTCCACGAGGAAGACGTCCTCGTCGGCCTCGCCGGCATAGGGATCCGCCGCGCCGCTCGCCAGGTCGCCCTGCAGGACCACCGGAACGGTCAACCGCTGGGCCGCGCCCGGCGCGCCGTTGGGCTCGACCTCGACCACGGTCAGGCAGTCGTCGCCGCTGAGGTCCCGGTCCGGGAAGCGGGGGCAGGGATCGCAGAGATCGCCCAGCCCGTCGCCGTCCTGATCCTGCTGCGCCGGGTCGGCCGTGGCGAGGCAGAGGTCGCACGCGTCGCCGACCTCGTCCCCGTCCCGGTCGGCCTGGGTGTGGTTGCTCGCCTGGGGGCAGTTGTCGCACGCGTCCCCCACCTCGTCGCCGTCGGCGTCCTGGCCGCCGGGATCGAAGTCGTCGGGGCAGCCATCGCACGCATCGCCGACACCGTCCTCGTCCCGGTCGAGCTGCTCGGGATCGTACACTCCGGGGCAGAGGTCCACCTCGTCCGCGACCCGGTCCTGGTCGCGGTCCTCACCGACGAACCCCGAGTCGACGGCGCTGCCGTCAGCATCGCCCCCGCCCGCGTCCTGGTCGGGGAGCCCCCCGTCGGGATCGCCGGTGCGGGGCACACACCGCCCGGCCTCGCAGCGATGTGCGACCTGGCAGTGGTCGTCCCGATCGCAGCGGACCCGGCACTGGACCCGGTCCGCCTCGCAGGCGAAGCCTCCCCGGCATTGGTCGTCCTCGCAATCGGCCGCGAAGGGCAGCAACAAGGTGCACCCCCCGCCCCCGAGCAGCCCGAGGAGGACCAGCAGCAACCACGGCCAGCGACCGGGCATCCCGTCAGAACCCTCCCGCCAGGCCCAGCAGGCCAGGCCCGATGAGCGGCTGCAGGACCACCGCCGCGGGTGTTGCGGCCACCGGCGTGGACGCGGGCGGGGGCGAGGGCCAGAAGTACAGCCCCACACCGAGGCCCAGCAGGGCCAGACCGGTCCCCCCGGTCAGGTCGGCCGCGAGGGCCAGCTTCTCGCCCGAGTCCTTCAGCGCCCGGCGGTCGGTGTTCTCACCACCCGAGTCGTAGCCGCTCGCGCGGGAGATCGCCACGCCCCCGAGGATCGCCCCGGTGGCCAGCAAGGTGCCGCCCGCGACGAACGCGGTCCAGGTCCCCAGGGAGGGGCCCTGCCGGCCGACGGCCGCGGGCCGGGAGTCGGGCGCGACGACGGTCGGCAGGCCGAGCTGCCCCGCGGGCTCCCCCGGGAGGGGGCCGGCCGTGGCGACGGCCCGGGCGGAGTCGCTCCGGACGAGCTTCAGCTCCAGGACGAGGGCGGCCCCCGGCTTGGCCTCCAGCACCCGCTGCTCGGGCAAGAACCCCGGCTTGGTCACCTGCAGGCCATGGTTGCCCGGCTCGAGGGCCAGGATCGGCACCGGCGAGAGACCGACGAGCTGGCCGTCGAGGAGCACCCGGGCCCCCGCGGGGATGGTCGACAGTTGCAGGGTCGCGGGCCCGGACGGCGGCGGCGGCGGCGGGGGCGGGGGCGGCTCCGGCTGCTGCTCCAGGGAGATCGCCAGCTCCAGCTCCTCACCACCGGTCAGCTCGATGGTGCGGACCGCATCGACGAAGCCGGCGGCCTGGACCTCGATGGTGTGTGGGCCCGCGGGCAGGGACAGCGGCGGCAGGGGCGAGCTGCCCACGGGCGCGCCATCGACCCGGACGCTGGCGCCGTCGATCCCGAGGACCAGCACGAGGGTCCCGCTGCCGGCCACGCCGGGCCGCGGGGTGCCGGGGGCCGGCGCCGCGGTCTCCACACACTGGGCCATCTCGGCCCGGATCTCGTCGGCGTAGGAGCCCGTGGGCTTCTGCTGGAGGTAGGCCAGGTAATGATCGAGGGCCTCGTCACAGCGACCGAGCCGCTTGAGCGCCTGGCCGAGCCGGCGCTGAGGCCCGGCCAGCTCCGGGGCCAGGGCGAGGCAGACCCGGAACATGCGGACGGCCTCCTCGTACCGTCCTTCGTCGTAGGCCGCGTTCCCCTGGGCGAAGTACCGGGCCGCCTCGGCCAGGGGATCCGTGGCGTGCGCCGGCCCGGCGACGAGCAGCGCCAGCAGCAGCGCGACCAGCACCCGGGGCCGGCCCCTCCCTCCGGGCCCCGGGACGGACAACCTGGTCGTGCAACACCCACCGCTCATCGACGCCAGGATAGAGCGCCCCAGGCAGAGCGTCAATTCGCGCCCACCCCCGGCCGGCGTGACCTCCGCCGATTGACTCGACCGGCCGCTCTGGAACAAGGTGGGCCCCAGAGGAGGCCTGTTTCCATGCGTGAGCCGCTCACCTACCTGCGCAACCTGCTGCGAGGCAGCCGGTACACCCACGCCCCCCAGGCCGACGCCCCCGGCCGGGACCAGCCCCCGGTGCTGGTGCTGCACGGCTACCTGGGGACGCGGGGCGCGATGTACCTGCTGGAGCGCCGCCTGCTGCGGGACGGCTTCTCGGCCCACTCCTTCCCCCTCGGCCTGGTCAACACCGCCGACATCCGCAAGTCGGCCGTCCGGGTGCGGGACAAAGTCCAGGAGCTGCTGGCCGAGCTGCAGACCTCCCGCCTGGACATCGTCGCCCACTCCATGGGCGGCCTGATCGGCCTGCACTACATCCAGGAGCACGGCGGCGACCGGCTGGTGGACCGGCTGGTGACCCTGGGCACCCCCTACCAGGGCACCTGGACCGCGCTGGGAGGCTTGGCGCTGCTCGGTCCGCTGGCGCCCAGCTCGCAGCAGATGATCCCGGGCAACGCCTTCCTCCGGGACTTGGTGAACCGTCCGCTACCATCTTCTGTGAAATTTTATAGTATACGTGGGCGGTATGATCGGATCTGTCCCCTGGCCGTGACCCACCTCCCCGGCGCGCAGGACATCATCCTGCCGGTCTCCCACTCCGGCCTGGTGACCGAGGCGGCTCCCTACCAGGCCATCGTCCGCTGTCTCACGGAGGGGTGAAGGCCGACCACGACGCGACGTTTGGCGGCTCCCCGCGCCCGGTGTACAGTAGTGTCCGTTGGCTGGTCGCCGGGCCAGGTGGTCCGGGCGCGGAAGGAATCCGGGATGGTAGACGAGGTCGGGGTCCGGATCCGCCGGTTCGTCGTCGACAACTTCCTCTTCGGCCAGGACGACCCCACGCTGCAGGCGCACACCTCCTTGCTCGACACCGGCATCGTCGACTCCACCGGCGTGCTGGAGCTCGAGCAGTTCCTCGAGGAGGAGTTCGGGCTGCCGGTGCCCGACCGGGACCTGGTGCCCGAGCACTTCGCGACCCTCGCCGGGCTGACCGCCTACGTCCTCCGCCGCCTCGCGGCCCGGGACGAATGAGCTCGACCGCTCCCGCCGCCGGCCCCAGCGAGGAGGTCGTCCGCCCCGACGTCGGGGGGACTCCGCTCTGGGTCACCCTGCACCACCCGGCGAGCCCGCCCCGGGCCGCGGTGCTCCTCGTGGCGCCCTTCGCCATGGAGAAGGTCAAGGCCCACCGCACCCTGGTGGCCTTCGCCCGCGCCCTGGCGCAGCGTGGGCTGCTGGCCGTCCGCTTCGACCATCGCGGAGAGGGCGACGCGGGGGGCGACTTCGCGGACTTCGGCTTCGTCGACCGGCTCGCCGACCTCGACCGGCTGATCACGCTGCTGACGCAGGAGCGCGGCCTGACCCGCTGGGGCGGCGTCGGGCTGCGCCTGGGTGCCAACCTGCTGGCCGCGGCCGCGGCCCGCCACCCGGGTCGCCACCCCCTCTCCCTGTGGTCGCCGGTGGCCGACGGGGACCGGCTGCTGCAGGAGCTGCTGCACCGCCACGTGGTGGAGCAGGGCCTCCGCCACGGCCGCGTGCAGCGCGACGGCGCACAGCTCCTGGACGCCCTGCGTGTGGGCGAGCCCCTCGTCGTCGAGGGGTTCCCCCTCACCCGCCGGCTGCTGGACGAGGCGGCCCTCCTGCAGCTCTCCCGGCTCTTGCCAGCCTGCCCCGGCCCCTTACAGTGGCTCGAGCTGGACCACCGCGACCGGCCCCTCGGGCCGCCCGAGGCAGCGCTGGCCGCGCTGCCGCAGGTCCAGGAACGAACTTCGGTCCTGGTTGGCTCGCGCTTCTGGCAGGATTTCCGGTACCATCGACCCAACGAACCCCTCCTGTTCGCGCACAGCCTCCGCTTCCTCGAGGAGACCCTCACCCATGGCTGACGAGCAGCCCTTCGACTGCCCCGACGACCAGGGCCGCCTGCTGCGAGGCGTGCAGACGGGCCAGCCGACCGGTCGGGACGGGCGGGGGCTGCTGCTGCTCAACGCCGGACTCCTCCCCCGCTACGGCTACCACCGGCACCACGTCAAGGGCGCCCGGCTGCTCGCCGCGCAGGGGATCCCCGTGCTCCGCCTCGATCTGCCCGGGGTGGGCGACTCGGCCGGGGAGCTGCCCGAGGGGCCCGTGGAGGAGCGCTGGCGGGAGATCGAGCTGGGGAGCATGGTCCCGGCGACCCTCGCCGCGGCCCGGGCGTGGCGGACGCAGGCCGGGCTGGCCGGAGTCGTGCTCGGCGGCGCCTGCGGCGGGGCGATCACCGCGCTGCTCGCCGCGGCCCACGACCCGGCGGCGATCGCAGGCTGCCTGGCGATCTCGCTGCCGATCTGCCTCTCGGGCTCCCTGCGCCCGCGGCGCGCGGCGGGGGCCGCCCCCCTGGCTGCCGACAGGCCCGGGCCGCTGCATCCGCAGCGAGCCCGGCAACTGCTCGCGGGCTACCTCCCCCGGCTCGGTTCGCCCACCGCCTGGCGACGGCTGCTCACGGGCCGCAGCGACCTGTCCGGCATCCTCCGGGCCCTGCGCGCGCTCCTCCGCCAGGGCTGGTCCGCCCGCCGGGCCGGGCGCCGCGGCCACCCACCCGCGGACGACCGCCTCAACCCCTTGCTGGTGCCCGCCCTGCGCACCGTCGTCGCCGCACGCGTCCCGCTGCGGATCGTCCTCGGGGGGCTCGCCCCCGAGACGGACGACTTCCGCCGGTACCTCGCGCGACCGATCCTCGAGCGGGAGCCGGCCCTGGCCGCCGGCCTCCAGCAACACCTCGTGCCCCGCGCCGACCACACCTTCGCCGACCCGGAGGACGAGCGGCTGCTGTGGCAGGAGGCCGCGTCCTGGATCCGCCTCCGCTGCTCCCCCCCGGGAGCCACATGACCGCCGTCGCGCCTGCGGGACCGGGTCCCGATGACGCGGCCGAGGGCGCATCCCAGGCCGCGCGGCGGGTCGTGCGCAACTCGGCCCTGCTGATCCTCCAGCCCTTGCTGCTCAACCTGCTGTCCATCGCCGTGACCGGCTACATCGCCCGTCGCCTGGGCGCCGACGACTTCGGCCGGTTCACCTACGCCTTCTCGGTCAGCCCGCTGTTCGCCAGCCTCGCCGGGCTGGGCCTCGGCGCGGTCACCGTGCGCGACCTGGTCCGCGGCGACGTGCTGCCCCCGGCCCGCTACCTCGGTCGCACCCTCGGGCTGCGGCTGGGCGCCGGCCTGCTCGCCTACTCGCTGCTGCTGCTGCTCGTGCTGGGCGGCGGGTTGCTGCAGGAGGCCGGCTGGGTCTTGCTGCTCGCCGGCACGACGATCTTCGCCTCGTTGCTGACGATCACCATCGAGGACTACTTCCGCTCCCGGGAGGAGATGCAGCTCGTGGCCCGGGTGCGCCTGCTGTCCGGCCTGATCCTCACCGGCAGCTCCTTGCTGGTCGTCGGGCTCGGCGGCCGGCTGGCCGCGCTGGTGGTCCTGTACGTCGCCGGCGCCTACCTCACCCTGCTGCTGGCCGGCCTCACCCTGGTCCGGCGCTACTTCTGGCCGGTGCCGGGCTTCGATCTCGCGTTCACCCGCCGCGTGCTCCGCCAGGGGGTGGTCTTCTACGCCGGCGGCCTGCTCGGCAGCCTCGCCCAGCGCGTCGACCGGCTCCTGCTCGAGCGACTCCAGGGCGCCACGGCCCTCGGTCATTTCGGCGCGGGCAGCACCCTCGTCGAGAAGCTCCTGGTGCTGCCCGAGGGCCTGGCCGCGGCGGTCTACCCGGCCCTCACCGGCCTGGTCCACCTCCACCCCCAGGCCGCGGGCCCGGCCCTCGGTCGCTTCCTGACCCTCGCCGCCATGGTGGGCCTGCCGACCGCCCTGGGCACGACCCTGCTCGCCCGCCCCCTCGTCGGGCTGATCTTCGGCCCCGGCTACGAGGAGGCCGTCTTGGTGCTGGCCTTCGGTGTCTGGGTGGTGCCCGCCTGGTGCCTCGGCCAGGTGCTCAGCTCGGCCCTGGCGGCGCGCGGCCGGGAGCGCCAGGGGCTGGCCGTGACCCTCGTCGGGCTCCTCCTGAGCATCCTCGGCAACGCGCTGCTGATCCCCCGCTACGGACCACCGGGCAGCGCGCTCACCCTCGCGGCCACCGGCTGGCTGAGCGCCGCCCTCCTGTTCGTCCTGGCCCGCCGCCACTACGGGCCGGTCCTGGACGGCGCGGCCCTGGGCCGGATCGGCGCGGCCCTGGCCCTGCTGGGCGTCGGAGTCGGGCTGACCCGCGACCTGCCCCTGCCGGTCCCCATCCTCCTGGGGATCGGCCTGTACGCCCTGCCGCTGCGGTCCGCGATCCGCGACCTGTGGACCCGAGCCACACGATCTGGCATGAAGGGAGAGCGATCATGAGCACGCGGGACACGACCGGTCCGATCCTGGTGACGGGTGGCGCCGGCTTCATCGGCTCCCACCTCTGCGACCGGCTGCTCGGCGACGGCGCGCCCCGCGTCGTGGCCCTCGACGACCTGTCCACCGGTGGCGCCCGCAACATCCTCCACCTGGAGGCGGACCCCCGCTTCGCCCTGCAGATCCAGGACGTCGCCGAGCCCCTCCGCTGGGAGGGTCCCCTGCACCGGGTCTACCACCTGGCCTGCCCCGCCTCACCGGTGCACTACTCCCGGGACCCCGTGAAGACCATCCGCACCGCGGTGCTGGGGACCTGGCGGGCCCTCGAGCTGTGCCGGGCCACAGGAGCGCGGCTGCTGGTGGCCTCGACCAGCGAGGTCTACGGCGACCCCCTGGTGCACCCGCAGTCGGAGGACTACCGGGGCAACGTCAACCCGGGGGGCCCGCGGAGCTGCTACGACGAGGGCAAGCGCTGCGCCGAGGCCCTGGTCGCCGCCTACCGCCAGCAGCACGGGGTCGAGGCCCGGATCGCCAGGATCTTCAACACCTATGGGCCACGCATGGTCCTCGACGACGGCCGGGTGGTGACCAACTTCGGCGGCCGGGCGCTCCTCGGCGAGCCCCTGGAGATCTTCGGGGACGGCAGCCAGACCCGCTCCTTCTGCTACGTCGACGACACCGTCGCGGGGCTGGTGCGGCTGATGGAAGCGGACGGGGTCGACCACCCCATAAACCTCGGCAACCCCGACGAGCGGACGATCCTCGAGGTCGCGCGGCTGATCCGCGCGCTCTGCGAGAGCCCGTCGGCCATCGTCCACCGCCCCCTGCCCCTGGAGGACCCCCGCCGGCGCTGCCCCGACATCGGCCGGGCGCAGGCGCTGCTGGGCTGGGAGCCGCAAGTCCCCCTCGCGGTCGGGCTCGGCCGGACCCTCGTGGACGTCGCCGCGCAGCTCCGGCAACGCGGCGACACGCTCGTCGGCCGGCTCCCGGAGCCCGGGGCGGCGCCCGTGCGGGGAGGCTGAGCCATGGCCCCGTCGCCCCTGGTCTCGGTGATCGTCCCGGCGTTCGACGCCACGGCGACCTTGGCCGAGACCCTCCACGCCGCGCTCGCCCAGGAGGACGTGACCCAGGAGATCCTGGTCGTGGACGACGGCTCCCGGGACGGCACCGCCGCGCTCGTCGAGGCCTTCCCGCCCCCGGTGCGGCTGATCCGTCAGGCCAACCAGGGGGTCGGTGCCGCGCGCAACCGCGCCCTGGCCGAGGCCCGGGGCCGGTACGTCGCCTTCCTCGACGCGGACGACGTCTGGGAGCCCGACAAGCTCCGCCGCCAGCTCGAGGCCCTGGCCCGCCAGCAGTGCGGCCTCTGCTACACCGGGGTCACGTTGATCGACGAGCAGGGTCGGCCCGTCCCGGACGTCCCGTGGAGCCGCGACGACCAGCGCCCCGAGGGCTGGGTGTTCCGCGAGCTGCTCTTCGACGGCAACGCCCTGGCCACCTCCGCGGTGCTCGTCGAGCGCCGCCGCCTGGAGCAGGTCGGGCCCTTCGTCACCGATCGGGGGGTCAGCGAGGACTACGAGATGTGGCTGCGGCTGGCCCGCGTGACCTGCTTCTGCTACGTGCCCCGGCCCTTGCTGCGCTACCGGATCGCCCGGGAGAGCTTCTCCCACGGGGACCCGGTGGCGGCACACCGGCGCTGCCTGGCCGCGGTGGAGCTGGCCGCCCGCCGCGCCCGCCTCGTCGACCCCGCGGACGACCGCCGCCTGCGCCAGCGGCGAGCCCGCATCCTCTTCGAGCTGGCCTACACCCTGCGCAACCACGGCCAGCGGGACGAGGCGGCGCGCTGGCTGCTCCGCTCCCTCGGCACCTGGCCGCTGGCTCCCCGGACCGTGCTCGCCCTGCTCGCCCTGCTCGCGCCCTCCCCCGTCCAGCGTGGGCTGGACCGGCTGCGGGGGCGCCCGTGAGCGCCTCCCGGCCCCGGTGCTCCGTCGCCGTGGTCACCCACGGCCGTCACCCCCTGTTGCCCTTGCTGCTGGAGCAGTTCGACCGGCAGAGCTACCCGGCCCGCGAGCTGGTGATCCTCGACGACAGCCCCCAGCCGGCGACCTGGCTCGCGGACCTCGGCCGACCCGACGTGGTCTACCGGCACCTCCCGGCGCGCCTCAGCGTCGGCGCCAAGCGCAACCGGATCCTCGACGACCTGCGGGGCGAGCTGGTGTGCCAGTGGGACGACGACGACTACTACGCGCCGGACTACCTCGCGACGGCCGCCCGCCACCTGGCCGAGGTCGACTTCGTCAAGCTCGACCGCTGGTACGTCTACGACCTCGGCCGCGACGACCTGAGCTACTGGGACACCCGCCAGCCCCTCCCCGGGCTGCCGCCCGCCGCAGCCGCGGACTGGACGGCGCGCAACCAGCTCGGCTACGGCTTCTGCTTCGCGTACCGCCGCACGGTCCTCGAGCAGGTGCGATCGCCCGACACCAGCGTCGGCGACGACTACGAGTTCGCCCGCCGGGTCCGGGAGCGAGGCTTCTCCATGCGGCTGCTCCCCGACCAGCAGGGCCTCGTCCTGCACCTGGTCCACGGTGGCAACCTCTCCCGCTGCTTCCCCAACCGCCGCCTGGTCCCTGCGTTCCTCGGCGCGCTCTTCCCGGGCTTCTCCCTGTCGCGCTACCAGGAGGCCCTCCGGCAGATCGCCTCCGGCCCCGGGCCCGACCGCGACGGTCCTCTCGCTCCCCCCGGGCACCCCGTGGTAGGATGAAACGTCTCGTCCGGTGACACCCCCACACCCCCGGCCAGGAGGAGTGCTGGTGGGAGGAGGATCCATGGCCCCACCGGCCCCACCGACCCCGCCTGCGGAGCAGGAGGCAGCGCCCGTCGAGCTGACCGACCAGATCGCCGCGCTGCAGCGTGAGCTCGACCAGGAGCGACAGCACCGCTGCCGGCTCGAGGGTGAGCTGGCCGAGAGCGAGCAGCGCTTCTACCGCTCCGCGGAGCTCAACCCCTCCGGGGTCGTCATCCACCGGCACGGGCTGATCGTCTACACCAACCCCGCAGCACGGGAGCTGTTCCGCGCCGCCCCCGAGGATCCCATCAACGGGCGACCGATCTTCGACTTCGTCGACGGCCTCTCCCGCCAGATCGTCGCGGAGCGGGTCCGGCGGATGGTCACCCTGGGAGAGCGGGTCCCTTTGATCGAGGAGACCTTCCGGCGCCTCGACGGCAGCCCGATGATCTGCGAGGTCTCGGCGATGCCCGCCTCCTTGCGGGGTGAACCGGCGATCATGGTCGTCTTCCGGGACATCTCCCAGCGCAAGCGCATGACCCAGAGCCTCGCCGAGGAGCGGGAGCGGCTGGCGATCACGTTGCGCAGCATCGGCGACGGGGTCATCGCCACCGACGTCGCCGGACGCGTCACCCTGCTCAACCCGGTCGCCGAGCAGCTCACCGGCTGGACCCAGCCGGAGGCCCTCGGCCACCCCCACGCCGAGGACTTCGAGAACGTCAACGAGCGGACGCGCCCGCCCGTCGCCAGCCCGGTGGACCCGGTGCTGGCGACCGGCGGGACCGTCGGGCTGGCCAACGACACCCTGCTCATCGCCCGCGACGGCACGGAGCGCACGATCGCGGACAGCGGCGCGCCGATCCGCGACGCGCGCGGCGAGCTGAGCGGCGTCGTGCTCGTCTTCCGCGACCAGACCGAGAAGAAGCGGCTGGACGAGGAGCTCCGGCGGGCGCAGAAGCTCGACTCCCTGGGGCTGCTCGCCGGCGGGATCGCTCACGATTTCAACAACATCCTCACGGCGATCTTCGGCAACATCTCCCTCGCCCGGGCGCTCTCGGGCCCGGACGAACCATCGTCCATGCGGCTGCTGGAGGCCGAGAAGGCCATCCGTCGCGCCCGCGACCTCACGCAACAGTTGCTGACCTTCTCCCGGGGAGGCGAGCCGATCCGGCGGCCCCTGCAGCTCGCCTTGTTGATCCGCGAGACCCTCACCTTCGCGCTCGCCGGCTCCGAGGTGCGCGCCGAGCTGACCCTGGCGCCGGACCTCTGGACCGTGGAGGCCGACGAGGGCCAGCTCGGCCAGGTGCTGCACAACCTGGTCCTCAACGCGGTCCAGGCGATGCCGGGCGGCGGGCGGCTGGAGGTCCGGGCCCGCAACGTCGAGGTCCAGGGCGCCGAGCCCCACCCCCTGCCCCCCGGCGCGTACGTCTGCCTCACCGTCATCGACCAGGGGAGCGGCATCCCGCCGCGCGACCTCGAGCGGATCTTCGACCCCTACTACACGACCAAGGAGCAGGGGCGGGGTCTGGGCCTGACCGTCTCCTTCTCCATCGTCCGCAGCCACGGCGGCTCGATCTTCGTCGACTCGCTGCCCGGCCTCGGCTCCCGCTTCCACGTCTACCTGCCCGCGAGCGACCGGCCGGCCCGCCCGGCCAGCCCCGCCCCCCAGCAGGTCAGCAGCCGCCACGGCCGGGTCCTGGTCATGGACGACGAGGCGACGGTGCGGGAGGTGGCCGTGGCGATGCTCGCCCACCTCGGCTACCAGGCGACCGGGGTGCGGGACGGGGCGGAGGCCGTCGCCGTCTACCACGAGGCCCGCCAGCACGAGACCCCCTTCGACTTCGTCATCGTCGACCTGACCGTGCCCGGAGGCCTGGGCGGGCTGGAGACCTTGCAGCAGCTCCGCCGGATCGACCCCGCGGTGCGCGCCCTCGTCTCCAGTGGGTACTCGCGCGACCCGGTCATGGCCCGCTACGCGGAGCACGGCTTCTGCGGGGTGGTGAGCAAGCCGTACCGGATCGAGGAGCTGGGCGCGGCCCTCGACGAGGCCCTCGGCGGCCCCCACCCCGGCTCCGCCGAACCTAGCTGAGCCCGCGCGTGCGACGCCCGGCGCGCCACCGCCGCACCCCCCAGAGCCCCAGCCCGAGCAGGCCCAGACCACCGAGCAGCAGCCAGACCACCTGCCCGTAGGTGACGAAGAGCTGATGTAGCTGCGGCCAGGAGAGCCCCAGCCCCAGGCCGAGCCCCATGACCAGCAGGTTCCAGAGCGAGGCCGAGATGAACGCCAGGACCAGCACAGGTCCCCGAGGCAACCCGGCGAGCCCCGCGGCGACGAAGAAGAACGCCCGCACCCCGGGGAAGAAGCGATTGAGCAGGATCAGCGGCAGGCCGTGCCGCTGCACCCGGGCCTGCAGCCCGGCGAGCCGCGCGCCGGCCCCGCGCACCAGGGGCAGCCGGCCGAGCCGACCATGCGCGCCGCGGCGCGCCGCCGCCCCGAGCTCGTAGTCGAGCCAGGCGCCGACCAGGCTGCCGAGGGTCACCGCCCCGAGCACCCACCCGAAGCTCCAGCCCCGCGCGGCCACCAGGAAGGCACCGAAGAGGGTGACGGTGTCGCCGGGGAAGGGGGGGAAGAGGTACTCGAGCACCGCGGAGCCGAACAGCACCAGCAGGGCGCCGAGCCCCTCGGTCGCGGGCACCAGTTGCACCGGATCCACCATTGCCTCGGCCCCCGCCGATCCCCACACTTGGTGGACAGCGTAAGGCCCGCGGGCCCCGGACGCCAGGGCTGCCCGCCGGCAAAGGAGCCCTCATGGCCGACCCCGATCACGAGACCGCGACGCCGCCGCGCCCGGCCGAGGAGGAGCCCAGCTTCCAGACCCGCATCTTCATCGACCGGGATGGGCAGGTGGTCTTCGAGAACCTCGCCGAGGAGCTACTGCCGCTGGTGGCGGCCCTCGATCCCGACGCGGAGCTGAGCTGCCGACTCCCGGCCGACGACCCGCCGCCCGAGCCCGCCCGGTAGCCCGGGCCGCCGGGGCCACGAGGTGCGGCCCGCCGGCGCGCTGGCTCCATCGGGCCGCCGTGCTAGACTGCGCTCATGGATCCCGCCGCCCCCGCCTCTCCCCGGGTGCACGCGGCCGGCCACGCGGCCCGGCTGCTGCTCCTGCTCGCCGGGCTGACCGGCCCGGGGTGCTCCGCCGGCCAGGCGCCGCCGCGGCCGGCCGACCCGGCCACCCCGGCCGACCCACCCGCCCGGTCGACGGGCAGTCCGGACGATGCGGTCTGCGCCTCCTGTCACGAGGCCCTGATCGCCCAGTACCAGCAGACGGCCCACGCCCACTCGGCCGCCGCGGGCGCCGACGCCTCCCGGCTGCTCGCGGACGCGGACCTGCCCGCGACCGTCGCGCACCCGGCGAGCGGCTTTCGCTACCAGGTCGACCTGCACGGCGGCCGGCTGCGGGTCCGCGAAGAGTACGAGCTCCCCGACGGCCACGTGCTGGCCTGCGGCGAGGCGACCGCCGAGGTGATCGTCGGCTCCGGCCGGCTCACCTTCACCTCCCTCGGCGCGGCGCCCAGGCCCGGCAGCGCGGACCAGGAGCTGCGGCTGTTCCAGTTGCCGGTCACCCACTATCGGACCGCGCGCCGCTGGGCCATGAGCCCGGGGTACGATCGGCCCGGGCAGCAGCGCTTCGGCCGGGAGATCTCCGCACAGTGCCTCTTCTGCCACACCGACGCCCAGCGACCGCTCCCCGGGCGGGCGAGCAGCTACCGCCGCCCCCTCGGCCTCGGCCTGCGGTGTGCGCGCTGCCACGGCCCGGGGGAGGAGCACATCCGCTACCGCCAGGAGGCCGCCACCCCGGCCGACCCCCGGGGCGCGCGGGCCGAGCCCCGGACCGATCCCCTCGTGTTCCTGACCCGCCTGCCGGAGGACCGGCGCCAGGACGTCTGCCTCGCGTGCCACCTCGAGGGCAGCGTCCGGGTCCTGCGCCAGGGCCGGGAGAGCATCCAGGACTTTCGTCCCGGTGAGCCCCTCGGCGACCTGCTGCTCGTCTTCCGCGAAGACCCCCCCGAGGAGCGCCTGTTCACCCACTCGAGCCACGGCGAACGCTTCTTGCTCTCGCCGTGCGCGCAGACCCCCGACGCGCCCCTCCACTGCCGGGAGTGCCACCCCCCCCACGGGCCCTCGCCGAAGGACCCCCTGTCCTACACCCGGGTCTGCCTGCGCTGCCACCGGCCGGAGGGCTGCACCCGGGTCCCGCACCTGGCCGCGGAGCGCAAGTCGGCCAAGGACCCCTGCATCGACTGCCACATGACCTGGGACGGCACCAGCGACATCCCCTTCATCGCGAGCATCGACCACCGGATCCAGCGGCCCGCCGAGCGAGGGTCCGCCGGCGCCGGGACCGGCGAGCCGACCACCCACGTGCTGCGCACGCGCCCCCGGGACGAGCTCCGGCTGGTCCGGGTCACGCACCCCCAGCAGCTCCCGGCCGAGCCGGGGGAGCTGGACGCCGCCGAGGCCGAGGCCCTCCTGGAGGTGGCCCGGGAGGAGCCCGCCCCGCGGCTGCTGCGGCAGGCCGCCGCCGCCCTGGACCGGGCCGAGGCCGCGGCCCCGAGCTCCCTCCGGGGGTTGCGGCTCCGGGCCCGGCTGCAACAGGCCCAGGGGCAGCACGCCGAGCGCTGCCGCACCCTCGGGCGGATCGTCGCGGTCGACCGCCGGGACCACGCGAGCTGGCTCGCGCTGGGGATCTGCCGCGGGGAGCGCGGCGACCCCCAGGGGGCGGGCGCGGCCCTCGCCGAGGCGCTGCGCCTGGAGCCCGACCTGGTGGAGGCCCGCAACCGGCTCGCGTTCCTCCGCCTGCTGCAGGGAGACCCGGCGGGTGCGGCACGCGGCTACCAGGAGGCCCTCGCGCGGGACCCGACCAACGCCGCGCTCCACGCCAACCTGGCGGTCCTGCGCTTCCAGCAGGGAGAGCTCGGCCCGGCCGAGCAGAGCTGGCAGGAGGCGGTCCGCCTCGACCCGACCCTGGCGCCGGCCGTCGAGGGGCTGCGGGAGGTCCAGGCTCACCAGGGGCGGCCCGGGGAAGCGCTGCGCTGGGCCCGGCAGGCGGCCCGGCTGCTGCCGATGGACCTCACCGCGCAGCGGCGGCTGGGGGAGCTGGCCCGGGTCGTCGGGGAGACCGCCCTGGCCCAGCAGGCCTTCCGCGCCGCCCTCCGCCTGCAGCCGGCCGACCCGGCCCTGCGGCATGCGCTGCAAGAGCTGGGGGGAGTCCCCTGAGCGCGGGCGGGGTCCCGACGTCGCGCGGGACCGCGCGCGCCAGATCGCCCCGCGACGCTACTTCGCCTTCCCCTTCTCGCCGGCCTTGCCCTCCTCGAGCTTGACCGACTTGATGACCATCGGCGTCTGGGGCACGTCCTTGGGGAAGGGGCCGCCCTCGCCGGTCGCGACCGTCTCGATCTTGCGTACGATCTCCATGCCCTCGATCACCTTGCCGAAGACGCAGTAGCCCCAGCCCGAGGGCGTCTTGTCCTTGTGGTCGAGGAAGGCGTTGTCCCGGACGTTGATGAAGAACTGGGCCGTGGCGCTGTTGGGATCGGGGGTGCGGGCCATGGCCAGGGTCCCCGTCACGTTGAGCAACCCGTTGTCGGCCTCGTTGGGGATCGGCGCCCGGGTGGTCTTCTTCTCGAAGGTCGCGGTGTAGCCGCCGCCCTGGACCATGAAGTTGCGGATCACCCGGTGGAAGATCGTGCCCTCGAAGAAGCCGTCCTTCGCGTACTGCAGGAAGTTGCGCACGGTCTCCGGCGCCTTGTCGGGGTAGAGCTCGGCGCGGATCAGCCCCGCGGAGGTCTCGATGCGCACCACCGGGTTGTCCTTGGCCTGAGCGACGGCGACCGGCCCGAGCAGGCCGAGCGTGAGGGTCAGGCAGGCGGCGACGTGTCGGATCATGATCCTTCTCCTTGTGCTGATCGGGCGAGATCACCGGACAGGTCCGGCAGCCCGACCCGACAAAGGTAGGGAAGGGGAGGCCCCGGGTCAACTGCCGGAGCCGCGCGGTCCCCTCCCGGGCCGGAGGATGGACGACCCGTGCTCGCGCACGCGGGATTTGGCGACAGCTCGACCATGGTGTAGAGTCGAGGGAACGTGTCCAGGGAAGGGCCGGGGGGGTGAGCCAACTCTCGGGATCGACCTTCTGGCCCCACCCTGCGCGGCCGACGGGTGTACCGACCAGCGGGAAGAGGCCATGCACCAGAAGACCAAAGTCACTTTTTCTGCAACAATCCATGTCTTTCGTTTCACGATGGCCATCCTGGCAGTCGCCGGCGTCCTCCTCGGCCCGACCGGCTGCAGCGAAGGGCCCGCCTCCCCCGACCCGCCGCCCGCGGTCACGGCCGACCAGCTCGGCCAGGTCCGGCAGGCCGCGACCGACAACACCTTCGTCTTCAAGGGGATCAACTACTTCCGACCGACCACCTGGTACACCGAGTCCGAGGTCATGACGATCACCCACCCCGCGGTGCCGGACATCCGCGGGGGCGACTGCATCACCGAGATCCTCGTGCACCTCGGCTCCCGCTTCGGTCACTGCACCACCCAGGGCGAGGCCGCGGGCGACGTCGTCGCGGTCTGGAATGCGAACACCGAGCTCTGGGAGGCGATCTGCGATCTCAGCCCCGCGAACAACCCGGACCCCACCGACTACTACAACGAGAGCTGGGTCATCAACGCGGACATCACCAGCCGTTCGCTCCTCGGCTGCCCGGGCGGGACGGTGCGGGTCGAGCTGCCGAAGACCAAGATCAACACCTACGACAGCATCCGCATCAGCTCCAGCGCCTCGATCAAGTTCCATGGCGGCAGCTCGATCTTCCCCACGGGCTGCGATACCGCCAACAAGATCGGCTGCTATTACTCGGACAAGACCGGGGCGCCGGACACCATGCAGGTCCGGTGGTACCCCGAGCTGGAGGGGAACGAGCTGATCGTCCCGAAGAACATGCCCCCCTCGAACCTGACCGCGACCTTCAACTTCACGGCCTTCGGCGGTCAGATCGTCAATGCCTCCTGGAGCGACCCCTACTTCGTCGGCACCTTCCAGCCGGCCGCGGGAGTCGACCCCCTGCTCGCCAACTCCCCGGTGACCCTGGGCACCGTGTTCCGGGGTGTCCCCTCGACCTCCAAGACCACCCTCTGGCACGTCGACAACGAGAAGATCACGGTCGCGCTCGACCCGGGCGACGGGTACCCGCGGAACTTCGCCATGTTGGGCAACAACGGGGGCGGCGGTGCGTACCGCATCGGCGACACGATCACCCTGATCTGGGACGACAGCGCGGCGGGCGACGGCAACCTCGACGAGTACGTCTCGGGCACCCTGGACCTCAGCGCGCTCGGCGGGCCGGCCGCCAAAACCCTGGCGGCCGGGGGCACCGCCAACACCTGGACCGTGTCCTACCCGGACAGCGGCGGGTTGCTCGCCGGGGACCTCGACGGCACCTTCCCCCTCGGGGTGCTGATCAAGGACCACGGCAACCACTGCCTCGCGCCCGATTGCCAGTCGGCCCTGGCCCTGCGGCCCATCAAGGTCGACACCCGCCGCCCGGTGGTCACCACGCCCAACATCACGATCTCCGGCGCCACGGGCACCGGCGGCATCTTCAAGGCCGGTGACACCCTGACCGTGGAGTGGAAGGGCGGCGACGGCGGCGACGGCAACCTCGACATCCCCACCGCGGCCGACTACGTCCGGGCCTACGCCAGCCTGTCGACCCCCCTCGCCATCCACAGCACCTACGTCCAGCTCCCCCACGTCGCGGGCTCGGCCACCGTCCGCCGGGGCGGCTTCGTGCCGGACCGGGCCGTGGAGGGCTCCCAGGTCGCCATCCCGCTGATCGTCTTCGACGACGCGGTCAACGCCAACGACCAGACCCTCGCCACCCGCTTCTCGCCCCCCTTCGCGATCGACACCATCGTCCCGTCGGGCACGGCCGCCCAGATCAGCTTCCTCAACCCACCCGCGGTCTACAAGGCCGGGAGCACGGTCACCGTCCAGTGGCAGAGCGACACCCAGGTCAACACCGACCTCGTCGAGGTGGGGGTCGATTTCTCCGCGATCGGCGCGGGCCAGGTGGTCGCGTCCGAGGTGGTCGCAGGCACCTACCAGGCCGAGGCGGTGATCCCCGAGGGCGGGACCGCGGCGAGCACCTTCACGGTCACCGTGCTGCCCCGGGACGACGCGGGCAACGTCGGCAGCATCGTCTCGGGCACGATGCCCGTGGACGCGCGCCCCCCCCTGGTGCTGACCAGCAAGATCACGGTCGTCAACGACACCCGCGCGGGCCAACCCCTGCGGGTCGGCGACAAGGTGAAGATCACCTGGGACCCTGCGGACAGCACCGACGTCACCGCGGCCAACGTGACCTGCAGCGACCTGGGGATCAGCCAGGCGGCCATGACCAAGGTCTCGGGGATCTGGACCTACATCTCACCGACCGGCCTGGTGGCCAACGGCTTCGACGGCTCCGTGGACCGGGTGCTGATCGGCGCGGTCGACGCGGCGGGCAACACCGGCCAGGGCGGCTGGCCCAACCCCTCATTCAAGGTCGGCGACGGGCCCTACTGGAGGACCACCGGCCTGCAGGTCTACTCCTGCCTCGAGGTCTGCGCCCTGCGGTTCGGCGGGGTCAGCGGCGACTGGGCCTGCTCCACGAAGCTCGACTCCGTGGACCACCACGCCTTCGTCTCCGGCTACGCCGACAGCACGTACTGCTCCGGCGTCGGCGTGGCCGAGGACTTCAAGAAGCCGGCCGCAGGTGGTCCTTACAACTGCGGCTCCGCCGGCTGCGCCTACTCGGCCTGGGTCAGTGACGTCTGCGGGAACTCGACGAATACCTGCTGGGTCAACAGCTTCACCCCGTTGCTCGCCGACCTGGCTCCGCCCGTGATCAGCCCGGGCGCGATCCTGGTCAGCGGTGCGACCGGCAACAACGGCAGCTTCAAGATCGGCGACACGGTGACCGTGCGCTGGGACGCGGTGGGCGAGGGGAACCTCGATCTCGTCCCTCCCGCCGGGACCGATGCGGTGGTGGTCAGCTACCAGCCCCTGGGCGGCCCGCTGGTGGCCGCGGCCAAGGACGCGAACGGGATCTGGGTCGCGACCTGGACCGTGACCCCGGGCACCGTCGACCCCCTGGGCACGGTCACCCTCACCGCCACGGACGACGTGGCGAACGTCACCGTCGCGACCTCCGCGAGCTTCGCGTTCGACAACCAGCTCCCCCAGATCGCCCCGAACCACCCCCTGACCCTCACGGGCAGCGCCGGCACGCCCGTGAAGGTCGGTCACAAGGTCACCCTCACCTGGACCCTCGGCACCCTCATCGGTGGTGTCGTCGTGCCGTTTGCGGGCAACGGCGACATCTCCACCCTGCAGGGCGACTTCGGCGCCTTCGGCGGTGGCTCGCTGCAGGCCGGGCCTCCCGGCTCGGACAAGCTCTCCCTGGTGCTCGACCCGGTCCCCGCGGGCGACGACGACAACGCCGCGGCCACGGTCCCGGTGGTCATCCGCGATGACGCGGGCAACGAGCTGTCCGCGGTCTCCCCGGCCCTGAGCGTCGACAACGAGGCCCCCCGGGTCTCCGCGGCGAAGATCACCGTCAGCGGTGACACGGACGGCAACGGGGTCTACAAGGTCGGCGAGACCCTCACCGTGTCGTGGAACAACCGGGCCCTGCCCACCGGCGACGGCAACGTCGACCTGGCCGCCAGCAACCCGGTCAAGATGGACTTCACCGCCATGGGCGGCGGGGCAGCGGTCGTGGCGACCAGCGCCGGCGGGATCTGGTCCGCGAGCTTCGCGGTGACCGCCGGCGCCATCGACGCGGCCAACCTGGCTGCGGTCGTTCAGGTCACCGACGACGCGGCCTACGTCGTCCGGACCAACGCGCCGGTCGTCGCCGTCGACCGGATCGCGCCCAAGGTCTCGACGGCCAAGATCACCGTCGCCAACACCACTCGCCCCGGCAAGGGCTTCAAGATCGGCGACGTGGCCCGGCTCGACTGGAACGCCCTGGGTGAGCCCAACGGCTCGCCCTACGACTTCGCCTCGGTCTCGGCCGACTTCACCGGGCTGGGCGGCGGGCCCCGGGACATGACCTATGACCCGAACACCAAGGGCTACTACTTCTCCTACACGGTGCTGGCCGGCGCCCTCGACACCACCGCGACGATCCCGGTGACCGTGGTCGACGACGCGGCCAACTCGACCACGGCCAGCTCCACCGCGGTGACCATCGACAACCAGGCCCCCGTGGTGGCCACCGCGGACATCACCATCAGCGGCGCGGGCGGAGACAACGTCTTCATCCCCGGCGAGACCGCGACCGTCGTCTGGAAGGCCGGCAGCGGCGGGGCGCCCAACGCCGACGTGACCGCGGTGACCATGCTGATGGCGGACTTCGGCTGCGCCAGCGTCGTCGCGACCAAGAGCGGGACCGACTGGACCGCGTCCTGCCTGGTCCCCGCCGGCGTGCCCAACAACACCCAGGCCAAGGCCGGCGTGCAGGCCCAGGACGAGCTCGACAACACCACCCTCGGGACCTCCGGGGCGGTGGAGGTGCGGGGCGCGGGCCCCATCGTCAGCAGCGCCTACATCACGGTCCTCAACTCCCTGGCCGGCCGCGAGGGCAAGCCCTTCCGCATCGGCGACGTCGCCCGGGTGACCTGGAACAACTCCGCCACGGGCGACGACAACGGCGGCCGGGTGCCGCCG
Source organism: Myxococcota bacterium (assembly GCA_034005005.1). Lineage (GTDB taxonomy): Bacteria > Myxococcota_A > JAVEVO01 > JAVEVO01 > JAVEVO01 > JAVEVO01. The sequence goes on from JAVEVO010000028.1 coordinate 25,929, forward strand.
GTGACCGTGACCAAGGTCCAGGTGGACTTCGCCGCCTTCGGCGCGACCGCCCTGGTCGAGGCCACCCCGGCGGCCCAGGTCTGGACCGCGTCCTACACGGTGAAGGCCGGGAGCATCGACACCGCGCAGCTCGCCACCGCGGTCGCCCGGGTGATCGCCACCGACAGCAGCGGGATGACCGGCACCGGGCTGGCCGCCGGCGTCCGGGTCGACAACCAGGCGCCCACGGTCACCGCCCCGGCCACGAGCTTCTCCGGGGCCACCGGGACGAGCAGCACCTTCCGGATCAACGACCAGCTCGTGCTGGCCTGGAACAACGGCACCGTCGATCGCAACGACGACATCTCCTCGGTCCAGATGGACTTCGCCCCCCTCGGCGGGGTCCTCACCGTGGCCGTCCTCGCCAACGGCGTCTACACCGGGACCTTCAAGGTCCAGGCCGGCACCATCGACGCCACGGGCCTGACCGCGAGCGTCATCGCCACCGACGACGTCGGCAACACGACCACGGCCCCCTCCCGGACGACCAAGCTCGACAACGTCCCACCGACGGTGACGGGCGCGAAGATCACGGTCACGGGCGCCACGGGAAAAAACGGCACGATCTTCATCATCGACGACACCGCGAAGCTGGTCTGGGACGACCGGGCGACGCCCACGGGTGACGGCAACACCGACACCCTGGTCTCGGTGATCGCCGACGTCTCCGGCTTCGGCGGCCCCCCGGCCGCGCCCGTGGAAGACGGCGGCGCGGCCGACTGCGACGACGCCAAGGGCGATCGCCGGTACTCCCTGTGCGGGATCCTGTACGCCGGGACCATCGAGCGGGCCGACGTCAAGCCGACGGTGACCGTCACCGACGACGCGGGCAACGTCACCACCGCCGCCGCGGCAGTGTCCTCCAGCGTCGACCTGATCCGGCCGACCGTCGCGGAGCTGGCCGCGTTCACCGGGACCGAGGGCACCGACGTCGCGTTCGGGGCCACGGTGGGCGGCTGCACCGCGCCCGGGGGGCTCACGGGCTGCACCTACGCCTGGACCTTCGGCGACGGCGCGACCTCGACCCTCCTCGGCCCGACCCATGCCTACGTCGACGAGGGCAGCTACGCCCTGTCCTTCCGGGCCACGGACCCGGCCGGCAACTGGCTGCAGCGGCCGGGCACCGCGACCATCGGCAACGTCGCGCCCACGGTGACCCCGGCCGCGAACCAGAACCTCAACGAGGGCGGGAAGCTGGAGAACTTCGTGCTCGCCTCCGTCGCGGACCCGGGTGCGACCGACGTCCTCACCGCGACCGTCGACTGGGGTGACGGCTCCCCCGCGGAGCTCCTCCCGGTCGACGCCAACAAGAAAGTCATCGGCAGCCACACCTTCGGCACCGACGGCAGCCGCACGGTCACGATCACGGTCAGCGACGGCGACGGGGGGACCGGCCTCGGCCGCTTCACCGTCGTCGTCGGCAACGTGCCCCCGACGGTCTCGGCCGTGACCGCAGAGCCCGCGAGCCTCGACGAGGGCGGCACCGTCCAGTTGACCGCGTCCGCCAGCGACCCGGGCGGCGACGACACCAGCCTCCACTACAAGTGGGTCTTCGGCGACGGCGCGGTCGAGGAGGGGACGGACCTGAAGACCGTCAGCCACCAGTACCTCGGGGACAGCTCGGGATCGCCGGGAGGAAAGTACCAGGTCGCCGTCACCGTCACGGACAGTGACGGCGCCACGGGCAGCGGCAACCTCGCGCTGCTGGTCCGCAACGTCGCGCCGACGGTGACCCCGCTGCAGCCCGTGGCGACCGACGAGGGCAGCCCCGTCACCCTCACGGCCGCGGCCAGCGACCCCGGCGACCCGGTGCTCGGCTACTCCTGGGACACCGACCTCGATCACGACTCGAACAACGACGGAGTCGCGGACAACGACAAGGATGCCGCGGGCAAGTCCGTGGTCGTGACCTACGCGGACAGCAAGGCGACCCCCTACCGGATCGCGGTCACGGTCACCGACGACGACGGCCTGACCGCCCGGACCGAGGGCACGGTGACGGTCGCCAACCTCCCGCCGACGGTGGTCCTCGCCGCGGCCGGCCCGATCCCCGAGGGGATCGTGGCCAACGGGGTCTGCACCCCCACCTCCCTGGAGCTGGCCGCGACCGTCGACGACCCCGCGGCCCCGGACCGCCTCGCGGGCTTCGGTCTGCGCTGGCAGTTCGGCGACGGCAGCCCGGACGCCACCGTGGCCGCGGCGCAGAGTCCGGTCCAGCAGGTCCACCTCTTCGGCGACGACCAGCAGGCCAGCGGGCCGGGGAGCCCCTACCTCGTCACCTTGACCGTCACCGACAAGGACGGCGCCGAGGCGAGCGACCAGACCGCGGTCACCGTCACCAACGTCGCGCCCTTCGCGCTGGCGGGCGTCCAGGTCGGCGGCGCGGTGGTCCCGGGCACCTACTCCACCAGCGAGGGCCGGGAGCTGCTGCTCACCGGCAGCAGGTCGTGTGATCCCGGCGTGGTGGACAACGCCAACCTGGTCTACTCCTGGAGCTTCGGCGACGGCACCAGCGCGCAGGGCCGGGACGTCGCCCACACCTTCCACATCGTCGGTGAGCAGGACACGTTCGACGTCGTGCTCACGGTGCGGGATCCCCAGGGTGTGTCCAGCACCAGCACCCTCGTCGTCAAGGTCGACGAGCAGATCCCGATCCCCGAGATCAGCGTGGACCTCAGCGGCCCGATCTTCGAGGGCGACGCCATCCCCTTCGAGGGCCACCTCACCAACCCAGTGGACGGCCAGACCTACACCTTCATCTGGCACTGGGGCGACGGCACCCCCGACACCGTCGGCGAGTCCGTGGAGCACGTCTTCCCCGACGACGGCACCTACCCGGTGGTCCTGGCGATCGTGAACCTCCAGGGCAGCGTCGGCTACAGCGACCCGCCCGTGGAGGTGACGGTGGTCAACCGGCCGCCGACGGTCAGCGTCGCCCGGGAGGGCAACGTCGAGGTCGGCGAGGGCGACACCGTACCGCTCGTGGCCACGGGCAGCGACCCCGGCAGCCGGGACACCCTGACCTACGCCTGGGACTGCGACGAGGATCCGACCACCATCGAGGGGACCGGCGACCGCTACGCCTGCCCGACCGTCCAGGAGGGGACCTTGACGGCCACGGTCACGGTGACCGACGACGACGGGGCCACGGCCAGCGCGTCCCTCGACGTGCCGGTGGTCAACCGGGCCCCCACCGCCCTGGCGCCGGCCAACCAGTTCAACCTGCCCGAGGGGAGCCCGGTGACCCTGCAGGCCGGGGGCAACGACCCCGGCCGACTGGACCTGTTGTCCTACCGCTGGCGGCTGCCCGACGACTCGGTCGTGACGGGCGAGACCCTCGAGTACACCCCCCGCGACGAGGGCGAGCACCGGCTTGGGCTCACGGCCACCGACGACGGCGCGCCCCCCCTCGACTCCCTCGAGGCCCAGACCCTGCTGTTCGTGGTCAACCTGCCGCCCGTGGCCACGATCTGCGGCAACGAGCTCGACCCCACGGACCTCGATCCCGCGGATCCGCCCGCGGACTGCCTCCAGGAAGGGGTGACCGTCGGCGAAGGCCAGGAGATGGCCTTCACCGCCCTGGCCACCGACCCCGGCCCCGACGACGTGCTGACCTACTCCTGGAACTTCACCGGCGGCGAGGGGGCCTGGATCCGCGCCGATCCCATGGGCCCCGGGATCTCCCACGTCTTCGCCGACCAGGGCCGGTTCGTCGTCCAGGTCAAGGTGGAAGACGGAGACGGCGGCGAGGTCCTCGCCGAGCTGGAGGTCGAGGTGCTCAACGGGCCGCCAGCGATCACCGACTTCCCGGACACCGCGGGAGACGAGGGTAGCCCGCTGAGCTTCAGCGCCACCGCGGTCGACACCGGGACCGGCGGCCAGTTGAGCTACCGCTGGGACTTCGGCGACGGCACCCAGACGACCACCGTCCAGGGGCAGACCGAGCACGTCTATCCCGACAGCGGCGAGTACCTCGTGACCTTGACGGTCACCGACGGCTCGGGTCTCACGGCCCAGGCCCAGGCCAGCGCGGTGGTCGCCAACCTGCCCCCCACCGCCGAGGCCGGCGAGTCCGACAACGTCAACGAGGGCGAGCAGCTCACCTTCACGGGGACCGGCGACGACGTCAGCCCCGCGGACCGGGCCGCGCTGACCTACTCCTGGGACTTCGGCGACGGCTCCGCCTCCCAGCTCGGCCGCGTGGTCAGCCACGTCTTCGCGGACGAGGGGGACCGCAAGCGCTACGACGTGGTCCTCACCGTGACGGACCCCGACGGCGCGACGGCCACCGACACGGTCCGCATCTTCGTCGACAACGTCCGGCCGACCCTGCCCGGGTTGCCCGATCAGGAGGTCACGGAGGGGACGCCGCTGCTGCTCAACGCCCGGGCCTTCGACCCGGGGAGCCTCGACGTGCTCACCTACAGTTGGGACTTCGGCGACGGCAGCCTGAAGGTCAGCGGCGACCTGCCCGAGGTCGAGCACACCTTCGCCGACGACCGGGAGCTCCCCTACCAGGTCGAGGTGCGCGTCGAGGACGGCGACGACGGCTGGGCCGAGAAGACCTTCCTGGTGGCCGTCACCAACGTGCCGCCCGCCTTCACGAGCGAGGCCCCGGCGGAGACCGCGACCCAGGGAGTCCGCTACAGCTACCTCCCCGTCGCGATCGACCCGGGGGACGACGACCTGACCTTCTCCCTCACCCTGGCGCCGGAGGGCATGGTCCTCGGCCAGGACGCCGAGCAGCACCCGATCATCGAGTGGACCCCGAGCCTGCAGCAGATGGGGGAGTCCTATCCGGTCTCCCTGAAGGTCGCGGACGGGGACGGCGGCGAGGCGCACCTGGCCTGGAACGTCGCCGTGCGGGAGTTCCTCGACACGGACGCGGACGGACTGCCCGACGACTACGAGGAGATGGCCGGCCCGCAGGAGTGCCTCGACCCCCAGGTCGCGGACAGCGACCTCGACACGGACGCGGACGGCCTGACGGCCCTGCAGGAGTACAAGCGCGACCCGACGGGCGAGCACTCCTCGCCCTGCACCAGCAACGCCCCCGGCGCGCCGACCTTGTCCGCGCCGGTCGACGAGGCGGAGGTCGCCACCCTCACGCCCGAGCTGGTGGTCGACAACGCCACCGATCCCGACGCGGCGGTCGAGTACCCCCTGGAGGGACAGGACCTGCAGCCCCTACGCTACCACTTCGAGATCGGCCACGACCTCGACACCGAGACACCCGCGGTGCTCGCCACCAACCTGCCCGAGCTCGGAGAGAACGCGGACGGCTACCCCATCGCCTACCTCTGCGGGCTGCTCGACGAGGGTGGCCCGGAGACCACGAGCTGGACGGTGCCGGCCGCGACCCTGCAAGAGAACGCACGCTACCAGTGGCGCGCCCGGGCCTGCGACGGCCACGCGTTCGGCCCCTGGATGGCGCCGGCCGCCCTGACGGTGGACGCCACCGCCCAGCCGCCCACCGCGCCGACCCCCTTGCAGCCCGAGGAGGGGGTGACCGTCGCCACCCCGACCCCGGAGCTGGTGATCGCCAACGCGATCGACCCCGACGGCGACCTCCTCGTCTACTGGTTCGAGATCTACCTCGATCCGCCGAGCCGGGAAGAGCCCGGCGAGCCGTTCTTCACCTCCTTCGGCTTCGGCCCCCTGGTCGAGGGGGAGGATGGTACTACCACCTACTCGCTGGCAGGCCAGACGTCCCTCCCCGACGAGCACCTCGCCTGCTTCCGGGCCCGGGCCACCGATCCGACGCCCCTGGAGGGCCCGTGGAGCGAGCTGCGCTGCTTCCACGTCAACGCGACCAACGAGCCCCCGACGACCCCGGTGCTCGTCTCCCCGGCGATGCGGATGAGCGAGCTGCCCGCGCGCTGGTACGTGGACGACCACGTCAGCGGCGTCGACGACCCGACGCCGACCTTGACCTTCATGGGGGGCAGCGACCCGGACGGGATCACCCCCCTGGGCCACCGGGTCGAGCTCGACCTCGAGGCCAGCTTCGGCAGCCCCGCATACCAGGGCTCTCCCGACCCGGTCCTCGGGGAGGAGGGGGTGCTGCTCGTCGAAGCTGGCCTGCAGGGGAGCTGGGTGCCCCCCGTCGCCCTGACGGAGAACGAGCTGTACCGCTGGCGGGTACGCGCCTGGGACGGCACGACCTACAGCGAGCCGGCCCTGGGGTACTTCGTCGTCAACGAGACCAACGAGCCGCCCCTGGTCCCGACCCTGCTCGCCCCCGACGACTTCGCGGAGCTGGGGGACGTGCTGCCGGAGCTGGTGATCGACAACCCCCTGGTCCTCGATCCGGACCACGAGCGCGTGGTCTACGAGTACCAGGTGTCCATCCACATCGATTTCTCGACGCTGCTGGACGAGGCCGAGGTGCCCAGCGGGGATGATGCGCAAGTCGGCTACACGCCGACGCTTTCTGGCACGGAGCAGGGCTTCTTCTGGCGGGTCCGGGCCCGGGACCCCGCGGGGTTGACGAGCGACTGGTCCCCGTCGCGCCGGATCCAGCGCACGGTGGTCACGACCTGCACCGTGCCGCCCGTGCCCGCGCTCCGCGAGCCGGCCGGGGGGGCCCAGCTCCCGCCGGGAGCCCGCCCCGTGCTGCGGGTGGACGACGTCGCCTGCGACGGCCAGGCCCTCGGCTACGAGTTCGAGCTGTACGCGGGCGAGGGCGACGAGGCGGTCCTGGTGGAGGCCACGTCCACCCCGGTGGCAGCCGACGGGACGGGAACGACGAGCTACACCGTCACCACCCGCCTCGGCCAGCCGACCGCAGCGGTCGGCTACACCTGGCGGGCCCGGGCCGTGCTGCTCGTCGGCGAGGCGCCTTCCGACTGGAGCAGCCCCGCCTCCTTCCTGGTCCGGGCGGGCTGGGCCGAGGAGGTCGAGGAGAGCGCGGTGGGCGCCTCCGGAGGCCTGTGCCAGGTCGGGGCGGGCGCGGCCACGGGCGGCAGCGGGCTGTTGCTGCTGCTGACCTTGCCGGCCCTGCTGCGCTGGCGGCGACGCCGGTGAGGGAGCGACAGAGGATGACGAGCCCGGGCGCCGGCCGGGAGGGGCAGTGACGCGACGCGCTGGCTGGCTCGTCGTCCTGTTGCTCGGGATGGTTGTGCCCCAGGAGGCCCCGGGCGAGTCCCACGCCGCGCTCCTCTCCGGGCTGCAGGACTCCCGGCCCAAGGTCCGGCTGGCCGCGGCCAACGCAGCCCGCACCCGCCGCGTCGTCGAGGCGATCCCCGGGCTCCGCCCCTTGCTGGCCGACGCGCAGCCCGCGGTCCGGGCCGCGGCCGCGCTGGCCCTCGGCGAGCTGGGGGACGAGGCCTCCCGGCCCCTTTTGGTGGCCTTGCTCGGCGCCCCGAGCCGGCAGCTCCAGTCCACGGGCGAGCGCGCCCTGCGGCTGCTCGACCACCAGCAGCAGGCCCGTCCCCGCTTCCTCGTCGCGCTGGACCCCCCGGGCCTGCCCCCCGGGGTCGCCCGGGAGGCCGGTGACCGGCTCCTCGGGAGCATCCGGGCCTGGGTGGCCCGGCAGCCCGATCTGCGCCTCGCCGCGGGGGAGGAGCGGCTCCTCCGGGGCGCGGCGCTGAAGGCCCACCTCGCCCGGCGGGGGCTGCAGGGAGTGCTGCTGCTGCCCTCCCTCGCCCAGCTCGAGGCCCGCCCCCGCCCGGACGCGTCCGGGCTCGCGCTCTTCGGCGCAGTCCACGTCCTGGGCTCACCGCTCCTGCAGAAGCGGATCGACCTGGTCACCTCGGCCGAGGCGAGCCTCGACCTGACCTCCCCCACCCTGGGCGAGGCGACCCGGCGGCGCCTCGAGACCGAGGTGATCGACGCAGCCGCCACCAGCGCGCTGGAGACCCTGTTCGAGCAGCTCCGCCAGCGCCGCTGAGCGCGGCCCCGGGTGCGGCCCCCACCGCTGAGGCGCGGTGGCCGAGACCCGGCGACCGAGCGGGACACCGGGGCCGACCGCGGCCCCGACCGCCCCCCCCTTCCCCCCTGCCGCCGGCTGTGCCATCCTCAGGGTCTCCACGAAGAGGTGCTCCATGCCGCTGCGCACGAAGGACGATGCCGGATCGAGGTTGCTGCTCCCCTGGGCGCTCGGGCTCACGCTGACGGTCGCCTGCCAGCCCGCGGCCCCGCCCCCGCCGGCCGCGCCCGGCAGCGGCCCGGTCGGCGGCGCATCGGCCAGCCCCCCCGCGACCGGAACCCCGGCCGCGCCACGGGCCGCGACCCCACCCGGCGAGAAGCTGAAGGTCGCGTTCCTCTACGTCGGCCCCGTGGGGGACGGGGGCTGGTCGTGGGCCCACGACCAGGCCCGCCAGCAGCTCGAGCAGACCTTCCCCTGGGTCGAGACCGCCTACCTGGAGAGCGTCCCCGAGGGCGCGGGCGCGGTGCGGGCCTTGTCGGGCTTCGCCGAGAAGGGCTACAAGCTGATCCTCGCCACCTCCTTCGGCTACATGGACCCGGTCCTGGAGGTCGCGGCCCGCTACCCCGACACGATCTTCATGCACTGCTCGGGCTACAAGCGCGCCAAGAACGTCGGGACCTACTTCGGCCGGATGGAGGAGGCCAAGTACCTCGCGGGGATCATCGCCGGGAAGATGAGCAAATCCGGCAAGATCGGATTTGTCGCCCCCCACCCCATCCCCGAGGTCGTGCGCCACATCAACGCCTTCACCCTCGGCGTGCGGGCGGTGGCGCCGACGATGACGGTGCACGTGGTCTGGACCAATAGCTGGTTCGATCCGGGCAAGGAGAAGCAGGCTGCGCTCTCCCTCCTCGATGCGGGCTGCGACGTCATCGCCACGGGCGCGGACTCGGTGGCCCCCCTGCAAGCGGCCCAGGAGCGGGGGGCGCTGGCCATCGGCTACGACTCCGATGGTCGCGCGTTCGCCCCCCGGGCCTTCCTCACCGCCCCGGTGTGGGACTGGAGCGTCGTCTACCAGCCCTTAGTCCAGCAGGTCCGCGACGGCACCTGGCAGAGCAGCGACTTCTTCGGGGGCCTCGCCAGCGGCGTGGTGAAGCTCGCGCCCCTCGCGGACCAGGTGCCGCCCGCGGTCCGCACCCTGGTGGCCGAGGCCGAGCAGAAGCTGCGCACCGGGGAGCTGGTCCTGTTCATCGGCCCCCTGGTCAAGCAGGACGGCACCCTCGCCCTGCAGCCAGGGGTCAAGGCGACGGACCCCGAGATCCTGAAGATGGACTACTTCGTCCAGGGAGTCGTCGGCACCCTGCCGCGATGAGCGACCTCGCGCCCCTCGTCTCCCTGCGGGGCATCTGCAAGTCCTTCCCACCGGTGGTGGCCAACGACGAGGTCGACTTCGAGCTGCGCGCGGGCGAGATCCACGCCTTGCTCGGCGAGAACGGGGCGGGCAAGAGCACCTTGCTGAGCATCCTCGCGGGCCTGTACCGGCCCGATGCGGGGGAGCTCCACGTGGCGGGCCGCGCGTGCCGACTCACCTCCCCCCGCCAGGCGCGCCGCCTCGGCATCGGCATGGTCCACCAGCACTTCCTGCAGGCGGATCGCCTGACGGTCCTCGACAACCTGCTCCTCGGCGTCCCCGACCTCCCGCTTCTGGTACGAAAGTCCCGATTGGTCCGGCGGATCGACGAGGTCGCCCAGCGCCATGGTCTGCAAGTCCCCCTCGCCGAGCCGGTGGGCACCCTCCCCGTGGGCGAGCGGCAGAAGGTGGAGCTCTTGCGGGTGCTGCTGCAGGAGGCGCGGGTCCTGGTCCTCGACGAGCCGACCGCGGTGCTCTCCCGGCCCGAGACGGAGAGCCTGTTCGCGATGCTGCGGAGCTTCGCCGCGGGGGGTGGCGGGGTGATCTTCATCTCCCACAAGCTCGACGAGGTGCTCGAGCTGGCCGACCGGGTGACCGTGCTGCGCCGGGGCCGCAACGCCGGCACCTTCCCCGGCGCGGGCCTCGACGCGGCGGAGCTCGCCCGCCGGATGGTCGGCCACGGGGTCCCGCCCGTACGCCGGGAGCCGCCCGGAGAGCAGCCCGCGGCCGAGGAGGTCGTCCGCCTGGAGGAGGTCACGGTCCGGGGGCCGCGGGGCGAGACGCAGCTCGCCGGGCTGAACCTGAGCTTGCGGGCGGGCGAGCTGCTGGGCATCGCCGGGGTGGCGGGCTCGGGGCAGCGGGCCCTGGCCGAGCTGCTGGCCGGGCTGGTCCTCCCCCACGCCGGTCGGTTGCTCCTCGCCGGCCAGGTCCAGTCCCGCTGGAGCCCCCGGCGCGCCCGGGCCGCCGGGGTGGCCCTCGTCCCCGAGGACCGCCTCGGCCAGGGCCTGGCCCCCTCCTTGACGGTGGCCGAGAACCTGATCCTCACGGAGCGCGACCGCTTCACCCGCTGGGGGATCCTCTGCCGGACCCGCATCCGGGAGCACGCGCAGGAGCGGATCGCCGGCGAGCAGATCGCGTGCCGCGGCCCCACCGCGCGCGCGGGGACCCTCTCGGGGGGCAACCTGCAGAAGCTGATCCTCGCCCGGGAGCTGGAGCGGCCGCCACGACTGCTGATCGCGGCCTACCCCTGCCGGGGTCTGGACCTGCAGGCCGCGGAGCGGGTACGGGCCGCCTTGCTCCGCACGGCCCGGCAGGGGGCCGCGGTGCTGCTGATCTCCGAGGATCTCGACGAGCTGCTGCGGCTCGCCGACCGGATCGGTGTGCTGTACGCGGGGCGGCTGCTGGCCTGCCGACCGACCGCCACCCTGAGCCGGGAAGGGCTGGGCCTGCTGCTCGGCGGACGGGAGGGGCCCTCGTGAGCTGGCGGCTCGAGCCACGCGCCGAGCCCGGCCTCCTCGTCGAGGCCGGCTGGCTCGTCCTGGCCGTGCTCGTGGCCGTGCTCGCCGGCGCGCTGCTCTTCGCCGGCGCCGGTGCGCCGCCCTTGGCCGCGCTCGGGCTGCTGGTGACGGAGCCCTTCGGCAGCGGCTACGGCCTCGCGGAGACCCTGGTCCGCACCGTGCCCCTGGCCTGCTGTGGGCTCGCCGTGGCCTTCGCGCGCCAGGCCAACCTGTGGAACATCGGGGCCGAGGGCCAGTTGATGATCGGCGCGCTCGGCGCGAGCTGGCTGCCCCTGGCGGGCCCCCCCCTGCCGGAGGCGGGCCAGTGGCCCCTGCTGCTGCTGGCCGGCGCCCTGAGCGGCGCCTGCTGGGGCGGGATCGCGGCGCTCCTGCGGGCCTTCCGGGGCGTCAACGAGATCCTCTCCACCTTGATGCTCAACTACGTCGGCATCAGCCTGGTCGAGGGGCTGGTGCACGGCCCCTGGAAGGGGGCCGACGGCTTCCCCTACACCGACTTCTTCGGGCCGGGCTGGCGGCTGCCGCTGCTCACCGGACGGGTGCACGCGGGGCTGCTGGGGGTGATCGCGCTGGCCGTGGTGTTGCACCTGCTGCTCGCCCGCACGCGGCTCGGCCTCGAGCTGCGGGTGGTCGGCGCCGCCCCCGAGACGGCCCGCACCAGCGGGATCCCCGTCCGCACCCGGCTGGTGCTCGCCCTGACCCTCGGCGGCGCCTTCGCCGGGCTGGCCGGGGCGCTGGAGGTGGCGGGCGTCGAGGGGCGACTGCATGGCGGGCTGGCCCAGGGGGTGGGCTACACCGCGATCCTCGTGGCCTTCCTCGCCCGCGGCAACCTGCTGGCCGTGCTGCCCACCGCCCTGGCCCTGGCCGCGCTCACGGTCGGCGGCGACGGGGTGCAGATGGCCTACCCCGGCGTCTCCGCGGCGACGGTGCTCGTCTTCCAGGGGTTGCTGCTGCTGCTGGTGCTCCTCGGCGGGCGGCTGGCGGGCTTCCGCCTCCGCCGCTCCCCGGGGGGTGGCCGACCATGACCTGCGGCTCCCTGCTGACCCTGCTGCTGGCCGCGGCGGTGAGCGCGGGCACACCGATCCTCCTCGCGGGGCTCGGGGAGCTCATCGCCGAGAAGGCCGGCGTGCTCAACCTCGGGGTCGAGGGGATGATGCTCGTCGGAGCCTTGACCGCCTTCGCGGTGGCCGCGGCCACGGGCAGCCCCTGGGCCGGAGCCACGGCCGCGGCCGTGGTCACCGGGGTCTTCGCCCTGCTGCACGCCCTGCCGGTGGTGCTGCTCGGCGTCGACCCGGTGGTCTCGGGGCTCGCCCTGGTGCTGCTCGGCAGCGGCCTGTCGGCCAGCTTCGGCCGCCCGTTCATCGGCCAGCCCGCCACCGCGTTTTCGGACCTGCCCCTCCCCGGCCTGTCCGGCCTGCCCGGGATCGGGCCGGTGCTGTTCACCCACGATCCCCTGGTGACCCTCGGCCTGCTCCTCGTGCCGGGCGTGGCCCTCTGGCTGCGCTCGACCCGGCCGGGGCTGCTGCTGCGGATCTGCGGCGAGAACCCCCAGCTCGCCGACGCGCAAGGCCATCCAGTACTATGGTACCGGATCGGCGCCACAGTGGCGGGCGGGGTCCTCGCGGGCCTCGGGGGCGCGGCCCTGTCGCTGGCCGAGACGCCCTCCTGGGTCGACGGGCTGGCCGCGGGACGCGGCTGGATCGCCCTGGCGCTGGTGGTCTTCGCGGGCTGGTCGCCCTGGCGGCTGCTCCTCGGCGCCTGGCTCTTCGGTGGCCTGGTCGCGGTGGGCTTCCGGGCCCAGGCCTTCGGCCTCGACCTGCCGACCTACGGCCTCAAGCTGCTGCCCTACCTCGCCACCTTGCTGGTGCTGGTCTTCGCCTCCACGGGTCGCCTGCGGCGCCACCTCGGCGCGCCGGCCGCGCTCGGGCGGCCCTACTCCCGGGAACGACGGGAGTGACGGGCGCAAGTGGCCCCTCGGCCCGGCCGGGGTCACGAGCCTCCTTGCCAGACGGACCGATCCCGGGGATCTTGCCCCGACGCGGGCGAAGCCGTCCCCGCGTGACGGAGCGACCCATGCCGCGGACCCCCACCCCGAGCCCGGCCCCCCGCGATCCCGCACTGCCCGCGGCACCGCCCCCGCCGGAGCCACCCCCGCCGGAGCCACCCCCGCCGGAGCCATCCCCGCCGCCCGCGGCAGCACCGCCTGCGGAAACGCCGCCTGCGGCACCGCCCCCCCCGGACCCGGCCCCCGCGCCCAAGATCCCCGACGCGTTCGCCATCGTCTTCTCGTTGATCCTGCTGGCGGTGGTCGCGACCTGGGTCGTGCCCGGCGGCGCGTACGAGCGGGTCGTGGAGCAGGTCGCCGGCACCAGCCGCACCGTGGTCGTCCCCGGGAGCTTCCACTTCGTGCCGGGCCAGCCCCAGCTCCTCGAGCTGTTCACCGCGCCCATCCGGGGGTTCTTGAAGCTCGCCGAGATCATCGCCTTCATCTTCATCCTCGGCGGCGCCTTCGCCATGCTCGACCAGACCGGCGCGATCGCCGCGGGGATCCGCCGCCTGGTGCGCCTGCTGCGAGGGCGGGAGATCTATGCGATCCCCCTGGTGATGACCCTGTTCTCGTTCTTCGGCGCGGCCTTCGGGATGTGCGAGGAGGCGATGCCCTTCGTGCTCGTCTTCGTCCCCCTCTCCCTGGCCCTGGGCTACGACTCCCTGGTCGGGGTCAGCTTGACCTTCGTCGCGGCCGGAGTCGGCTTCGCGGGTGCCTTCTTCAACCCCTTCACCCTGCAGATCGCCCAGGGGCTCGCGGGCCTGCAGCCCTTGTCCGGCATGGGCTACCGGCTGGTGATCTGGACGCTGGCCACCGCCCTGGCCATCGCCTGGGTGACCGTCTACGCCCGCAAGATCCGACGCCACCCGGAGCAGAGCCCGATGTACCTCATCGACCAGCGCTGGCGTGAGCAGCTCGCCGCGCAGCAGCCGGCCGGCCCGGATCGCCTGAGCCTCCGCCACGGGCTCTGTCTGCTGCTCCTCCTTGGAACGATCGTCACGATGATCCTCGGGGTGATCCTCGGCGGCTGGTACATCCAGGAGCTCGCCGGGGTGTTTTTGGCCATGGGGCTGCTCACCGGGCTGACGGCCGGGATGGGGCCCAGCCGGCTCGCCCGGGCCTTCGTCTTCGGCGCCAAGGACATCGCCCCGGCCGCCTTGATCGTCGGCTTCGCGGGCGGCATCCTGGTGATCCTCGAGCAGGGGCGTATCCTCGACACCCTGCTGTACGCCATGGCCAGCGTCAGCGGCCGCCTGCCCCCCCTGCTCGCGGCCGACGCCCAGTACCTCCTGCAGCTCACCGTGAACTTCTTCATCCCCTCGGGGAGCACCAAGGCCGCCTTGACCATGCCCCTGATGGCCCCCCTCGCCGACCTCTCGGGGATCACCCGCCAGACGGCCGTGCTGGCCTACCAGCTCGGCGACGGCTTCACGAACCTGATCATCCCGACCTCGGGGGTGACCATGGGCACCCTGGCCATGGCCCGCATCCCCTACGGGCGCTGGTTGCGCTGGCACCTGCCCCTGCAGCTCCTCTTCGTGGTCCTCTCCCTCCTCCTCCTCGTCTGGCCGGTGCTCAGCGGCTGGAGCTGAAGGACCGGTCGCCGTCTGGTACCAAGGAACCACCGCCGCCTCGAGGATTGACTCCGGGAGGCCCCGCGCGCGAGATCCCCCTCGTGGATCCGCACCCTGCCACGGCCGCGCCACCCCCACCGGCCAACCTGGTCGTCTGGGGCGCGCTCGCGCTGGCGGTGGCGGGGGCCGGCAGCGCGCCCGTGCTCGCGCTCTACCCGCTCCCCTCCCTGGCCCTGGCCCTGGCCCTCCTCGGCGCCGGCGCCCGAGGCCTGCTGCTCGCCGGGACCGGGCTGTTCATCGAGGGGCTGCTGCAGCGCAGCGGCCAGGGCTACCTGCTGCGCACCCGGGGGCGGCGGGTCGTGCTGCACGTGCTGTGGATCGGCGCCTTGCTGCTCTGCGTGGCCGCGGTCGCCGACCTCTTCCTCTTCGGCTTCGCCGGGTACCACCTGCCCATGGCCGTGCGCATCCTGTTCGCGGACGGCGTCCGCGGCCTCGGCGGCGTCCTCGAGGCCACCGGGATGTCGGCCGGCTCGCTGGTGCGCGGCAGCCTCGCGCTGGGGGGCGCGCTCGGGCTGGCCGCGCTGATGTCCGGGGGCAGCCGGCGGCTGGCCGCGCGCCTCGACCGCACGGTCTCCCGCCGGACCGCCTTGCTGGTGGCCGGTGCCGGCTTGCTGCTGCTCCTCCTCGAGCAGCTCGCCTCCCCCCTGGTCAAGGACCCGGAGCGCTGGGAGGCCGAGCTGCGGTCCGCGCCCCTGGCGTTCGCCATCGTCCGTCCCGAGCCGGAGCTCGCGTCCTTCCGGGTCCAGGTGCGCGAGCCGCCGGCGGCGCCCCTCCCGCCGGTCCCCGCGGCCGACCCGCGCGGGTTGCCGGACGTGCTGCTCGTGCTCGTCGAGTCCCTGCGCCGGGACGCGATCGATCCCCGCACCACGCCCCGGTTGCTCGCGCTGGCGGACAGCCCCCGGGCCCGGCTGCTCACCGCGGTGACCACGGGCAACGTCACCCACTATGCCTGGTACGGTCTGCTCGCCGGGCAGCACCCCCTGGTCTACGACCACCGCAAGCGCCGCCAGGACCACCGCGGCTCGCCGGCCCTGCTCGCGCTCGGGCAGGCGGGCTACCGGATCCGGGTCTTCGCCTCGCCGGACACGACCTATCAGGACCTCGCACCCATCGTCTTCGGCGACCCCGCCCCCCACGTCCAGCTCGAGCCCCAGCCCACGGCCCACCGCCCGGAGGAGCGGGACCGGGCGGTGGTGGCCCGGCTGGTGGACGAGCTCACCCACGGGGAGCGGGGCGGACAGGTGTTCCTGGTCGCCCTGGACAGCTCGCACTTCGACTACGCCTGGCCCGCGGACTTCGTCCCGCCCCATCCCGACTACGCGCACCAGATCGCGCTGTTCGGCCGGCGGGCCCGGGATCCCGCGGAGCTGGCCCGCCTGCGGGCCCGCTACCTCGACGCGGTTGCCTGGGTGGACCACCTGCTCGGCCTGCTGGCCGACGGGCTACGAGCCGCGGGCCGGCTCGACACGACCCTCGTCCTGGTCACCGGCGACCACGGCGAGGCGTTCGGCGAGCACGGCGTGTTCACCCACGGCAGCGACCTCGGCCGGGAGCAGCTCGAGGTGCCCTTGCTGGTGCGCTTCCCCGCGGACGCGCTGACCGATCTCGGACACCTGGACCCGCCAGGCGCAGACCCCGGACGCCTGGTGTCCCACCTCGACGTGCTGCCGACCGTGCTGCACCTCATCGGGCGCTGGGAGGAGTTGGCCGGGGCCTTCCCCGGCACGCCCCTGCAGCTCCCCGGCCCGCCCCGGCCGCTGCTCACGTTCCAGGGCTGGAACAGCCGTGCCTTCCGCTTCGTCCTGCTGCACGACGGCCGCAAGGCGCTCCTCGAGCTGGACACCCCGGACCCCTTCCGGGCGAGCCGGCTACGGGTGAAGAAGCTCACGGACCTCGACGACCGACCGCTCCCGGGACCGCTCGAGCTGCCGCGCTGGATCGCGACGGCCTGCGCACCGCTGCCCTTCCTCGTCTTCCCCTGAGCCCCGCGGACGGCCTCTCCCCGCGCCCGACCGGTTCGTGCTACAAGGACTCCCGTGGCCGGCGGCCCACGGGCCGAGCCTGGACGAGGAGGAGGAGCGGATGGACGAGGAGATCTTCTGGGTTCCCTTCGAGACCATGGAAGCCTTCATGCGCGAGGTCTTCGTCAAGATCGGCGTGCCGGCCGACGAGGCGGCGATCTGCGCGGACGTGCTGATCACGGCGGACAAGCGCGGCATCGACTCCCACGGCGTCGGACGCTGCAAGACCATCTACTACGACCGGATCAAGGAGGGGATCCAGCAGCCGGTGACCCACTTCGAGATCGTCAAGGAGACCTCGACCACTGCGGTCGTCGACGGTCACCACGGGATGGGCCACGTCATCGCCCAGCGTGCGATGCAGATGGCCATCGACAAGGCCCGCGTCCACGGCCTGGGCATGGTCACCGTGCGCAACTCGACCCACTACGGGATCGCCGGCTACTACCCCCTGATGGCCGCCGCGGCGGGGATGATCGGCATCACCGGCACCAACGCCCGCCCGTCCATCGCGCCGACCTTCGGCGTCGAGAACATGCTCGGCACCAACCCCCTGACCCTCGGCTGCCCCACCGACGAGGACTTCCCCTTCGTGCTGGACTGCGCCACCTCCGTCAGCCAGCGGGGCAAGATCGAGGTCTACGCCCGGGCCGGCAAGGAGCTGCCCCCGGGCTGGGTCATCGATCGCACGGGCAACACGCGCACCGACACCGCGCAGATCCTGAAGGACCTGGTCACGGGCTACGCCGCGCTGACGCCCCTCGGCGGGCTCGGCGAGATCACCGCCGGCTACAAGGGCTACGGCTACGCCACCTTCGTCGAGATCCTCTCCGCGGCCCTGCAGGAGGGCAGCTACCTCAAGCAGCTAGTGGGCGTCGAGGACGGCAAGAAGGTCCCCTACAAGCTCGGCCACTTCTTCCTCGCCATCGACGTCGAGCACTTCGTGCCCCTGGACTCCTTCAAGCGGATCGCCGGGAACATCCTGCGGGCCCTGCGCCAGTCCGAGAAGGCCCCCGGCGAGGAGCGGATCTACACCGCCGGGGAGAAGGAGCACCTCGCCTGGCTGGAGCGCCGGGACAAGGGCGTGCCGCTGAACCGGGCCCTGGCCCGGGAGGTCGACGTCATGCGGCACGAGCAGGGGATCGCGGGCTACCACTTCCCCTGGGACGACTGACCCCCGCGCCGGCGGCCGGCCCCGCCCCCCCGGACCACCCCTCCCCGGACCACCCCCCGCCGGTGGCCCCGGACCACGATTCTTCGTTCGATTTCGATGAGTTGCATCGACCGGCCCCTCCCCCGGCCGCGGCGGTCGGCCACCGCGGCGGGCCCCGCGGCGCGGTCTGCCTTGACCTCGTGGCCGCGCCGGGGTGAAGATGAGGGGCAACCAGCACCCAGGAGCCCCTCATGAAGCACCTGCAGATCCTGTTGCCCACCTTCCTCCTCGTCATCGGTGCGCTGGGCTGCCAGGAGGGCCCGCGGCAGGCCTCGGTGGCTCGTCTGAAGGCCGCGTGCAACGCGGTCGATCCGGGAGGCTGCAGCCAGGGCGCCACGGAGCGCGACACCGTGGAAGGGGCCGCCGGGCTGCTGTCGAGCATCTCCGGGCTCTGCCAGGGGATCCACACGGGCTCCGCGACCTGCAAGAAGCGGCTCGAGGAGCTGGCCGGGGTCATGGGCCAGGTCGAGAAGCTGGCCGGGGCCTGGGAGAGCGACCGCGCTTACGGGTACAAGGCCAAGGAGCCGGGCCGGGTCCAGGTCGCCACCGCGCAGACCCGCTACTGGATCGGCGCCCGGGACAACAAGGGGGCGATCTACGTCAGCCAGAACAACGAGAACCTGCTCTGCGGCTCCACGGACATGATCCCCGCCGGGATGAGCGTCACCGCGTTCCTCGACACGGTGCCGGGCGGGGTCGCAGGCGAGACCCGGGAGGACCAGCTCTGCGAGAAGGTCTACTCCGGCTTCCCCCTCTGCCTGGGCACCTACACCTCCATGTGCGTCTCCACCGGCTGGCCAGAGGACGACCACTGGACGATGAACACCCGGGCCGACGAGGCCTGCATCCGCTCGTTCAACTGGCGCAGCAGCGACCCGGCCGTGCGGGAGCGGTTCCGGACGGCGCTGCAGCAGTACGTCACCGGCCTGGCCGTCGATCTCGACACCTGCACCTTCCGCATCCAGCCGGCGATGCAGGCCCGAGTCGAGCTGGTCTGCGGCCGGGGCGAGACGCCCGTGTTCACCGACATGCTCCACCGGCTGTAGCCCGCGCGCCGTCGGGCGGCCCCTTTCTTGATCCCCGACCCACCCCGGCGCGACCCTGGGCCCTGGACTGCCGCAAAGGAGCCGGGATGGCCTCCCCACTCACCGAGCCCCTGCTGGCCCCCCTGGCCCGCGTCCTCCAGGACACCTCGGTGGCCACGATCTTCCTCAACGGACCGACCGACGTCCAGGTCGAGCGCCTCGGCCGGAACGAACCGGCCAGTCTCACCCTCAGCGAGGAGGAGTACGACCGCCTGTGCGAGGCCGTGCTGGCGCAGGCCCAGGAGCCGCGCGACCCGGTCCAGGCCTCCGGTCAGCTCCCCGGCGGGCTGCACGCCCTGCTCGTCCGTCGCCCGGGCGGATCGGGGCCCGGGGTGCTGGTGCTGAGCCGGGAGCGGCCACGCCCCCGGGGGATCGAGGCGTCGTTCGGCGAGGGCGACCTGGCCGAGGCCATGCAGGACCGGCTCCAGGCGACCCTCGCGGGCCCCCGGGGCGTGCTGGTGGTGGGCCCCACACCGCTGCTGCGGGGAGTCTTCCTCTTCGCGCTGGTGGAGGAGCTGCCCGCGACGGAGCGGACCCTGCTCATCGACCGGGGCCTGCTCACGCCCCCTCGCCACCCGCACCTGGTGCGGCTGGTGGTCGACGAGGCCGCCGGGGCCACCCGGGCCCGCCTGGTCGCGACCGCCGGAGGCCTGCGGGCGCAGCGGCTGGTGCTCGACGGACTCGACGGGGGCGAGCTCGGCTCCTTGCTGCTCGGCGAGCCGGAGGGGGCCGGCCCCCTGGTGGGCGTGGCGGGCGCGTCCCTCGCGGCGGGGCTGGAGCGGCTCACGGCCCTGGCCCGGATCGAGCTGGGGAGCAACCCCGGCGTCGACTCCCTGCTCCGCGCCCGCTTCGAGCTCGCCTGCTGCCTGGCCGAGGGCCCCCGGCGCCGGCCGGTGGTGCTGGAGGTGGCCCAGCTCACCGCCGGTCCGCAGGGCGAGCTGCAGCGGCTCGACCTGGCCCTGCGCCAGCGGGCCGACGAGCCCTTGCGGCTGGCGAGACCATCCCCGTCGCCCGTGACGCCGCCGGCGCCGGCACCCGCCGAGGCCCGCCGGCCCCTGCCCCGGACCTCCCCCGGCACTCCCCGGGAGAGCCTCGGGCCGGAGGCCTCCGGGACCACCTCCCGGTCCACGCCCCCCCCCGCGACCCGGCTCCCGGCCGATCCGCTGACGCGGGAGCCGACCGCGGCGGCTGCGTCGCCGCCCTCCCCGCCGGCCTTGCCCACGCCGCCCCCGCTCGCGCCGGTCGCGTGCGCGCCGCCTCCGCTCGCGCCACCCCCGCCCGCCGGCCCCGCCTGGCCCCCCACCCCTCCCGGCCCGGTGGCCAGTGCCCTGCGCACCGTGGCGGTCACCCGCCCCGCGGAGCAGATCTTCGACGAGATGCTGTCCTCGCTCCAGGACCTCCCCCAGCGGGTCCAGACGCCGCCCACGCGGGCGCTCGTCCCCCCGGAGCCGTTGCCGGAGGCCGAGGAGATCGACGACAGCCTGCTCTACGGAAGCGGCGGCGGGTTCAGCGACGAGGCCCCGGCGCCGGGACCGCCCCGCCGGGAGGGAGAGCGTCGCCGGTAGCCCGCGGGCTCGACCGGCGGCGACGAGTGGCTCGGGAGCGCGGCCCCCCGCGCCAGGAGCAGCACCCGGCCCTCCGCGCCATCGAGGAGCACCCGATCCCCGTCCCGGAGGAGCTGCGTGGCGTTGCCGGTGTTGACCACCGCGGGCAAGCCGTACTCGCGAGCGACGATGGCCGCGTGGGAGAGGGGACCGTTCTTGTCCAGGATCACCCCGGCCGCGACCAAGAAGAGCGGCGTCCAGCCGACATCCGTGGTGTGCGCGACGAGGATCTCCCCGGAGCGCAGGGCGTAGCCCTCATCGGCGGAGGCGAGCACGCGGACCGTCCCCTCCACCCGCCCCGCGCTGCACCCGAGACCCTGGAGCTGCAACTGGGCCTCCTCGACGGGAGCAGGCCGCGCCACCTCCCCCCCCGACGCGGGGATCGTCCCGGAGGTCGTACGGAAGGTCGCCGGCGGCTCGGGCGCGGCCTGGTCGGCCCGATAGCGGGCCTCCCGCTCGATCACCCGCAGCAGCAGGGAGGGCGTCCCTCCGGCGAGCAGCTCCTCCACCTCGGCGACGGTGAGCAAGAAGACGTCCCCGGGCTGGCGCAGCCGACCCTGCCCGGTGAGGCGCCGCCCGACCTCGAGGAAGAAGCGCCGGTACAGCCCGAGGGTCTCGGTCACCCGGCTGCGCATCCCCTCCCGCACCCGGGCCGTCTCCTGGGCCAGGGGCAGCAACCCCGACAGCACCGGCCGCAACGGGGCGGGCAGCAGCTCCCGGACCCGCGCCGTCGCCTCCGCGCGGGCCCGCTGCTGGCGGTGGCTCCGCTCTCGGGGATCGGCCAGCGGCCCACCGTCCAGGTGCGAGGCCACCACCTGCAGCGGGAAGCTCGGATCGTCCCGCCAGCGCGGCACCGCGAGCTCCGCCTCCCGGATCCCCCGGTGGCCGTGCTCCGCGAGGAAGGTGGAGAACAGCCGCAAGAAGGGCTCCGCGGCGGGATGGGCCGCGAGCGCGGCGAGCTGCTGCAGCCCGTCCCCCGCGACCGGCCGCGCCTGGAGCTGCTCCTGGAGACCGAGCTGCCGCGCCAGACGGGCCAGCTCGAGGAGCAGCACCCCCGGCTTGGCGCTCTCCAGCCCCGCCAGGCCCGTGAACAGCTCGCCCTCGAGCTTGCGGGCCTCCTCCCCGCCCGCCCGGAGCAGCAGGTGCAGCAGGGCGTAGCTCGCCAGGGCGTTGGAGCTGCAGGTCAGCAGCAGCTCGCCGGTGACGAAGAACAGCCGGTGGAGTCGCTGCAGCTCCTCGCCCAGCTCGGCCCAGGAGAGACGCCCGAGATCGAGGTCGAGGAAGCGCTCCCGCTCGGCCCGGAACAGCCCAGCATGACTTTTGGCCTGCCTCGGCCCAAGCAACTGGGACTCGAGTACTTTGGTCGTGGCCCGCGGCAGCCCCCGCAGGAAGCGGAGCCGGGAGAGCTGCTCGTAGGCCCCGGTCATCACCGCCGGATCGACGCCCCCCGCCAGGGACGCGAGGATCGCGGGGCTGAAGAAGGGCACGCCGCTGGCGATGCTCATGAACTCGGAGAGGTTGAGGTAGATGCGGCCGGCGACGTTGCCGACGAGCTGGTAGCCGGGCGGCACGCTCAGCCCGAGCGCCCCGAAGGCCTGCTCGAACCCCCGGCGGCTGAAGCCGGCGATGATCGACCAGGTCAGGGGCGTGGCCACCCCGGGGAGGGCCTCGCCGACGTTGACGTTGGACCAGACCACCGGCCGGGGAGCCGGCGACGACGGACGCCGGCCGAGGCGGGCGGGCAGGCGGGCAGGCGGGGCCGCGGGCCGCGCGGCGGGCAGGCTGGTGATGGGCCGGGCCTGGAGCAGGGCGATCCGGCCTGCGACCTCGGCCCACTCCAGGTCGACGGGCCCCCCCAGGGCCTGCTCGACGGCCCGGCCGAGGGCCGCGAGCCGCTCGAGCTGCTCCTCGGTGAGGCAGGGTTGCCCGACCTGGGGGGAGGCCAGGGTGCGGACCCGCGTGCCGCCCTCCGGATGCTGCTCGACCAGGGACTCCTTGACGGCCACGCTGCGCTGCAGCAGCCGGCCCTGGCGGCTGAGCAGGAAGGTGTCCGCCGCGCCCCCGCCGACGACCGTCTCGCCCAGCCCCCAGGCCGCGGAGACCAGCATCTCCTGGGGATCGCTGGTGACCGGGTTGCGGGAGAACAGGACCCCGGCCACCCGGGCCGGGACCATCTCCTGGATCACCACGGCCATGGCCGGGGCCTCGTGCAGCACCAGGCCATTGGTCGGGCGGTGGGGGCGGTGGCGGTAGAGGAGGTGCGCCTCGGACCAGAGCGAGGCCCAGCAGCCTCGCACCGCGTCGAGCAGGGCGGCGAAGCCGGCCACGTTGAGGTAGGTCGCGGCCTGCCCGGCGTGGGAGGCCTCCAGGGAGTCCTCGCCCGTGGCCGAGCTGCGGACCGCCAGCCGCGGCAGCCCACCCCCGTCCTTCAGGGAGGTGTAGGCCGCGACCAGCGCATCCCCGAGGGGAGCCGGGATGCCCGCGGCGAGCAGGGTCTCGGCGACCGCGGCGGGCTCCTGCACCCGGGAGCCGGCCCGGGCGAAGAGCGGCTCCACCACCCGCCGGTACGCGGCGGTGGTCAGACAGAAGGCCCGGGGCACGGCGAAGCCCGCCCGGGACAGCCGCAGCAGGTTGAGGCCCTTGCCACCGAGCAGCTCGACCGTGCCGACAAAGCCGGCCGGCGGATGGCTCAGGTCCACCAGCAGGGGCAGCTCCCGGCCGTCCTGGCGTTCGACGTGACCCACGTTCTTCCCCTCCACCCCCGGCGGAGACACCGGCGCCCGGCCCCGGCGGCCTCCTGCTCCCGGTGTACGGGAAGACGGTGCTCCTGGCCAGCCTCACCCGCCGAGCGGTCGGATTCGAGGGCTGACTGGTCGGCGAGGCTCAGAGCTGCAGCAGCTCACGCAGGCGACGCGCCCGGTTGCGCGCGAGGGGGATCTCGGAGCGGGGCAGGTCGTCGAGCAAGAGCCGGAAGGTGCCCGACTGGTGGGGGCGGACCTCCCGCACCCGCTGCAGGTTGACGATCCGCTCCCGGTGACACCGGAAGAAGCGGGTCGGGTCGAGGAGCCCCTCCAGCTCCCGCAGGGTCCGATCGGTGCCGTAGCGCACACCGTCCACCGCGGCCACGGTGACCAGCCCGTCCTCCATGCCCAGCCAGGCCACCTCGGCCGGATCGAGGAGCACCGTGCGGTTACGGCGCTCCACGCTCAGCCGGGCCTCGGGTGCCGACCGCTCCCGCTCCTGCCGGGCCTGGTGGATCGCCTGCAGCCGTGCCACGGCCCGGGCCACCCGCTCCGGCTCGAAGGGCTTGAGCAGGTAGTCGGTGGCGTCGAGGTCGAAGGCCTCGACCGCGTGCTCGTCGTAGGCCGTGGCGAAGACGATCTGCAATTCCGGCTGACGGGCCTTGAGCCCCTCGGCGAGCTGCAGGCCGCTCTCGCCCGGCAACTGGATGTCGAGGAACAGGGCATCGGGCTGCAGCCGCTGGAGGGTGAGCAGGAGCTGCCGGCCGTCCGCGGCCTCCCCCACCACCTCGACCCCCGGCAGCCCGGCGAGGAGGTACTTCAGCTCCTCCCGGGCGGCGCGCTCGTCCTCCACCAGCAACACCCGCAAGGGGGGCGTCGACATCGCTCATCCTCCGTCCGCCGGGGGCGGGCCCGCGACCTCCGGGGCCGGCGCCGCCGACGCGGGCGCGCCGGCCGGCGCGATCAGCAGGGGCAGCCGCAGGCAGACCCGGGTCCCCTGCCCCGGACCTCCCTGCACGGTGAAGCTCTCGGCCGCCGGGCCGAGCGCGGCCACCCGCTGGGCGACGTTGGTCAGGCCGGTGCCGGGGCGGCTGCCGTCGTAGCCGACCCCGTCGTCGGCCACCTCCAGCACGAGCCAGCTCCCCTCCTGCCGGGCGGTGACCCAGATCTGGCCACCCTGGGGGCGCGGGCTGATCCCGTGCTTCACCGCGTTCTCGACCAGGGGCTGCAGGAGCAGGGAGGGGACCCGGGCCTGCTGCACCTCCGGGGCGATCGCGAAGTCCACCCGCAGCCGTTCGCCGAAGCGGGCCCGCTCGATCTCCAGATAGCGCCGCACCTGCTCCACCTCCTCGCCCAGGGGCACCGGGAGGTCGGCCGTGCGCAGCAGGTGCCGGTACAAGGCGGCCAGCTTGCCGAGCAGGGCCCGGGCCTGCTCGGGATCGGTGCGCACCAGGTAGGAGATGGTGGTCAAGGCGTTGAACAGGAAGTGGGGCCGGATCTGGGCCTGCAGGGCCTGCAGGCGGGCCTGCGCGGCCGCAGCCTGCTGCCGGCTGAGCGCGATCTCCGCCTCCCGCAGTCGCAAGGCGGTGCGGACGATGCCCACGAACAGGCCGACCGCGAACGAGTTCTCGAGCAGCTCGGGGAGCAGGCCGAGATGGCTCGCGAAGGGCTGGTGGACCAGGGGGTGGTCGAGGAGGATCACCAGCCCGCCGGCCACCAGCAGGTGGATCCCCTGCACGCCGAGCGCGACGAGGAACGCCAGCCAGGGAGCCGTCCCGCTCGCGCGTCGCCGGGCCGCCCACAGCCCGGCGAGGAGGCCATCGAGGGTGCTGACCAGCACGAGGATCGGCGCCAGGCCCTCGGCCGGCGGGCGGATGAACACGAAGTAGCTGCCCCCGAGCAGGCCGACGATGGTCCCGACCCACGGACCGCCGAGCAGGCCGGCGACGAGGATGCCGACGGCCCGGTTGTTGGCCTGGAAGCCCATGATCTCCAACCCGAGGTGGCTGCCCCAGATCGAGATGCCGGCGAACAGCACGACGATGAGCAGGCCGCGCAGCCAGCTCCGCCGGCCGAGCACCAGGGTCTGGAAGGGGCGGGCCGCGGAGAGCAGGAAGGCCGCGGCGACGATGACGGCCATCTTCTCGAGCAGCAGCAGGAACTGGGTGAGCAGGGTGGCCACGCGGTGCTCCCTCCCGGGCTGCGGGTGGGGTGCTAGGGGGCGGGGAGGAGGAGCCGGGCCCCCAGCGCCGCCCCCAGCACCCCGGCCGGATCGCCCAGGGCGGGCGGCACGATCTTCAGCCCCGCCGCGATGGGCGGCAGCGCCTGCGCGCGGATCCGGGCCACGACCCGCTGCTCCAGGGACGGCGCCGCGGCCATGACCCCACCACCGAGCACGAGGACCCCGGGATCGAGCAGGTTGACGACGCCGCCGAGCACCCCGCCGAGCACCTGTGCGACCTCCTCCCAGAGCCCCTGGGCGTCGGGATCGCCGGCCACGGCCGCGGCCTCGATCTGGGTGCAGGTGATCCCCTCGACCGCTCCGCCGGCCGCGTCCCGGACGCCGACGAACCGCCCCTGCCGGGCGGCCTCCCGCACCCGCTGCTCGAGGTGCACCCCCCCGGCGACCGTCTCCAGGCAGCCCCGGCGGCCGCAGCCGCAGGGGCGACCGTCGCCGAACACCACGGGGAGGTGGCCGATCTCCCCGGCGAACCCCCCCGCACCCTCGTGGAGCCGGCCACCGAGGATCAGCCCGCTGCCGACCCCGGTGCCGACGAACACCACCAGCGCGTCCGTCGCGTCCCGGGCCGCGCCGAGGCGCCACTCGCCCAGGGCCACCGCGGAGAGATCGTTCAGGGGCAGCACCGGCAGCCCGGTCGCGGCCTCCAGCAACTGGCGCAGGGGCACGTCCTGCCAGCCGAGGTTGGGCGCGCCGACGACCACGCCGTCTCCGGGTCGTACCCAGCCGGCGACCCCGATCCCGACCCCCCCCACGGGGTCGGGACCGGCGGCCGCGGCCAGCTCCCGGACCAGGTCGGCCAGCCGGGCGACGACCGTGGCCGGCTCGCGTGCCGGGCCGACGGGGACCTTCACCAGGTGTCGCCGCGCATCGTCCGCCCCGAGGAGCAGCCCCCGGATGCTCGTTCCGCCGAGATCGAGGCCGATGGTACTCACGTCCACCTCTCCTGAGACCAAAGGACCGGATTGCGCCGGGAGCGGGCGCATCGCCCCGCGCGCCGCCCCCCGGGGCCCGGGCGTGATCAGAGCACGTCGTCCCAGCCCAGGGTACGCAAGGCGTCCACCACCTGGCGCACCTCCTGCGCCCGCTGCCGGGGGCAGACCAGCACCGCCTCCCCGGCACGCACGACGACGGTGTTGGTCAGGCCGAGCGCGGCGACGACCCCGCGCTCGGCCACCAGGACGTTGCCCCGGCCGTCGAGCTCCACCACCCGGCCGACGGTCACGGTGTCGTGGGCCGCGCGGGGCAAGACCTCGCGCAGGGCGGCCCAGGTGCCGACGTCGCTCCAGCCGAAGCGGCCGACGAGCGCGGCGATGCCGCGGGCCTTCTCCATGACGCCGTAGTCGATGGAGATGGGCTGCAAGGCGGCGTACTCCCGCGCCAGGACCTCCTCCCGCTGGGGCCCTGGCCAGGCCTCGTCGATCCGCAGCAAGGCCGCGTGCAGGTCCGGCAGATGCTGCTGCAGCTCGGCGAGGATCTGCCGGGCGGAGAAGAAGAACATCCCGCTGTTCCAGAGGTAGCGCCCCGCGGCCAGGTACTCGACCGCGGTGGCCAGGTCGGGCTTCTCGACGAACGCGTCGACGAGCCGGGCCGACTCCTCGCCGAGGATGTCCCCGAGCCGCAGGTAGCCGTAGCCGGTCTCGGGCCGCACCGGGCGGATGCCGACGGTCACCAGGTGCCCGTTGCGGGCCACCCGGGCGGCCGCGGCGACGGTGCTGCAGAACTCGGCCTCGTCATCGACGAAGTGGTCCGCAGGGAGCACCGCGAGGACCGCCTCGGGGTCGCGGCGCCGCGCCTCCAGCGCGGCCAGGCCGATGCAGGGAGCGGTGTTGCGCCCGGTGGGCTCGAGCAGCAGGTTGTCGGCGGGCAGCCCGGGCAGCAGCTCCCGGATGCGCGGCCCGTGGGCCCGGGCCGCGACGACCAGCATCCGCTCCAGGGGGATCAAGGGAGCGACCCGTCGCAAGGTGCCCTCGAGCAGGGTCTCGTCGCTGAGCAGCCGGAGGAGCTGCTTGGGCGTCTCACCCCGGGACATGGGCCAGAAGCGAGTGCCCGAGCCACCCGCCATGATCACCCCGTAGATCGTCTCCGGCATGGCCTCCTCGCACCGTGGGCCGGGCAGCCGTCCGCCCGCGGCCCATGGTAGGGAGAGGAGCCGCGCGGAGTCAAACGGTCCTCCGGGACCCGGGGCGCGCCCCCGCCCCCACGCACCACCCCGACTGGCGGCGGCAGGGGCCGGGGGACGCGCCGGACGGCTAGCGCGGCGGGAAGGGGAGCCGCAGCCGCAGGCTGCCACCGGGGGACCAGAGGATGCTCGGCTCCGGGGGATCGGTGCCCGCGAGCCGGGCCGTCTCCCCGGCCCCCCGGCCGCCCGCCGCGGGCCCCCCGGCGGGCGGCGCGAGCGGTCGCCGGAAGACCGCCGGCACCGTCTCGCCCGGGACGGGCAGGGGCGCCCGGGGCGGGACCACGGCGGGCACCCCGGGGGCCGACGGGCGCGGCTCGCGGGAGAGCGCCGGAGCCCGGGCGAGGGTGGTCGCGCCCTCGACCCGCAGGAAGGGGCGCAGCCGCTGCAGGGTCTTCGGCCCGAAGCCCTTGACCCGCCGGAGCTGGCCGACCCAGCCGAAGCGGACGCGGCGCCGGTACTCGATCACCGCCCGGGCCCGCGTCGCGCCCACCCCGGGGAGCAGGCAGAGCTGCGCCTCGCTCGCCTCGTTGAGGTTCACCAGCCCGACCAGCGCCTCGCGACCGCCGGCCCGGGCCTCGGTCGCGAGCAGGCCCAGGCCCGCCAGCAGCAGCAGCGCAACCCCCGGCCGGCGCCCCCCGGCGCCGGGCCGCACCAATGGATGTGTGCTCATGGATGCCTCCTGGACGGCCCGCCGCGAGGCGACCCTCCCCGCGCCGGCCGCCAGCCAGAGTGCGTCCCACCAGCGGCCGCACGGGGTCGACGCCCGTCCGCCGGGGGACCGTCACGGGCTTCGCAAGGGCCGTGCCAGGGGGGAGCTTGCCCTTCGAAACGGCCAACCCATGGAGATCATGACGTTTTTGACAGAGGAGCCCGGGAACGAAGGGGGACCGGCGGTTGCAGCGTCCGGCAGACCGGACGCGATCGTCCGGCGGGCCGGACGCGGACCACGTCGGGGTTCAGAAGGGCAGGTCCTCGTCGTCGGGGAAGGGCGGCTCCTCGCCGAGGGGCGGCTCGGGCTCGGGAGGTGGCCCGGCGGCGAACGACGGCGAGGGCCGCCGGGCGGGAGGGCTGGCCGGCGGGCTCGCGGCCGGGCCGCCCGACAGCCCCTGGCGCGCCTGCTCGGCCTCGATGGCCGCGAGCAGCTCCCGCTCCTTGTCGTGCCAGCGCGCCTTGCCCGGGTCCGCGAGGGTCCGGCGGCAGCCGTTGGCGTAGAAGCCGAGATCGTCGGGGCTCGCCCCCTCGATGGGCATCCCCTTGCTGCGGCCGTAGTTCGGGAACACCGGCCCGCCGCCGGGTGGGCGGACCGGGGCGCGGACCGACGCGGCGGCCGGCGGGCCGGGGAGGGGGGCCCCGCCCATGGTCAGCTCGCCGAGCTGCAGCACGAAGCCGTCGTCCTGGCGGAGCGCCCGGCCGACGCGCACGGCCTCCCGCGTGCCGTCGGGGCGCAAGACGTTGATGTAGACCGGGTAGGTGTCTTCCATGGCGAGCAAGAAAGCACCCTCCCCCCTCCGACGTCAACTCCCCGCCGTCCCTACCGCGCCCCGCCGGGGCGCGCGCCCCCGGGGGGGCGGCTACTCTTCCCGTCGCAAGAGCTTCTTGTTGTCCAGGGGAGGCGGGGGCGGGCCCGCCGGGGCGCGCCGGGCGCAGACCGGGTGATAGCCGTCCCGGCCCTCGCCGTAGATCGGCAACTGGG
>JAVEVO010000187.1:0-12370 GCA_034005005.1 Myxococcota bacterium
CCTCGCCTTCGCCCTCGCCCTCGCCCTCGCCTTCGCCCTCGCCCTCGCCCTCGCCCTCGCCCTCGCCCTCGCCCTCACCCTCGCCTTCCCCCTCGCCCTCGCCCTCGCCCTCGCCTTCGCCCTCGCCCTCGCCCTCACCCTCGCCTTCCCCCTCGCCCTCGCCCTCGCCCTCGCCTTCACCCTCCCCGCCGCCCTCGTCCGGGCCGCAGGCAGGCAGCAGGAAGGACAGGGACAGGACCAGCAACCAGGGTCGGGAGCGTCGCGTCATCGTGGCCTCCAGGGTGCAAGGCGGGTCGCCGGTTGTGTAGCAGGCGAGCCGCGTTCCGTCCAGCCTTGCCCCCGACCGGGCCGGGGCCGCGGCCGGGCGACCGTCCGGGCTCAGCGCGGCGGGGCCGGGGTGGCGGGAGCCACGTCGGGCCAGGTCCGCAGGGGCGCGCCGCGGAAGGTCCACTCGGGCGTCACCAGGGGGCTGGCCGGCAGGTCGATGCGAAACCAGGGGCTTTGGGCCGGGTCGGCCAAGTTGCGCAGGACGTGGGGCTGCTGCGCCGGCATGTAGCTCTGGGCCAGCAGCCACAGCCGCTCGGGCTCCCCGTCGGGCCCCGGTCGCTGCGCGACGTCGATCAGGAGCACCGCGTGCCCTGGGGAGCCTCCCTGGACGACGACGTCGCCGACCTGCAGCCGGCGGGCGTCGGCCACCGTGGTCAGCTCCCGGGCCAGGCTGCGGCTGCCCGCGTAGGTGAACACCCGGTCCAGGTAACGCCGGAAGCTGGCGTAGGAGCCGTCCCGGCGGGCGGTCCGGCTCCAGGTGACCTTGGTCCCGCCCTGCACCACGGGGCGGACGCCGTCCTGCCACTGGCGCCAGGCCGCGACGTCGCCGGAGGTGAACTGGAAGGCGATCGCGGCGGCCCGGCCCGCGGCCCAGAGGTACTCCGCGCGCAGCCGGATGACGAGATCGGCGCACTGCTGCAGGTCCCGCTGACCGACGTCGAGGTCCAGCACCGCCTCGTGCACGTCCTGCCGGCCCTTGGGCGACCCGTCGTACAGCAGCACGAGCGGCCGGCCCGGCAGCAGGGGCAGCCCACGCAGCCAGTCGCCGAAGCTGCCCGGGGGGAGGGGCGGCCGCTGGTAGCCCGCGGGCGGGGGGATCCGGTCGACGAGCCGGTGGCCCGTGGCCGGGGGCACCGGCTGCCAGGAGTAGGGGAGGGGCTGCGCCCCGGCCCGGGCGGGGAGGATCGCGAGCAGCAGGGCCAGCCCGAGCAGCTCGGCGCTTTTCGCCATGGTGTCCGGCACTCTGCTCCTCGCTTCCGGCATCCCGACCTCCCGCAGCACCGCGAGCGCGCGGCCAGCTTACCAGACGCACCGGCGCGGCAGGGTGCACGGTGCGCGACGCCTTGACCCGACGAGGCTCCAACCCTAGGGTTGACCGGCGATCCGTCGAGGTCGCACTTCCCGAGGAGCAAGAGATGAGCGAACGTGCCGCATCCGACCTGCCCCACCTGGGCCTGATCGGCCTGGCCGTGATGGGCCAGAACCTCGCCCTGAATATCGCCCGTCGCGGGATCCCACTTTGGGTCCATAATCGCAGCGCGGATCGAACCGAACGGTTCATCTCGGAGCGTGCAAAGGGACTTCCGATACAGGGGGCCGCCACCCTGGCCGAGCTCGTCGCCGGCCTGGCCCGGCCTCGGGCGGTGCTCCTGATGGTCAAGGCGGGCACGGCCGTGGACGACACGCTCCGGGGTCTGGTCCCGCTCCTCGAGCCAGGGGACCTGGTGCTCGACGGGGGCAACTCCCACTTCCGGGACACGGCGCGGCGGGAGCGGGAGCTCGCGGCCCGGGGGCTGCGGTACCTGGGCACCGGGATCTCCGGCGGTGAGCAGGGGGCGCTGCTCGGTCCGTCGATCATGCCCGGCGGCGACCCGGAGGCCTACCGGCTCGTGCAGCCGGTGCTCGAGCAGATCGCCGCCCAGGTCGGGGGAGAGCCCTGCTGCACGCTCCTCGGCCGGGGGGGCGCGGGCCACTTCGTCAAGACCGTGCACAACGGCATCGAGTACGGCGACATGCAGCTCATCGCCGAGGTCTACCTGCTGCTGCGGGACCTCCTCGGCTGGTCCGCGGCCCGCAGCGCCGAGCTCTTCGCCCGCTGGAACGAGGGGCCCCTCGGGTCCTTCCTCGTCGAGACGACCGCCACGGTCCTGCGACGGCTCGATCCCGAGAGCGGCCGGCCCCTGGTCGAGCTGATCCTGGACCGGGCCGAGCAGAAGGGCACGGGCCGCTGGACCGCCGAGGCCGCGCTGGAGCTCGGCGTGGCCGTGCCGACCATCGACGCGGCCCTGCAGGCCCGGACCCTGTCTGCGCACAAGGAGGAGCGGGGGCAAGCCGCGCGGCTGTATCCCCCCACGCGGGTCCCCGGTGGGCCGGAGCCGGATTCGGGGCCGGAGCCGGAGCTGATCCAGGACCTGCACGACGCCCTGCTGGGCGCCCGGATCACCGCGTATGCCCAGGGGTTCGCCCTGCTCGCCGCCGGCTCCCGGGAGCTGGGGTTCGGGCTGCAACTCCCCGAGATCGCCCGGATCTGGCGGGGCGGCTGCATCATCCGTGCCCGGCTGCTCGAGCCGGTGCGCGCCGCCTACCAGGCCGACCCCGAGCTGGCCAACCTGCTGTTCGCCCCCACCATCCAGGAGACCATCCGCCGGGTGGAGCCCGGCTGGCGGCGCGTGGTCGTCCGGGCGGTGGAGGCCGGGCTGCCCGTGACCGCCCTGGCCGCCTCCCTGGCCTACTTCGACACCTGGCGCAAGGAGCGCCTCGCCGCCAACCTGATCCAGGCGCAGCGCGACCAGTTCGGGGCCCACACCTACGAGCGCCTCGATCGCCCGGGGAGCTTCCACACGGAGTGGGAATAGGCTATCCCCGTGACCTCGGCGAGCCCGCGCAGGCTGAGCCCGTGGACGGCGCAGAGCGCCCGGACGAGCTCGCCGGCCTGGCCGGTCTCGACCGCGGTGCGGTAGAGCGCGACGAGGTCGGGCGAGGGGGCAGTGGTGGGCGGAGGGGTCGGGGCCATGGGAAAGAAGCTACCCGGGCAGATCGGGACGCGCAAGGGGGCGGGGAGGCTACTTTCCGAGGAAGGTCAGCAGGTCCGAGACCGACCAGCGCGCGGCTCGCAGGATGGAGTGCAGGGTCCCGGCTGCCAGCTCGGGGTGCAGCGGGACGATCACGGTCCGACCGTCCGGGTGCCTCAGCTTGGCGTGGCTGCCCCGCTGGCTCACCTTCGCGAACTCCGCTCGCAGCAGCGCCCGGACGAGCTCGGCTCCGGAGACCCGGGGTAGCAGCGGGCTCACGCGGTCAGCTCGATGGGGGCGATGATCGGGTTCTGCAGCTCGGTCACGGGCGAGTCCTCGAAGTAGAGGTCGAGGGCCTCCCGCAGGTTGGCCAGCGACTCCTCGAAGGTCTGCCCCTGGCTGGCCACCTCGACCTCCAGGCAGCGAGCGACGTACCAGGGCGGCTCGTGGGTGACGGCGGCCGTGAGCCGGCGGGTCTTGGTCTCCATCGAGGGTACCTCCTCCCCCTCAGCATAGCAGCTCCTCGGCGCCGGATCATCCTGGCCGCCCGGGCGGCCAGGAGGGCCGTCTGATGGCCACCGGCGGCTGGGAAGACTACGGCGGCCTCGGCCTGCCGACCACGACCCCGAAGCGGCGCCGCGGCACGGTCATTCAGCGGGTCGCGGCCCAGGCCGAGACCACCCGGGAGCGGGACCTGCAGCGGGCGACCGAGCGGATCCTCGACGAGCTCCAGGCGCGCGGCCGGATCCTCTGCTGGTACCACCGGCCCGACCGCGCGACCCGGGCCTAGGATCACGAGCAGCGCGGCCTGCCCGACCTGGTCGTCGGCGTGCGGGAGGGCTGCGTGCTGGGCCTCGAGCTCAAGACCGCGACAGGTCGGGTGCGGCCCGAGCAGGAGACCTGGCTGCGCTGCCTGGGCAACAGGGGAACGCTCTGCCGGTCCCTCGGCGAGGTCCTCGACTTCCTGCGGCGCTGGGGGGGGGGCGGATGAGCGCCGCCGAGCAGACCGTCGAGTAGCTCGCCGAGGTCATCGTGCTGGAGACCCTCCCGACCGACCACTGGCGGCCGTCGACCCGGGGCGAGTGCCCGACCGAGCGCCCCTGCCCCTACGTCGGCTGCCGGCACCACCTGTACCTCGAGGTCTCGGAGTCGGGCGAGCTGAAGCTGGCCCACCCCGGCCGGGAGCCCCACGAGCTCGCCGAGAGCTGCGCGCTGGACGTGGCGGCGCGTGGAGGGGCGTCGCTCGCCGAGGTCGGGCAGTGCTTCGGCCTCACCCGGGAGCGGATCCGCCAGATCGAGGCCAAGGCCCTGACGAAGGCGCGGGCGGAGCTGCGGCGGCTGGGTGTGCGGGCGGAGCAGGTGATCCCGGACCTGGAGCAGTGGCGGGACGAGGACGAGGAGCGGCCACCGGCTACGCCGACGCGTCCGGCGCCTGGCGCTGCTGGCAGTGGATCCTCAGCGGGATCGCCGCCGTGCTGCGGGAGCGACGGCGGGACGCGGCGTGAGCTCTGCTGGCCTGGGGGAGAGGAGGTGAGGATGGACATGCACGAGAACCCGGCGGACTTCGGCCAGGTCGCTGCGCGGCTGCGGTCGGCCGCGAGGGTCCTGTCTCCGGGTGCGGCACCGCTGGCTCGCTGGCTACGGTCCCAGGCCTCCGAGCTGGAGGCCTCGACCGCGACCCTGGCCAAGGCGCTGGACGACTACCGGCAGATCCCGGCTGATGGCGACGAGTGGCTTCGGCGGGGGTTGATCGCGGTCCGCAGCTACCGGGTGGACCAGGCGACGGAGGCGGTCCTCGAGATAGCGGACGAGTTCGAGGAGCTGGCCCGGGCCCTGCTCGCGGACAGTGACGCCGCGACCGCGCGGGCCTGCTGCGCCGTGGCCGACCTGGTCGACGAGGCTCTGGTGAAGGCCGTGGCCGACCACCGTGGGATGTCGCTGCTCCCCTCGAAGCTCGACCCCCGGGTGAAGCGCTGGCAGCGCGTCACCACGGTCAACGCGAGCGACGAGCAGGGCGGTGCGGCTCAGAAAGTTCGTCGAGTGGCGCTGGTCGAGGACTGGAGGCGAAGGAACCGCCCTGGCTTGTACGAGCTCGACGGGGAGCTCGACGGGCATGTTCGTCGTGCGCTGCCAGGCATCGCGCTGGATGTTCGTCACGAACACGGCGTCGGCATCTACCAGGACAACAGCGAGCCCACGAGCCGGACGGTCTACCGGGACGAGCACGGCCGGGTCTTCTCGAAGGCTTTGCCAGCGTGCGCCGCTGTCGGGCTGCGCTACGCGCAGAACGAGGCCTTCCTCAGTCACGTCTTCCCCGAGAAGAGCGAACGGGCCGAGAAGAAGACCGGAAGGGCTCAGGACGAAGCTCGTCGCTTCGCCGAGTCGCGAGGCGTGGAGGGAGCTGAACCTGTCCCGACGTTCAGTGTCTACTACGACGTGCATCCAGAGAAGGTGCTCGGGCAGATCGAAAGGTACGGGGCGGCGCACAGGCTGCCTGCCTTCACCTGCCTCCTGTCGGATGACGGACAGATCGAGATAAACTTCCTGTTGCTGGATGTGCGCGAAAATCCGAGAATCAAGAAGCTATTGAAAACCATCGAGTCAAAGTATCCGCTCGCCGAGGCGGGCTTTGGCTGGAGCATCTCTCTGGCAACGGGCCACGACGAAGGCGATGATCTGGCAAAGCAGAATCACCGTGCAACCCTTGCACGCGGCGGCTACTCTTCACAGGAGATCGAGGCCATTGAAAGGGGGCATCGATGAAAAAAGAGTTTCCTCATTTCCCGATTCCGGATGAGGTGCTGGCCCACCGTGCCGATATGCATTGGCTCGAGGCTCACGGCCAGGAGGCCCTCGCCGCGTACATCAAGACCTACACCATCGGTGACGAGATCGAGGCCACCGACAAATTCGCCAGGCGGATGTTCCAGGATCCTCCGACGGGAATGCTCATGGCCTGGGTCCCGCAGTGGTACCGGAAGTGGCGAGACGAGCAGTTCGAAAAGTTTCGTCGGGAGGCGGAGGAGGAGCTGAGCCCCAAGGTCGCCGAGGGCACCGATCGCATGGTCGAGGCCACCATCATCGAGACCCGCGAGGGCAAGAAGTAGCCTCGCCGTCCGTCGCGCCGTCCCCTCCTTTCCCCCTCCTCCCTACGCCACCACCCGCCCGTCCTCGAGCTGCCGGGCCTGGCCCAAGGCGACCAGGGCGTCGAGGAGCTCGGCCACCCGGTCGGCTCGGGCGCCCGTGAAGCCGCCCGCGAGGTCCGCGGGGGTCGCGGGGCCGGGCCGGGCCGCGAGCGCGGCGCGTAGCGCGGTGGCCTGCTCCGGGAGCTTCTTGGGCCAGGGCCGCCGGGCCACCGGGGCCAGGGGAGCGGGGCCCTCCTCGGCCTCGGGGAGCTCCGTGTCGAGCTGCACCGCGGGCGCGGCCGCCGCCGGGTGCTGGAACTCGGGACGCAGCCAGCGCACCAGGCCCCGGGCTTCTTCCGCGGCCCGCTCCCGGTTCAGGGCCACGAGGCGCTCGAGCAGCTCCTCGTCGGGCAGGTCCACGGGCCAGCCGTAGGCCTCGGCCACCGCGAGGTCGAGCTCGTCGTGGAGCTGGCGCAGCACGGAGCACAAGCCCTGCTCGTGGAGGACCTTCTCCTTGGGGGTGAGGGGCCGGCCCTCCCGCAAGGCCTCGACGACGTTGTACATCCCGGTGAGGGTCAGCCCGGGGTGGAGGGCCTGCTGGCGCTTGCGGTGCAGGTCGAGCTGCTCCGCGAGGTCGCGGATCCGCTGCTGCTGCGGCTCGTCGCAGACGGGGAAGGGGAAGGGGTCGAAGCAGCGGGTGTTTCGCCACCGGGGATCATTCCCAACTCCGAGATGGCTACCAGCGGCCAGGGCCCAGACCTTGTGGATCCTCGCCGACAGGACCCCAAGGAGGTAGGCATCGTCCGTGCAGATCGCATACAGCTCGCAGTCGGGCGTCAGCTCCAGGGGAGCCCAGACGAAGAAGCGGTGCTTGGCGGTGATCGGCGTGACGATGTACCGCTGCAACCATCTCAGTAGAGGTCGCTTTTTGCCTCTCGGTTCCCCAAAAATCCACCAACGTTGCCGATACTGGGGCCGGTTGTTCTGATCCCGCTCCGGCTTCACCCGCTCGAGCAGCCACTGGTACAGGGCGGGGTGCCGTGCGCGTGCCTCCTCCGCGGTGAGCCCGAAGAGGTCGATGACGAAGCGGTCCTCCGGGACCTGGGTCAGCTCCCGCGCGTTGAGGTAGGGGCGGATCACGGACGGCAACGCGCCCGGAGTGTCGGGGTCGTAGCCGAGGGCCCGGACCTCTGGCCGGGTGAGGCGGAAGCCCTGGCCCACGAGGTTCATACCCTGGAAGGACAGGCCGACGTTGGCCCGCAGGGGCATGGCCCGGCTGACGTCCGCACCGCCCGTGAGGTTGGCGTGGATCCGGTCCGGGGTCTGCCAGTCGAGCGCGACCGTCGTCTCCCCCTGGTCGCTGCCGGGCTGCTCGCGCACGACCTGGCCGAGGCGCGAGGGAGCGTCCCGGTCCGGCCCGGTCGCGGCCGCGGCCACGGTCATGGCGATGCGCACCGCGGCCCCCTGCGCGGCGTCCACCCAGGGGTGGTCGGGGATGGCGAAGAGCAGCTTCAGCGAGGCGGGGGTCGCGTCCAGGTGGCGGGCGAGCACGCCCCGGTTGAAGACCTGGTGCACCGAGTTGGTGGTGATCAGGCCGAAGCGGCGCAGCCGGCCCTCCCGGCAGGCGGTCGCGGCCTCGTCCCACCAGTACATCACCAGGTCCGCGGTCGCGGGCACGTCGGGGTGGATCCGGCGCAGGGCCTCGGTGTAGCCGTGCCCGAGCGCGGCCCGCATGCGCTTGTTGCCGACGAAGGGCGGGTTGCCGACCACGAACTCGGCCTCGGGCCAGGTAGCGGGCCGGGCGTCGGGGTAGTCCCAGATCTCCTGCTGCGCGGCCTCGTCCGGGACCGCCTTGCCGGTGACCGGGTGGACCTTGAAGGTGACCTCGTCCCAGCAGGTGACCGGCACGCCCCCCTCGTCCCGGCGCAGCACCGGCGAGGTGGAGTCGAGCACCGCGTCCCGGCACTCGATGTTGCCATAGGCCTTGAGGACCGGTTCGGGCGGCATGACCTGGGGTCCTCTGGAGCGAAAGTGCCACTGTAGGTAGCCGATCCAGAGCACCGCCTCCGCGATGGCCGCGGCCCGGGGGTTGATCTCCAGGCCGAGGAGCTGGTGGGGGTCCACGGTATGGCCGGGGGTGTACAGCTGCTGCTGGCCGCCGGAGAAGTCGGCCAGGGCCTGGAAGACCTCGCCCTCCAGCCGTTTCAGGTGCTCGAGGGTGACGTAGAGGAAGTTGCCCGAGCCGCAGGCCGGGTCGAGCACCCGCACGCCGCAGAGGCGGTCGTGGAAGGCCTTGACCTCGTCCTGCGCGGCCGCGAGCTTCCCGGCCCGGGCCAGGGCCACGGCCGCGGCGTGGGCCGACGCCCACTCGTCCCGCAGGGGCTCGACCACGGTGGGCAGCACCAGCCGCTCGACGTAGGCCCGGGGGGTGTAGTGCGCGCCGAGCCGGTGGCGCTCCCGGGGGTCCAGGGCCCGCTCGAGCAGGGTGCCGAAGATCGCGGGCTCGACGTCCCGCCAGTCCGCGTGCGCGGCCTCGAGCAGCAGGTCGAGCTGCTCTTTGGTCAGCGGCAGGGCCGTCTGGTGGGCGAACAGCCCGCCGTTGAAGCGCAGCAGGGGCCCCCGCAGGACCGCGGAGAAGCCGCCCCGGTCCATGTCCTGCCAGAGGAAGGTCAGCAGCCGCTGGATGCCATCCGGCGGCTGATCCCGCTGCTCCGCGAGCAAGGCCGTGAAGGACCGGGCGGGCAGCAGGCCCACGTCCTCAGCGAAGAGGGTGAACAGGCAGCGGATCAGGAAGGCCGCGACCTCCTCCGGCGCGTGGCCGGCCGCCTCCAGGGAGCGGGCCAGGGCGGCCAGGCGCACCGCCATCTCCCGGGTGACCCGGGCCGAGTGCCGGGCCGGGTCGAGGCCGCAAGGGTCGAGCCAGACCTGCCGCAGCCGCGCCCGCACCTCGGGGGAGCGCAGCTCCGCGAGGCGGATCCGGGCCCGCGCGGGATCGGGGAAGGGCAGGTAGAGCTTGCCCGAGCCGGTGAAGTCCGCGTACAGCTCGCAGGAGAAGCCGACGTCGACGACGATCAGAAACGGCGGCCAGCCCTCGGCCACAGGCAGGGCCCGGGCGTACTGCTCGGCCTGGCCCCGGGCCGCGAGCATCGCGTCGGACCAGCCCACGGTGCCCCGCACCGCGGTCCCCCGGCGGCCCCGCGGCGCCTTGCCCTTCGGCGCCAGCGCCGCTGGCGGAGCAGCCTCGGCCTCGTCCGTGCCGCTGCCCTGCTTGGCCTCGAGCACGAAGCAGCCCCGCCGGTAGAGGTCGATGCGGCCCGACGACGAGGAGCCGTCGGGGTGGTGGAAGGTCACCGCCTTCTCGAACACGTAGGCGTTGTCCTCCTCCCGGGCCACCGTCGGCTCCGGCCGGGGCACCTCCAGCAGGTCGCAGAGCTCCGAGAGGAAGAGCTGGTAGTTGGCCCGCTCCGCCGCGGACGACGAGGACCAGCGGGTGAGGAACGCATCGAGCGCGGGGAGGTCGTCAGCCACGGTGGAGGCTCCTACGAAGGTCACGGACGGGGAGCAGGGTCGCACGGGGGAGGGCGGGGGGCAAGGGGGTGCAATGGCGCCGTCGCTGTCCCAACGGCCCATCCCACTCCGCTCCGGTCGGGGGCAGCCCCGGAGCAGTTGGCATGGGACGAGGGTAGCAGGGTGGGAGCGGGCGAGGCAAGGGGGAGCGTCGGTCGGCGGGGTGGCCCGGCTAGACCCTGGCCTCGGCGAGCCGCGTGTGGACCTCGACCTGGATGCCGAGCACGGCGAGCGCCTGAACCAGCCGCTCCGTGCGGGTCTGGCGCAGCGGGTGGAGCATGCGGCGGACCACGGTCTCGGTCACCCCGAGCCGCCGGGCCAGCTCGACCTTGCTGATGCCCAGCGACCGCATCCGCTCGTGCAGCGCCACCTTGGCCGCGGTGGTCGGCTCGACGGCGACCAGGGGACGGCCGGCCGCGGGGGAGGGCGGCGGGATGTCTGCGCCGTCCAGCAGGAGGCCGGCGAGGGCCATGTCGAGGCAGTCGGCCGCCTCGGCGAGGGCTTCGGCTCGGGTCGCGCCATCGGTGACCGCGCCAACGAGGTCCGGGAACCGGGCCAGGACGCGACCGTCGTCCTGCAGGGTGAGGTCCACGGGGTAGGCGTAGCGCATGCGGGTTGCTCCTACAGCTCGTCCTTGGTCAGCCCCAGGTCGGCGAGCATCGCCGCCAGCAGCCCAGGGGAGATTTCCTTCTTCTGGTCTTTGAGGATCGTGCGCCGGTCGCCGAGGAGCAGCAGGGAGTGGCTGCCCTTGCCCTGCCGCGTGACGACTCGTAGCTCCAGGCCGCGCTGCCTGGCGATCCGCTTCAGCTTCCGGAGCAGCTCGGCGCCGTTCATGAGGTCAACTTCGTACCTTTCTGTTCGATGGTCAAGAGCCGCCCGCGCGAGGTCCGCCGCTGGCCCTCGCCGTTGCCCCTCCTTTTCCCCTTGCGCCCGATCAATACCGAGGTACCTCAGGAAGTATCTGGACAGCGTGTGCGTAGAGTCAGGTCGGGCCCGAGGGGTCTCGGCGGAGGGAAGGTCCATGCCCATCTATCAACCCCCGGTGGGTGGCGGTGACGAGGGCGGCAGCGGCGGCGACGTCCTGACCGAGGAGGTCGTGGCGGCCCCGACGGGCGGGCAGGTCGTCGTGGTCACCCACCCCGAGGTGCCCCTGGAGGGCGAGGGATCCGGGCGGATCCGCTTCTCGGGCCTGGCCAAGGTGCCGGGCGGCAACGTGACCTACTACTTTGCCGGCCCGTGGGGCGACCAGAACCTGAACGACGGCGGCGCGGCCTGGGTCCAGGACGCGGGCAACGACGGTCACTTCAGCGTCGATCCGGGGCCACAGGTGGTCGTCGGCGTGCGCGTCGTCTTCCCGGACGAGGGGTATGCCTACTACATCAGCGCGATCAACGACCCGGACCTGACCGCGACGGGGGCGGTGACGCTCAACGGCGAGATGGTCTCGGGGCCGATCATCCGCATCGCTGGCACCGTCGGCAACGACAACGCCGTCACCGCACCGGCGCACTGTGACTTCACGGGCCTGGCGATGCCCTACTCGGTCAGCCCCGTGGTGGTCACCGCCGAGAACCTGGCGGACCTGGGCACCTTCCAGGAGCTGTACACCTACGGCACGGAGGACCCGACCAAGGTCCGGGTCGCCTTGAGCGTCGACGACGGGGCGACCTGGTACTCCCACGACGGGACCGGGTGGGTGGTGATCGCGCTCGCCGACCTGCGCACGGCCGGACTGGTGCCCAACGCGGCAGGGATGGTGAGCGGCTTCTACGACTCCCGGGCAGCGCGAGCCGAGCTGCTCGACGCGGCCGACTGGCACCTCTTGTACCTCCTCGGCGTCGCGGCGGGCGGGAGCTTCGCCCTGCGGGTCGCGGTGGGGATCGACCCCGCGGGCGGGGCCTCCTCCATCTCGTTGACGCAGCTCGAGTTCCGGGCGCAGGAGCAGGACACCTTCCAGCCCATGGGGATCGCCTCGATGGGTGCCGGGTTCACGTCGATCAAGCGGACCAGCAGCACCACCACCGCGTTCGAGATCTCGCTGGGGTGGGGAGGCGGTCCACCCACGGACTGGCGTCTCCAGGTCTGGACCTCCTGACCCCGGCGCACCCTCATTGACTCGCTCCCGGCCCCTGCCGTTGCGCCGGCGCAACGCTGTTGCAACACGCCGGCGACGCGTTGCAACAGATGAATTTCATGTAAAAAAAACGAGGTGTTCCATGCCGTCGAAGCTACGCGTCACCGAGCTGGACTCGCAGCACATCTTCGAGCTGCGGGTGGACGAGACGGGGGAGCGGCGCTCGTCCAGGGCCATCACCGCGCTGCTGAAGGAGCGCTACGGGCGGGAGTTCCACTTCACCACGGTCCACCGGGTGCTGCAGCTCGCGGATGCGGAGCGGGCCGAGATCGCCCGGGAGATGGTCAAGGAGAAGCTCGCGGGC
The DNA here is from genome assembly GCA_034005005.1 of Myxococcota bacterium. Classification (GTDB taxonomy): domain Bacteria; phylum Myxococcota_A; class JAVEVO01; order JAVEVO01; family JAVEVO01; genus JAVEVO01. Next base: position 12,190 of record JAVEVO010000187.1, read on the forward strand.
ACGGTCTGCCCCGACCTCGACATCCTCGAGGAGATGATCCGGACCCAGCTCGCGACCTGGCGCGCGGCCCGGCCGCTCCCCGCGACCAAGGATCCCGCCCCGGGCGAGGACCGCATCGAGATGGCCCACAAGGACTGGAACAGCCTCTCCCGGGAGCTCCGGGAGTCCGTGCAGCTCCGGG
>JAVEVO010000188.1:0-12349 GCA_034005005.1 Myxococcota bacterium
CGCGGCCCTCGAGTTCGGGGCGGTCGAGCTGGGCGCTGCCCAGGTCCAGGAACTGGTCCTGACGAGCTGCGGCGACGAGGACCTGGTGATCGAGCAACTGGAGCTGCTCGACGACCTCACGGGGGAGCTGAGCCTGGTCACGGTCCCGGAGGGGCTGCAGTGCACGGCCGGTGCTTCGCGTTGCACGGGCCGCGCCCGGGTCGGCGCGGCGCAGGCCGCGCGGGTGGTGGTGCGCTACGCACCGGCGGACGTGGGGGAGGACGAGCGCCGCCTGCTGTTGCGCAGCAACGACCCGACCCGGCGAGAGCTGCTCGTGCCGCTAGGTGGCCGGGGCACGGGCAACCGCTGCCCCCAGGCGATCGCGCAGGTGCGCCCCGCTGGCGAGGAGCCGTGGCGCCTCCTCGGCGAGGCGGAGTCGCTGGTCGTCCCTCCCCGGACGACCATCGACCTCGACGGCCGGCCCTCCACGGACTCCGACGGCCGGATCGTCGCATACCGCTGGCTGCTCGCCGCCGCGCCCGGTGCGGCGAGCCCACGCTTCCAGCCTTCGGTCCAGGCGCCCTTGGTCTCCTACTTCCTCGCGGTCGCGGGCCGCTACCTGTTCGAGCTCGAGGTGATCGACGACGAGGGGCTGCCCTCGTGTCAGCCGGGGAAGGTCGCGGTCGAGGCCCGGCCGACCACGGACCTCCACGTCGAGCTGACCTGGACGACGCCCGGCGATCCCGATCCCCTCGACACCGGCCGCGGCGCGGGGAGCGACCTCGACCTCCACCTGCTCTTGCCGCGTGGCCAGTGGTTCTCCGCCCCGCTGGACTGCTACTTCGGCAACCCCACCCCGGACTGGGGGCGGCTGACCCGCGCCGAGGACGACCCTGCGCTCGACCGGGACGACGTCGACGGCTGGGGGCCCGAGGTGGCCTCCCTGCCGCAGCCCCGGGAGGACGGCTACCGGGTCGGAGTGCACGTCTACGACGACTGGGGGCTCGGCCCCAGCGATGCGACCGTGCGCATCTTCGTCGACGGCCTGCTCCGCTGCGAGCAGAGCCGCTCGGGCCTGCGCCGCAACCAGTTCTGGGAGGCCCTCCACCTCACCTGGCCCGACGGCCCTTGCACCTCCCTCGACCTGCTGCACGCGGAGGCTCCCGGAGGTGGGCCGCCGAAGTGAGGCCCCGGATCGCTTGGTGTCGTTTTTCGTGACGGATCCCGGGAGATGTAGCCAACACCTTCCTGGATACGGAAACGAAGGAGGCACCACGATGTCCCGACGCAGTCGATCTGAAGCCATCTGCCTGTTCGTGCTGATGATCTCGGTGAATCTGCATCTGACGGGATGCCTGCAGGACAGCGAGTCGGCCAGGATCGACCGGTCGGCGCAGATCCGAATCACCCCGGACGAGAATGTGGACTTCCCCTCGGCGTACATCGATTTCGCCGAGCTGGATCCGGTGGAGCAGGTGGTGATCTCCAACCAGGGCGCCGGCCCACTGAAGATCCTCGCGGTCGCGCTGCACGAGGAGGACCCGGTGGCCGAGTTCACCTTGCTGCGCCAGCCGCCGGGGGCGAGCCCCGCCCCGGTCGCCGCCGGCACCCCGAGCGCCTGCCCGGCCGTCGAGCCCTTCGTGCTCCCCGGCGTCGGGGATGGGGACCGGGAGGATGCCGCGGCGGGCTCCTCCTGCGTGCTCTGGCTGCGCTACTCGCCGCGCGACACCCTGCCGGACCAGGGCTGGCTGGAGATCCGCAGCAACGACTCCCTGGCCCCGGTCCGTCGGCTGCGGCTCGCGGCCGAGCGGGTCGTGCCCGAGCTGAACGTGACCCCGCGGCGGCTGGTCTTCCCCGACACCCCGCCCGGGACGACGGTCTGGCAGGACCTGACGGTCTTCAACGGTGGGACCGCTCCCTTGACCATCGAGGGCCTGACCCTGGTCGACGATGGCGGCGCCTTCTCCCTGGAGCCCCTGGCGCACGCGGCCCTGCCCTACCTGCTCCCCGCGGCGCCGGCGATCGCGCCCCGCCGGTCCTTCACGGTGCGGGTCGCCTACTCGCCTCGAACTCCCGGGACCTCCGCCGGGGTGCTGCGGATCGACTCCGACGACCCGGACGCCCGGCAGCTCGAGGTCCCGCTCGTGGGCGGCTCGCCCCGCCGCTGTCTGGAGATCCTCCCGGAGTCCGTGGACTTCGGTGAGGTCGCCCTCGGCACGCGGGCCGAGCAGGGCCTCGAGCTGGTCAACTGCGGCGATTCCCCGGTCGTCGTCACAGGGCTCCGCCTCGACGAGCAGGGGACGAGCCCGGACTTCTCGTTGCTGGAGGCGGCGGCCGGGCTCGCGTGCGCCGGGGATCCCGCCCGGGCCTGCGCGGGGGAGCTGCTCCTGCCGGCCGGGGCCCGCACCGCGGTCGGTCTCGCGTATCTGCCTGGTTCGGAAGGACCAGATGGCGGTCAGTTGATGGTTCTTTCGGACGTTCCCGGTCAGGAAGAGCAGGCCGTTCCGCTGTTCGGCCTGGGCACCACCAACTCGTGTCCGCAGGCGCACGCGCAGGCCCGGCTGGCCGGGGCCGAGGTCTGGGAGCAGTTCCCGGACCCCGAGCACCGGCTCGAGGCGCCCCCCCTGGCGACCCTCGAGCTGAGCGGGGCGGGCTCCCACGATCCGGACGGCGACGCGCTGGTCCACCGCTGGTCGGTGCGGACGCGGCCCGGAGGCTCCACCGCGGCCCTGACCCCCCATGAGGCCGTGGCCAGCCCGACCTTCTTCCTCGACCTCGCGGGCGAGTACGTCTTCGAGCTGGAGGTGGTGGACCAGCGCGGGCTGCCCTCCTGCCGCGTGGCGCAGGTCTTCGTGCTCTGCCGGCCTCGCTCCGCGATCCACGTCCAGCTCGTCTGGGACACTCCCGCGGACCCCGATCAGACCGATACGGGCTATGCGGCAGGCAGCGACCTCGACCTGCACCTGCTGCATCCCCTGGGCGACTGGTTCGACCGGCCGGCCGACTGCTACTACGCCAACCCGGCGCCCGACTGGGGCCGCCCCGGCCAGGCCGCGGGCGATCCGACCCTCGACATCGACGACCTGGACGGCGCGGGGCCCGAGAACATCAACCTCGACGAGCCCGAGCGGGGCCGGCTGTACCGGGTGGGCGTCCACTACTTCGCGGACCACGGCTACGGAGTCAGCTTCGCCACGGTGCGGGTCTTCCTCGACGGTCTGCTCGCCGCGGAGCTGCTCCACCGGCGGCTGCCGACCACCGACGCCTTCTGGGACGTGGGAGTCGTCGACTGGGGCAGCCGGACCGTGCAGATCGTGGACGAGGTCTCGAACCTGGCCGCCCCCCGGGAGGACTGACCGTTCCCACCCGCCGGGCATCCTCGCCCGGCCCGGTGGGCAGCCCGTCTGGCCGGGTGCTCCCGGAGACGCGGTCGGGGATGGCCGTCTTCAGCCGGGCCCGGGCGCCGGGGAAGTCGCGGCCAGGCCCCGCACGTACTCGGTGGCGCTCAAGGCGGCGACGGTGCCGTCGGCGACCGCGGTGGTGATCTGCCGGTAGCGCTTGGCCCGAGAGTCGCCGGCCGCGAAGACCCCGGGAACGCTGGTGGCCAGGGCCTCGTCGGTGAGGATCTCGCCGCGCTCGTTGAGCGTGACCTGGCCGCGGAACTGCTCGGTGTTGGGCACGTAGCCGATGAAGACGAAGCAGCCCGACGCGGGGAGGTCCGTGACCTCGCCCGTTCGCTTGTGGGCCACCCGCACCGTCTCCAGTGTATCCCCGCCGAAGAAGCCGACGATGTCCTGCTCGAGCAGGAAGCGGATCTTCGGGTTGCGTCGGGCCTCCTCCACCGCGAAGGGGTGCGCCTGGAAGTGGTCGAGCTCGTGCACCAGCGTCACGGAGGCCGCGTAGCGGGTCAGGGCGATGGACTCTTCGACCGCGGAGTTGCCGCCGCCGATGGCCACCACGTGCTTGTCGGCGAAGAAGTCGCCGTCGCAGGTGGCGCAATAGGAGACGCCCCGACCCTTGAACTCGGCCTCGCTGGGTAGGCCGAGGCTGCGGGGCACGCCGCCGGTGGCGAGGATCACCGCCGGGGCGGTGAAGGTGCCCTCGTCCTCCACCGTCACCTGCTTCACGTCACCGGTGAGGTCGAAGCCGGAGACCTCGACCTGCCAGAGCAGGTCGCAGCCGAACTGTTCGGCCTGTTTGCGCATGGTCTGCGCGATCTCGCGCCCCGAGGCCTCGAGCACGCCCGGGTAGTTCGCCACCGCATAGGTCATGACCATCTGGCCGCCGAGGGAGCCGCTGTCGATGATCAGCGTCCGGAGCTTCGCCCGGGCGAGGTAGATGCCCGCGGTGAGCCCCGCCGGTCCCCCGCCGAGCACGATGACGTCGTAGTGCTTGCTCATGATCTCCCTCCGGGGCCCGTCGGCACGTGGCCCGGCCGTGGGCCGGCTCCCCGGTTCACTGGGCGGCGGGAGCTGCCGCCGGCGTGGAGGTGGTGGCGGTGGCGGCAGCGGTCGGGAAGACCCGATCGAGGATCGTGGTGACCTGCTTGCGGGTCTGGATGCTGCTCGTCGCGGCCACCACCTTGCCCTTGTGGAAGTAGACCGTGAACGGCAGCCCCGTGAAGCCCCGCACCTCGGGCAGGTCGCGGATCAGGTGGCTCTGGGGGCCGTCGAACCAGAGGTCGCGGAACTGGACGTGGGGGTAGCGTGGCCGAAGCTGCTCCATGACGTCGTACACGGGCAGGCACATGGGCCCCATCCGGCCGCAGCAGACCATGACGTTGTCGTGGCTGGCGAGCAGTTGCGCGAAATCCTCCGACTCGAGGTGGGTGAGGTTGGTCTTGAGCATCGCTTCCTCTCCTGGCTGCGCGTCCGTCCGGCCGGTCCGTGGTCGGTCGTTCCGTTGGGGAAGAGACGGCCGGGGGGTGGACGTCGCGCCGGGAAGCGGCGGGTTTTAACTGTTCGTGGGGCGGGGGCGCTGCCGGCGCCCGCCCTGACCCCTGGTGATTGGTCTGCGATTTCGAAGGGGTCCACGCCCGTCGGCGTCGCGGGCCCGGGCGTGCGGGATCCCGGAGGCCCGGGAATGAGGCGTGTTTTCGACCGCGGCGCGATACTGGGCCGCGGCGGTCGGTGCGCGCGGCGCGGGACCTCGTCTGCTCCTGGTCGCGACCCCGAGCGTGGTTTCAGCGGGGTGAGTGCCCCCCACTGCACAGGAGCCGTTTCACCATGCCCGCGTTGCCCACCTCCTTCACCCTCGACCTGCCCGACTGGCTGACGGATCTGTCGGCCGGGCTGCCGGCCGACTTCCCCACGCTCCCGCAGCGGATGGCCCTCGTCAACGACCTCGCCCGACGCAACGTCGCGGCGGGCAGCGGCGGCCCCTTCGCGGCGGCCGTGTTCGAGCGCGATCGGGGGCGGCTGGTGTCCCTGGGGGTCAACCGCGTCGTGCCCTTGGGCCTGTCCTGCGCCCACGCCGAGGTGATGGCCCTCTCCCTGGCGCAGCAGGCCCTCGGGAGCTGGGATCTCGGCGCCCCCGGGCTGCCGGCCCACCAGCTCGTGGTGAACTGGCGCCCGTGCGCGATGTGCTTCGGCGCGACCCTCTGGTCCGGGGTGGTGGACCTGGTGATCGCGGGCGACGGTCCCGAGCTGGAGTCGCTCACGGGCTTCGACGAGGGGCCCCTCCCGGCCACCTGGCCGGACGAGCTGCGCCAGCGCCGGATCGCGCTCACCGTCGGAGTCGGTCGGGACGAGGCCGTGGCCCTGTTCGCCAGCTTCGGGCGCTCGGGGGCCCCGGTGTACAACGGCCGGGGCGGCGGCCGGCGCTGAGGCCGGCGCGGGCCGGCCCGAGAGCGGGGGGACAGCAGGCATGAGCACGACGTGGTCCTGGTTCCTGGTGGCGCTCGTGGTGCTCGGCGGCGCGGGGGGGTGCTCGGGGGACCGGCCCCACGGGGACCGCTCCGGCAACGACGGGGTGGGTGACCCTGCCGCGGCCGAGGTCCAGGCCCTCGAGGCCGTGGCCGAGCAGGTGGAGCGAGACCTCGCCGCCGGCGGGCCCGAGCTCGCCGCGCTCGCCGACGTCCTGGAGCAGCGACTCGGCCCCCGGGACGTCTCCGTGCTCGCGGGCAACTACCTGGCGATGCTGGAGTCGTACCGGACCCAGACCCCCTGGCAGCCGGACGAGGACTTCTACCTCCTGGTGGACCGGCTGCGGGACGTCCCGCTGCTCACGGGGCTGCCTGCCCGGGAGGCGGCCCCCCCGCTCGCGCCGTCCGGCCCGACCGCCTGGCGCGCGGCCCTCATCCTGTCCAACGTCGAGCCGGCGTGCGGCTTCTCCTGCGAGGCCCAGGGCGCCCTGTACGCCCTCCTCGACCTCGGCGCCGGAGAGGTCAAAAAGTACTACGCAGACCTGCTCTTCTCGGGCGTGGACTGCCTGCAGGACGCGGGCAAGCTCGGGACCTGCGTCGCTGCCCAGACCTGCACCTGGGCCGACTTCACCTTGTTCGTCGGCGGGTGCGCCGCCCTCACCGCCAACGTCGCGCTGGAGGTGACGGGCGCGTCCAAGGTCAAGACGGCCTACGTGTTCCTGAAGAAGGTCCTGACCATCTGGTCCGTGGGCTCGTTGACCACGTCCTTCGCCGACTGGGTCGCCGCGTGCCACGACCACCAGGCCACGAGCTGCCCGGGGAGCCTCTGCGAGGGAGGCGGGCGGGTCTGTCTCGCGGCCAACGGCTCCGGGGCGACCTGCTGCCCCGCGGCGCAGTCCTGCTTCGAGTGCGTAGGCTGCCTGACCCCGTGCGGGATCGCGGACTGCTGCGGCCTCGGGCAGCGGTGCGACGCGGGGCAGTGCCAGACCTGCACCAGCGGTTGCGGCCCGAGCTGCTGCGGCCCGGCCGAGATCTGCGCCAACCCCGAGCAGGGCGTGTGCGCGCCCTGCGCCAACCCCTGCGGGCTCACCTGCTGTCCCGCGGGCACGACCTGCCTCGCGGCGCTCCACGAGTGCTGCGCGGTGACCTGCGGGAACGGCTGCTGTGCCGACGGGGAGGCCTGCCTCGGCAGCCCGCCCCGCTGCTGCGCGTCCCCCTGCGGGGACCAGTGCTGCGGGGCGGGGGAGAGCTGCGTCGGCTTCCCGCCCCGCTGCTGCGCGTCCCCCTGTGGGGACGAGTGCTGCGCCAGCGGCCAGGTGTGCGACCCGGCGACGCAGACCTGCGGGGCTGCGGGGAGCTGCGACGATGCGCCGGCCATCGACTGTGCGGCCCTGTGCGATCAGGCCATCGCGTCCGCGCAGCAGCAGTGCGCGGCCATGGGCGGGACCCTGGAGAGCACCGACCCCACGGGGTGCATCGCGGACTGCCGCTGCCTGCTCGCGGCGATCCCCAACCTCGGGGCCTGCCTCACCGAGCCCTCCTGTCCGGGCTGCGAGGACCTGCCGCAAGCCATGGAGCGCTGCGGCCAGCAGCAGGTCCTCTGCCAGATCCCCCAGGGCGGAGGCTGATCCTTCCGGGCCCGTGGGCAGCGCCGCCGGGGGCGGGCTCCGAAAAGCACCGACCTGTCGCAGTGATGGTGACCCCACCCTTCCGTCCGTGGTAGTCTCGCGCTCCTGAAGAGGAAGTCAGGAGATCTTGGGACACGCCGGGCCCTTCGGGCTCGGTCCGAGCGGGTCGGCGTATCGACACGTACGAGGAAGGAGGGGCACGACTCATGCGCAGCGCCAAGGATTGCATCCCCTGTCTGCTCGGTCTCCTGTTGACGCTGTACTCCTGCGCGGACGAGGACCCCGCTGGTCCGGGCGGTGAGACCGGGCCGGGCACCGTCCGGGACGACACGCTGAGCACGGACGAGGACGTGGTGCTGGCCATCGATGTCGTGGAGCAGCTCCTGGCCAACGACGCTCCGGCCGGTGGGGGAGCGGTGCCGGAGCTCCAGAGCTTCGAGGCGACCACGCAGGAGGCCGGGAGCGTGGTCGAGCCCGAGCCGGGCCAACTGCTCTACACGCCGGCGCTCGATTTCCACGGCGTCGACACCTTCCACTACACGGTGAGCATCGGCGGCCAGGGTCCGGTCCAGGTGACCGTCACGATCACGGTGCAGGAGGTCAACGATCCGCCCGTCGCGGCAGAGGACCTGCTGGCCACGCCGGAGGACACGCCGCTGGCCTTCGACGTGGCCGCCGAGCTGCTGGCCAACGACGCGGACCCGGTCGAGGACGACCCGCTGTTCCTCGCGAGCTTCGAGCCGGTCTCGGCCGAGGGGGGGACGATCGTCCAGACGCTGGCGGGCTTCTTGACCTACACTCCGCCGGCCGACTTTCACGGCGAGGATCACTTCGGCTACCAGGTCGGCGATGGCCGCGGCGGCACGGGCCCTGGTCGGGTGCGGGTGACCGTGACGCCGGTGAACGATTCGCCCTCGGCCGGCGACGACCAGTTCACGACCCCGGAAAGCCGGCCCTTACGCTTCACGACCGCCGATCTGCTGGCCAACGACCGGGATCCCGACGGGGCCGAGGAGCTGGTCGTGGAGCGGGTGGCCACCGCCTCGGCGCAAGGGGGCAGCGTGGTGGACGAGCGAGCCGCCGGAGTGGCGGTGGGCTCCTTCCTGTACACTCCGCCGGCCGGCTTCGCGGGGGAGGACTCCTTCTCCTACTCCCTCACGGACGGCCAGCGCGGCGTCCCGGTCACGGCCAGGGTCACGGTGCTCGTCACGGCCTCGAACGACGCGCCGGTGGCGGTCGATGACACGCTCGCCACCGACGAGGACACGGCGCGCGTGATCTCCACGGCCGAGCTGCTGGCCAACGACCTCGATGCGGACCTCGGGGACGTCCTGTCCCTCCACAGCTTCGGGCGCCGCTCCGCGGCCGGCGGCACCGTGCTGGACGAGCGGACGGTGGGCCAGCGCGACGGGACGCTCCGCTACTCGCCACCGGCCGACTTCCACGGGCAGGATGCCTTCAGCTACACGGTCATGGACGAGCGGGGCGGGCTCTCGGCCCCGGCGACCGTGACCATCACCGTGGTCCCGGTCAACGACGCGCCGGTCGCGCGGGACGACGAGCTGACGATGGACGAGGACGGCATCCTGGTCCTGGACAAGACCGTGCTGGCCCTCCTGCTGGCGAACGACTCCGACGTGGACGTGGACGAAGGCCTCGTCGTGATGGAGGTCAAAGCGAACGCCGCCACGGTGGGCGTCGTCGCGGAGCGGGACGGCGCCTACGTCTACTCGCCACCGCCGGACTTCCAGGGCACCGACACGCTCGACTACTCGATCTCGGACGGACTGGCCTCGGCGCAGGCGAAGGTGTTCGTGCACGTCCTGCCCGTGGCCGATCCGCCGCTGGTCGTCAACGACCTGCTGACGACCCCGGAGGACGTCGCGCTCACCGTCCCCGTCGCCACGCTGCTCGCCAACGACGGTCCCGGGGGAAGCCGCTCCTTCTCGCTTCAGCACTTGCAGGCCCGGTCGGCGAAGGGGGGCATCGTGCTGGATGGCCGTGGGCTCGGCGAGCAAGACGGCAGCATCACTTACATTCCAGCCGCAAATTTCTACGGCGAGGACTCGTTCGGGTACCAGGTCGTGAACAGTGAGGGGGAGACCGCCTCCGGCCTGGTCACCGTCCTGGTCACGCCCGTCGACGACCCGCCGCAGACCACCGAGGACCACTTCGACGGGGCAGAAGACGAGGCGCTGGTCCTGAGCGCGGAGGAGCTGCTGCTCAATGACCGGGAGGTGGATCTGGAGGACGAGCTCGCGGTGGTCGCGGCGGACTCCCGATCACTGCAGGGCGGCTCGGTCGCTCTGTCCGCGGACGGTGGGACCCTCACCTACCTCCCGCCGCGGGATTTCCAGGGTGACGACCGATTCGTGGTGATCGTCAGCGATGGGCAGAGCGGGGTGCCGAGCACGGTGTGGCTCCATGTCCGGGGAGCGAACGATGCTCCCGTGGTCCAGGACGACGAGCTGAGCGGCGCGGAGGACGTGCCCCTGGAGATCCACACGGCCGAGCTCACCGCCAATGACCACGACGTGGATCTCGGGGACAGCTTCTGGGTCGCGACCGTCGATCCCGGCACCACGGCTGGCGGGAGCCTCGTGGACACCCGCCGGCCGGAAGAGCGTCAGGGGCGGCTGGTGTACACGCCCCCCGCGGATTTCCACGGCGAGGACGTCTTCGGCTACACGCTCGTGGACGCGTCCGGGGCGCCGTCCGGTCGGGGCCTGGTGCACCTGCGGATCGCCTCCCGCAACGACCCGCCGGTGGCCGTGGACGACGAGCTGACGACGGAAGAGGACACCGCGCTGGTGCTGGATGCCGGCAGGAGGGCGGCCCTGCTGGCCAACGACTCCGATCCGGACGGGGAGGGGCTGGCGGCGCTCTCCCTGGTCGACATCCGGACCACCCCCGGCACTCGTGGCAAGATCCGCCCCGAGGGCGAGAGCTTCGTCTACGAGCCGGCCCCGGACTGGCACGGCCTGGAGCTGCTGGCGTACACCGTGGCCGATGCCGAGGGAGCGACCGCGGTGGGCTGGATCCTCCTGAGCGTGACCGCAGTCAACGATCCCCCTCTGGCCAGGCCCGATCGGCTGCTCGCGCAGGAGGACACCCCGCTGCCGATCGCACCGGGGACCCTGCTGGCCAACGACCTCGACCCGGTCGAGCATGACGACCTGCACGTCGTCGAGCTCGTCGCCACGCCGCAGACGGTGGGCGCAGTCTCGCCGGCGGCGGGCGGCTTCCTGTACACGGCTCCCGTCAACTTCCATGGTGAGGATCAGCTCGCCTACACGATCGCGGACGCGCAGGGCGGCCTCGCCACCGGGGCGGTGACCGTGGCCGTGGCCTCGGTGAACGATGGGCCGATCGCGACGGACGACCGCCTGGAGCGCGGCGTGGACCAGCTCGCCGACGAGGTCGACCTGGAGATCGCGGTGGCCGCCCTGCTCGCCAACGACGTCGATCCGGACGGGGCCGAGGTGGCGGCGCCGGTCCTGGTGGCGGTGGACGCGACCAGCGCCCACGGGGGGAAGATCATCGACCGGCGGGGACCGGGCGCCGCGCTCGGGACCCTCGTCTATGAGCCCCGCCACAACTTCCACGGCACCGACAGCTTCGAGTACTGGATCGAGGACGAGGGTGGCCTGCGGGCGAGCGCGACCGTCTTTGTCGAGGTGGCCGCGGTCTGCCCCGAGCAGGACAATCCCCGCCTCGTCCTGGATCCGGGCAAGTGCCGGTCCGGCGAGAGCGAGTGCGTGGCCGTCGACCACCTCTCCGTGCGACAGGCGCTCGAGGCGAACATGGAGAGCGTGCTGCAGCGTTTCGACTCCCTGGGCTACCTGGACGCCTTCGGTCTGACGGAGAGATTGGACTACGTGGTCCGCCGCCTGCTGCGCCTCGATCCGCGAGACGGGATGAAGGCCCCCGAGCCCCCGCCGACCTTCAAGCTCTTCGTCGGTTCCGGGACGCGTCTGGTCGAAAAGTTCCAGGAAACGCTCCCGGACTGGTACGATCCGATCTTCGTCCCGGAGAACCTGGTCCCCGATGAGGGGGCGCCCTGGTCGGTGACCTTCGACGTCCCGCCCAGTGTGACCTGCGACTTCTTCCGCTGGGTGCGCGACCGCGAGATCTTCGGCGGGAAGGGGGACGACGGGACGCGTGCGGTCGTCGAGGAAGAGGAGGATTGCCCGCCGGGTCTGCCCGTGCGGGTGCGCGTCTGGGCGCCGGCGGCCCGGGCCGAGGGAGGAAGCAGCAGCACCGACCTGTACGCCGACGTGCTGGTCGGCGAGGTCGGGGAGCAGGTGACGCCGTTGTCCCTGCGGGTCTATCCCGATGAGCTGACGCTCATGCTGGACCTGGCCGCGTTGCGGGTGTCCATCGAGAAGGCGGCCCGCTTCTTCACGATCCCCGACCTGCCCGAGGTCATGCAGGGGGACGTGCACCTCTCGGTGCTCATGAAGCCGCTCGCGCCAACCGGCGCCGGAGTGCCGCGTACCAGTGTGACCCTGGAGCTCGCCGTGCGCGAGGCGATCGCAGCCCGCTTCACCTACCAGGAGCAGCTCGGGAGCGAGCCGCTGATCTTCGAGACCGCCCAGGCCTGCCCGGCCGTGAGGCTGCAATCCGATCAGGTGCTGGAGGCCGCGTCCCTGGGCGTCGCCCTGCGCCGGACCGCGGGCTCGCTGCCGGCCCGGGCGCTGGAGCTGGTCGATGGCCACGGCTGCGAGGATTGCGAGCGGGAGCGGCGGAATGTGGAGCAGCAGTGTGCCGCCAACCGGGACATCTGCTTCCAGCAGGGGATCGATCCCTGGAGCTGCGAGGAAGACTTCCGGCGCTGCTCCGAGTCCTTCTGGTGCGCCAACGAGCTCGGGGACCGCTG
>JAVEVO010000331.1:0-2707 GCA_034005005.1 Myxococcota bacterium
AGGGCGAGGGTGAGGGTGAGGGCGAGGGCGAGGGTGAGGGCGAGGGCGAGGGCGAGGACGCCGAGGGCGAGGGCGAGGGCGCCGAGGGCGAGGGCGAGGGCGAGGGTGAAGGCGAGGGCGAGGGCGAGGGTGAAGGCGAGGGCGAGGGTGAGGGTGAGGGCGAGGGCGAGGGCGAGGGCGAGGGCGAGGTGGTCTCCATCACCCGCTCCCTCGGCCAGCCGTCCGACGCGCTGGCCTCCTACCTGATGGATCCGGCTGCGGGAGCCTGGAACCTCTTCGGCGGCGCATCGGTCCCCCTGGGCCGGCGGGAAGACCCGCTCAGCGGGACGGGGGTCTCCTACCACACCGCTCTACGCTTCTCCGACCTCCCCCTGCCCCCGGGGGCCGAGATCCTCACGGCCACCGTCCGCTGGTGGCCGACCAACGAGGTCGACTCCAACCACCCCCTGCTCCTGAACGTCTGGGCCGAGGCTGCGGACGACTCCACGCCCCTCGATCCGACGAGCTACGAACGAGGGCGCCCCGACCAGCGCCTCCGCAGCCTCGCCTTCGTCGAGCGGATGGTGGTCCGCTGCAACCGGGACTGCGAGGGAACGGGGCCCGACGACTGCGAGTGCCTGCCCGTCTGGGACTACGCCTGCTGGCAGCGGGTCCAGGATTGCTGGGACCGGGACCGTCCCTACGACTTCCCGAAGGAGCTGGCCACCCTCGTCCAGGAGACCGTCGACCGGCCCGGCTGGAACGCGGGCGGGGCGATCACCTTCCTCTTCGTCAACGCGGCCGGTGACGCCGAGGAGTTCGCCCGCTATCGCGAATCGCGCAGCATCACGGCCTGGGACGAGCAGCAGCCTGCGCGCCGCCCCCAGCTCACGGTCACCTACCGCCAGCCCTGACGACCTCGGAACGCACCGTCCACCCTGGCGGAGTGTCGCAACCTACTGTAAAGAGGCGCGCTCCTGAGGGAGGCAGAGGGCCATGCCGGGTAGACTAAAAGTACTAGCCGCGGGTCTTCTGGCCTATCTGGCCGTCTTCTTCCAGCGCACCGCGCTGACCGTGGTACAGCCGGACCTACAGCAGGCGTTCACGCTGAGCGCCGTCGATTTCTCCAACCTCGCTTCCTTGTACTTCTACGTCTACGCCTTGCTCCAGATCCCGGCGGGGCTGCTGGCCGACTCCCTCGGCCCCCGCAAGGTGATCGCCGGCGGGATGCTCCTCGCCGCGGGGGGTTCGGCCCTGTTCGCGCTCGCCCCGGGGCTGCCCGCGCTCTATGTCGGGCGCCTCCTCACGGCCGCCGCGATGGCGCCGATCTTCGTCTGCGTGCTGAAGCTCAACGGCTCCTGGGCCCGGCCCGGGGAGTTCGGCACCCTCACCGGGATCGCGGTGGCGGTGGGCCACTCGGGCGCGCTGCTCTCGACCTGGCCCCTCGACCTCGCGGCGACGGCCTTCGGCTGGCGCGGGGCGTTCGGGCTGGTGGCCGGGGGCACCCTGCTCCTCGGCGCGCTCGCCTGGGCCCTGGTCCGGGACCGCCCAGCCACCCTCGCGACCGACCTGCGCGCGCCGGCCCTGAGCTGGCGGGAGACCTGGCGCGGGTTGGGGCAGACGCTGCGCAAGGGTGAGATCTACTTCCCGACCTTGGTGTTCCTGGGGGCCATGGCACCGCTGATGACCCTCCAGGCCGCCTGGGGAGCGCGGCTGAGCGTGACCCTGCTCGGCGTGGAGCGTTCGGTGGCCAGCGTCGCGGTCATGGGCATCTCCATCGGTCACATGGCCGGGGCGCTGCTGGTCGGCAAGCTCAGCGACCTCCTCGGCGGGATGCGGGTCATGGTGACGATGCTCGGCTTCTTCGTCCTGGCCTGGGTGCTGCTGCTCACGCTGCCCGCGAGCTGGTGGAACCTGCCCGCGCTCTGTCTCTGGATGGGCGGCATGGGCTTCTTCGCCACGGGCTTCACGCCGGCCTGGGGGTTCGGCAAGGAGATCGCCGGGGCCCGCTTCTCGGGCATCGGGATGGCCATCGTCAACGGGGGAGGCTTCCTCGGTGCGGGGATCCTGCAGCCCCTGTACGGCACGCTCCTCGACCGGGCCGCGCCCGGGGGGAGCCCGACCCTGGCCGCCTTCGCCATGGCCAACCGACTGCTCCTCGGCTCGGCGGGCCTGTCCCTGGCGCTCGCCGTGAGCTACCTGCTGCTGCGGCCCCGGCTCCAGGCCGCCCGGCGGTGGCGGTCCGGCGAGGCTTGAATACCAAACCGGTCGCGGCGTCCTAGCTGCCGCGAGCCTGTCATCCTGGCGGCCAGGGGCCGCCCAACCAGAAGGAGGAACGACCGATGCGGATGCGACGAATGGGAGCGAGCCTGGTACTGGTAGCGGGGCTGGTGGCGGGAGCCCTGGTGGCCTGCGAGGACGACAACCGGAAGAGCGGTGGTGGCGAGGGCGAGGGAGAGGGAGAAGGCGCGGAGGGCGAGGGCGAGGGAGCGGAGGGTGAGGGCGAGGGCCAGCAGGAGTCCGCGACCGAGGTCGAGGCGACGGTGAAGGAGGAGGGCGGCGAGACCCGCACCGAGAACAACACCCAGGCGGAGCCGAGCGAGGCCTTCGGCGCGGTCTACGCGGGCCGAGTGCTCTCCCTGTTCTTCCTGAGCTCCACCGGCACGAGCTGGACCTTCATCGTCGACACGGAGAGCAAGCAGATCCCCGGCACCCTGCCGGTGGAAGA
>JAVEVO010000189.1:0-12279 GCA_034005005.1 Myxococcota bacterium
GGGGCCCAGTGGGGGCGGGGGAGGCGACGGCCGCACCGGAGCCGGCGTCCAGGGAGGGGCCCGGTGGGACGGGGGAGGCGCCGGCCGCGATGCCGGCGTCCGGGAGGGGGACGGTGGGGGCGGGGGAGGCGACGGCCGCGATGCCGGCGTCCGGGGAGGAGCCCGGTGGGACGGGGGAGGCGACGGCCGCGATGCCGGCGTCCGGCGTCGGGGATGGGGGCGGGGGCCCGTCGGGGGGAGCGGGCAAGCCTCGCAGACCGGGATGGGGGACGAAGGGCAGGACGTACGCGAGCACGTCCAGCAGCTCGGCCTCGCTGTACTTGCCCGTGACCGTCACGTACAGCCCGGAGTGGGTGCAGCGCAGCCGGGTGATGAGCTCGGTCAGCCCGAGCAGGTCGGCCATGGGGATCCCCTGGGCGATCTTGCGAGCGAGGCTCGGGCAGGAGTCCGCGAAGGCCTGCGCCGAGCCCTCCTCCGCGAAGCGCAGATCGAGCAACAAGGAAGGCTGCCGCACGTCGCTGACCCGCAGCCGCACCGCCTGGAAGCGGGGGAGCCGGCCCACGCCCGGGGCGAGGAAGACCAGGCCCCGGGCCGAGAGCAGCACCAGGGTGTCGCCCTCCTCGGCCGCACCGTCGACCACGGCCAGCCCGTCCAGCGCGGTCAGGGGCGCCGGTGGCCCCACCTCGTCGGTGCTCGTCGTCTCGCTGCCGGGGGCTGATCCCGGAGTCGCCGCGATCGGTGAGGCCCCACCCGGGGAGCCCGGCGCGGGTGGGCTGCCGGGGTCGGTCCCGTCCGGCGCGGGTGGGCTGCCGGGGGCGGTCCCGTCCGGCGCGGGTGGGCTGCCGGGGACGGTCCCGTCCGCGGCTGGCGGGACGCCGATCCCGGGCTGATCGAGCAAGGGCGACCCCGGCGGCAAGGGCGCGGTCAGCCACTCCAGCCACTCGGGACGCGCCACCAGCGCGAGGCCGGGCCGGGCCAGCAGGATCTTGCGCGGATCCCAGTACTTGCTGGACGAAGGGACCAGATTTCTTGTTGGATAGGCGCCGTAGTGGTCCCAAGGTACTGATTCATCGAACCGTCGTGCCAGGATGTCCCGGATCTCCGCATCGGACCAGCGGTGCCGGATCGCGAGGAAGGTCTCCTGCACGTAGCGCGGTGACGCCGAGGCAATGAACAGGCTGTCGAACGCGGTGAGGGGGTCCGCGCCCGTGGATTGCAGCAGGATCCGGTAGTCCGGGACGGCCTGGAGGATCTGCCGCAACAGGGGCTCGTAGGGCGAGCCGCGCAGTCGGTCGAGGCGGACCAGCGCGGTCAGCCGGGCGTTGCCCGGGACATAGTGCTGCAAGGTCGGCAGGTCGCTCGGGCCCTCTCGGCGCAGCCCTGCGGGTGGGGGCAGGGGCGGGCCCTCGAGGGGCTCGGCGCTGCCCGCCGCGGCCGCCGGCAGGGGCTCGGGCGCGGGGGGGGCGGGCGGCGGCTCGGGCGGCGGTGGTGCGGGCTCCACCACGGCGGCGGGCGCGGGGGGCGGCTCGACCACGGCGGCGGGCTCGGGAGGTGGCGGCGGTGGCGGCAGCACCACCGGCTTGGACTCGGCCGGGGGCTCCGGCGGAGGCGCTGGCGCGGGCTCCGGTGGAGGCTCCGGCTCCGGTGGCGGTGGCGGTGGCGGTGGCGGTGGCTCGACGAGCTCGAGGATCTCGCCGCCGATGCCCAGCCCGAGGGGCTCGTCCGCGCCCTCGTCCCATTCGAGGCCGGCCTCTGGGGCCAGCGCCCGGAGCAGGCCGAGCGCGTACAGCCCGGCGACGAGCCCGCCGTGCAGCCCGAGGCTGAGGGCCACGGCGACCAGGCCGGTCACCCAGGAGCTCCGACCCCGCCCGGTCACCGTCCAGGCCAGCTCTTCGGTCCCTGGCTGCTGCCCTGCCACCTGCACTCCGTCGCACCTCGCCTCGGCCCGCATCTGCGCGCCGGGCTAACCATAGGGGCGAGGGCCGATGGTGTCCAGGGAGCGGGGCCGGAGGTCGGATGCGACCCCGGAGGCCGCCCGAGGGGCCACCCGGCGGCGCGGTCCAGTCGCCGGGTGAGCGCCTACTTCAGCCCGGTGGCTTCGAGATCGGCCAGGGGGACGCCCACGTCGAGCAGGATCTGACGATCCCAGCCCTGGCTCGCGGCGTACGTGGGCAGGATCTTGAGGAACTGGCCCCGGAGCTTCTCCTTCCCCACGGTGGGGAGGCTGGTTCGCAGGTCTCGCTGGCGTGCGAGCAGGCGAGCGCGGTCCGCGGGCAGCAGGGGGACGCGCTTGACCTCGGTTCCGTGGCGCTTGCCGCTCACGAACTTCGGGACCCGGCGCTCCTTGGTGCCCTCGCTGAGGATCTGGTCGATGTCGGCGATCTTCTTCTGGGTGGCCTCCACTCGCTTGCCCTTCATGGACGCGAGGTAGCGGTTGAAGATCGAACGCTGCTGACGGGTCTGGGTGGCCTTCTCGCGGGCCTGGGCAGGAATGGAGCGCTTCTTGGCAACGGTCTTCTTCGTGCTTTTCATGAGGACACCTCCCGTGGTTGCGAGGGCAGCATGAGTATTCCGTGCAGTGTTGTCAAGTCAGATTGTCGCGTTCGTTTCTTCCATCTCCAGTTGGAAGCATTGACCGCCTGACCTACTCGTGGAGCAGGATCCCCTCGAAGATGAATTCGTGAGCTCCCGAGCGTCTGGATGTGGGCTCGTCGCTGCGTTGATGCCGGCCTCTGAAATCGTCCGGGTCCTCTCCCGGGAGGAGGGCTGGCCAGCACGACGCCGATCGGCTATGACGGGGTTGCGTACTGCAGGAGGAAAGCTGGATGGGACGAATGGCGATGATCCTCACCAGGGACCGGTTGCTGCCGCTGCTCCTGCTTTTCGGTCCGGTCTGGGCCTGCGACCCGGCGACGGACGGGACTACCGGGGCGGATGTCGGTCCGCGCGACGGCGCGGTCACGGATCAAGGGGGTGCTCACCAGCCGGATGGTGCGCGCGATGCTGCAGTTTTCGATCTGGAGGTCGCCGATGCCGGTCCTGGGTTCCCCGACGGCCTCGTGGATGGCTCCAGCCGGCCCACGGATGCCGTCACCCCGCTGGACGCCTCCCCGGCGGACCTGGCGGATCTTTCCGGTTCGCCGGACCTGGCGGATCTTCCCGGTTCGCCGGACCTGGGGCCCGGGGATGCGACCGCCCGCGCGGACGGCGTGGTCGCGGACGACCTCCCGGTGGTCGCGGACGTCGAGGCCGGCGACGGGGCCGGCCCGGACACCGGCGACCCGGCACGGGACTCCGACGGCGACGGGCTGACCGACCTGCAGGAGGCGACCCTCGGGACCGACCCCCACCTCGCGGACAGCGACGGCGACGGCGTGGACGATGGTCGCGAGGTGGCGTACGGCACCGACCCCCGCGACCCGGCGCAGGCTCGCTCCTGGCACCCGGACGAGCTGCGGGACCATCCCCGACTGTACTTCGCTCCCGCGGACCTCCCCGAGCTGCGCCGCCGGCGGGAGCTCCCGGTCCACGGCGCCCTGTACCAGACCCTGCGGGGGCTCGCGGCCCAGGCCCCGCCGGCGCACCCCGCGGATCACTTCGACAGCGCGATCTCGCAGACTCGCGGGCGGATCGCCGAGGCCGCGGCCTTCGTCGGGTTGCTGGAGGAGGATCGCAGTCTGCTGGAGAAGTCCCTCCGGCTGCTCGCGGCCGAGTTCCCCCCGCCCGAGGAGCAACCCCAGGAGGGCCTGCACTACGACATCCAGGAGGCGCAGGGGCTGGCGGGCACTTGCAGCGCCTACGATCTGGCGGCCGGGGCCGGCGACCTGGTGGAGCCGGCCTTGCTGCAGGAAGCCCGCACCGGGGTCGGGCGCCGGATCGACGCGTTCCGCCGGGTGCTCTCGAGCCCGCTGTACAAGCTCGTGCTCGCGGTCTCGCCCAACAACCACCCGGCCAAGGCCCTGTCCGCGCTGGGGCTCTGTGCGCTCGCCGTCAGCGACCGGCCCGAGGCGGCCAGCGATGCGAGCGACGCGCTCACGGGCACCCGCTTCATCGTCGGGTACTACCAGGGGACCGCCGAGGGCGGCCACGCCGAGGGGTGGAACTACCTCGTCTACGGGGGCAACAGCTACCTCCCCTTCTGGGCTGCGTACCAGCGTTTCGCCCGGGGGCGGACCCTGCCCTACCGCAACGTCGGCACCTTCACGTTCATGGTCGACCCGACCGTCGGCCAGATCCTGCCGCTCGTCCCCCCCGGCCTCGACGAGCGGCTGCGCCTGGTCTATGGGCGGGCCCTGGAGGCCGTCTTCCCCGATGGCACGACGCCCAACACCGACGATGCGAACCCCTCGGGCCTCCACGGTGGGCTGCTGAGCTGGCTGTTCGACGACGCGCGCTACCTCGACAACTGGCACCGGCCGGCCGTCGGCCGTCAGGCCGGCTTCGCCGAGGTGGCGACCTTCGCCCTGCTCGACCCCGCCCGGGTCGCGCAGCCCCCGGACTGGCCCCTGGACGCGGTGTACCCGGAGGCCGGCTTCGGGCTGTTCCGTACGAGCCTCGACCCCGCGGCGCTCTGGTTGCTGGTCCAGGGAGAGCACGGCCCGGCCCGCACCCACGGGCTGGCTCACGAGCACGCGGACGAGGGCAACTTCTTGCTCTGGTATCGCGGGGAGTACCTGCTGATCGACCCGGGCTACATCAACTGGGAGCACCACGATCTGGTCAAGTGGTCCGAGGACCACAACCAGGTGTTGATCGACGGTCGGGGCTCTCCCTACCCCCAGCTCGAGGAGGCCGGGGCCGATGCGTTCCTCGAGGAGTTCGACGACGACCCGCTGCTCACCAGCGTCCTCGTCCGGTCGACGTACTCGGGGATGGAGAGCCGCCGGCGGGTGGTGCGGGTCGCGGGTCGCTACGTCCTCGTCGCCGACTCCCTGACGCCCGCAGACGGGGGGAGCCACCAGTACACCTTCCAGGCCAACGGGCTGGGGGGGGGGCAGGTGCCCGACGGCGAGTTCGCGCTCTTGCCGGAGGGGGCCCGCTGGACCCGGCCTCAGGCCTGGGTCGACGTCCGGGTCGTGCCCACCGCGGGGACCCTCGTCCTGGAGCCCCGGGACGAGGAGCACGCGGGCGGCTGGGGGAGCCCGCGCCTGCACACCCTGCTCGCTGCGACGGCCGAGATGGCGGGCGAGGCCGGCTTCCTCTCCCTGCTGCTGCCACGCGGCGGCGACGACGAGGTCCCGAGCTGGACGCGGCTGCCCGCGGCCTCGGGCACCGCCGCCTGCTGCCTGACCTGGACGGACGGTACCGACCTGGCCGTGCTGCGGCGCGGGGCGGGGGACGAGCTGCTCGACCTCGCCGGCTGCGGGAGCACTCCCCCGGGGAGCCAGCTCCAGGTGCCGCCCGGGCTGACCGTGCTGCGCTGGGACGCGGCGGGCAGCCTCAGCGTGGTCCAGAGCCTCGACGGGGGCCAGCCCCGCCTCGACGGGCTGCCGATCCCGTGAGCCGCGGCGCGGTCCCGGCCTGCAGCTCGGCGTGACGGAAGCACGAGACCAGGTGGTCGTTGATCAGCCCCGTCGCCTGCAGGTGGGCGTAGACGATGACCGGGCCGACGAAGCAGAACCCGTGGCCGATCAGGTCCCGGCTGATCCGTGCGGCGAGGGGGGTGGTCGCGGGGACCTGCTCGGGCCGGGACCAGTGGTTGACGATCGGCTGCCCCTCCACGAAGCCCCAGATGTACCGGGCGAAGGAGCCGTGCTCCTCCTGAATCTTCAAGAAAGCTGCTGCGTTACGGATTGAGCCGGTGATCTTGCGGTGGTTGCGGATGATCCCCGGATCCTGCAGCAGCCGCGTCACGTCCCGGGGTCCGAACGCCGCGACGACCGCCGGGTCGAACCCCAGGTAGGCCCGGCGGTAGCCTTCCCGGCGCCGCAGGATCGTCAACCAGGAGAGCCCGGCCTGGGCGCCCTCCAGGACGAGGAACTCGAAGAGTCGCTGGTCGTCGTGCACGGGCACGCCCCACTCCTCGTCGTGGTAGGCCTGGTAGATCGGTTGGCCCAGACACCAGGGACAGCGCGCCTGCTCCATGGATCACCTCCCGCGCCCCCGGGCGCCGACTCTGGCTCCCAGCCTGCGGGAGTGAGCCCGTCGCGTCAATCCGTCGCCCACCGGGCAGCCTCCCCGAGCCGCGGGCCGGGAGCAAGGGCGCAGCAGCGGCCGGTGTGCCCGGGCCGGCTTTGACGGGGGCCTGGTGGGCCGATAAGATGCGTGAGACCGGGGCGTTTTCCTCGTCGGCCGCCGGGAGAAGGGAAGATGTCGGATCGCAACGACCAGCAGGCAGGCCTCCAGTATCAGCAGGGCCAGCAGCAGCAGCAGGCCCAGGGCGGCCTCGAGCAGCAGCAGGCCCCGCCGCAGTCCGCGGCCGTGGCCAGCGTCGCCTCCTTCCTCGAGGGGCGCCCCTCCTACTCGGCCCTGGCGGGGATGCTGTCGCAACTGGTCGCCGCCGGACGCTTGCCTCCACCCGAGCTGGCCCAGGTGCGCGACCTCGTCCAGCAGGCCTGCGGTAACGATTTTGCCCGCCGGGCCTTCGCCGAGGCCGGGCTGCAGCCGGCCGCGACCCCACCGGCCGTGGATGCGCCCCAGCAGGTCGGGGCCGCGCCGCCGCCTGCCGTGACCAAAGTACCGACGACCTTGCCCGAGCTGAAGCAAGCCGGCCTGGTCCGCAAGGACTTCGCGCCCGGCACGCTCTCCATGACCTTGTTCAAGGCTCTCGACAAGTACTTCCCGGACAAGGAGACGGTCTGGAAGATCCTCGAGGCCTGCAACCGCACCGAGCTCGACTTCCTGAAGAACGCCTACCAGCAGGTGCACGGTCGCGACCTCGTCGCGCACCTCGACGACCGGCTCAACGGCGCGGACCTGCGGCGCGCCTGGGCTCCCTTCGGCAAGGCCGGTGACGTGGGGGAGACCACCGGCGAGTACCTCGCGCGCAAGACGAGCGAGGCCGGGGAGTGGGTCAAGGACAAGGGCAACCAGGCCATCGAGGGCGCCAAGAACCTCTACGAGGACGGGAAGGCCGGCGTCGAGGTGCTCAAGGACATGGCCTCGGTCATCCAGGACCTCGGCCTGAACCCCCTCACCGGCGAGGGGACCGTCACCGTCGACGCGGGCAAGGCCTTCTTCTACCTCCGCCCCTTCCTGCCGCCGCACATCGCGACGATGTTCAACATCGACCCGGCCGCGGCCGCGGCGAACAAGGTCGAGCTGTACGTCAACCTCCCGCAGAAGCGGGCCGCGATGCGCGCGGACCAGCTAGCCGTCCTCGGCATGCGCTACCCCAACTTCTTCTCCTCCTCGTGCACCCTCAACCGGGTCAGCCTGCAGGTGCTCCACTTCAACCCGCTCAAGCCCACGGCGGGCGGCTCCAACGGCTTCGCGACGATCGAGAGCGCGACCCTGAACCGGGCGGTCTTCACCAGCACGCCCATCGACAAGGGGGGGATCAAGGCCGGCGGGATGATCACCGCCAACCAGGTCCACCTCGCCGGGCTCCGCCTCAACGCCGCGGCGGTCACCACCGGCACCAAGGGTGGCCCGGCGGACGGCCTCGTCTCGCAGCTCTCCTTCGATCAGGCCAAGGCCCTCGGCCTCAACTACCCGGGCCTGCCGCCCGTCGACCTCGAGATCAACCAGGTCGGCCTGAACTTCGAGACCCTCTGGGATGCGCTCGGCAGCCAGCCGGGGGCGACCCCGGAGGGCGGTGACCCGGCCCTCGCGTCGGCGCCGGAGCTCTTCCCCAAGGGCAGCCGGATCGCCCTGACCTTGACCGGGGTGTACGGCGCGGCCTCGGCGGCCAAGGACCCCACGGGCAAGACCGCGGCCACGGGGAAGGCCGGCTTCCAGGCTTGCCGGATCGCCCTGCAGCAGCAGGGCGGCGGCGAGCTCGCGTCCATCGACATCAAGGGCTTCGAGGCCTTCGGCAGCGGGGGGAGCGCCGGGGGGACGATCCAGTCCCTCGCGGTCGCCGGCAACCCCGAGCTGGTGCGGGCCCTGCTCTCGGCCAAGGAGCTGCAGGCCAACGCCCAGGTCGCCAAGGCCGCGGAGCTGATCAAGAGCTACGGCATCGAGGCCACCGTCGGCGGCAAGGCCTCCCTGAACAACGTCCGCTTCGACGCCAAGCCCGGCGCGGCCACCGTGAAGGCCGATCTCGCGGCCAACCTGGTGATCCCCGAGGTCGGCAACCTCGACCTCGCGGTGAAGGGCTTCTCCGGGAGCAAGACCCAGGACACCTCCGAGATCGATTTCGAGCGGTTCGAGGCCCGGTTGAAGGACGACCGCCAGGGCAGCGCGGCCTCGCTGATCATCGAGGGGCAGGCCCCCGGCCAGAAGGGCGCCGAGGTCGACGTCCTCCCGGGCAAGACGACCCTCCAGGCGAAGAAGGTCACCGCCAGCGGCAGCTCGCCCCAGCTCGCCGCCTTGTCCAAGGCCCTGCGGGCCAAGGCGAAGTCCCTGCCCCCGGCCTTGCAGCAGGTGCTCTCCCTGGTGGAGCGCTACGGCACGGCCCTCGACGCGCAGGCGAAGATCGAGCTGACCGACGTCCTCGTCGAGCAGGGGGCCGGCGGCGCGGTCTCGGCCGGGGCGAACCTCGCGACCAAGCTCGACATCGCCGGAGTCGGCACTGTCGAGGTCCGCGTCCTCGGGCTCGACGTCGACTCGCAGGGCCAGGCGACGGAGGCCGACTTCCGACGCTTCGAGGCCAAGCTGATCTCGGCCGCGACCAAGCAGGAGGCGGCCTCCCTGGTCGTCGAGGGCGACAGCGCCAGCAAGGAGGCGCGCCTGCAGAGCGGCGCCGCGGGGATCAAGGCCAAGAAGGCCTCCCTCAAGGGCCGCGGCGCGGACCTCTCCTCCCTGGTCCGGGCCCTGGACGGCCGGGTCGGCAGCCTGCCGGAGCTCAAGGGCGCCTTCGCCACGGTGCGCAAGTCCCTGCCCGCGCTGGAGGCCCTCGATCCGAGCGTCGCGATGAGCGTCACCAACCTCTCCCTGGAGGGGGCCGGCGACAAGGCCACCGCCCGGGGCGACGTGGTCGCCAAGCTCGACGCGCCCGGTGTCGGTGCGGTCGACCTGAAGATCAGCGGCTACCGCGGCAACCCCGCCAACCCCAAGGAGATGCGCTTCGACAGCTTCGAGGCGACCCTCACCGACAAGAGCGGCGGGCAGGCGGCCCGCTTCGCGGTGATCGGCGCCAAGGACCTCTCGGGGCGGCCCGACTTCGGCGACCCCAAGGACCACCTGGCCTTCGCCGCGGACCGCGTCGAGATCAAGGGCAGCGCCCAGCACCTCGCCTCCCTGCTGGGGGCCCTGGAGCGGAAGGTCCCCGGCCTGTCGCCGGGCGCCAAGGCGGCCTTCGAGCTGGCCCGGAGCTACGGCCCGAAGCTCGATGCGAGCCTCGACGTCCTGCTGACCAAGGGCGAGGTCGATATCGACAAGGGCCAGGTCTCGGCCAAGGGCTCCATGGCCACCACCCTGGTCCTCCCCGAGGTGGGCACCCTGACCGTCGGGCTGAAGGGCTTCGAGGGCGGCCCCGGCACGGTGAACTTCGAGCGCTTCGAGGCCAAGCTCGTCGACCGTGCCGGCAAGGAGGCCGCCGCGGTCCTGCTCGAGGTCGATCCTGCCGAGGCCCAGCGGGTCGCCCTGCAGGGGGGCTTCCCCGAGAAGGTCAAGACGGCTCGGGTCCAGGGCAGCACCCAGCGTATCGCCCTGCTGCTCAAGGCCCTCGAGGACAAGGCCGGCAGCCTGCCGGAGCCCATCGGCCGGACCGTCGGTCAGATCAAGCGCTTCCTCGGTACGTACCAGGCCGAGGGGACCATCGACGTCGAGCAGTTGACGATCCTCACCGAGCAGGAGAAGACCAGCGTCTCCTTCCAGGTCCCCGTGGGCGAGGGCAGCGCGCTGGCGAAGTTCCTCAAGAAGGGCTCCCGGCTGGTGGTGGACCTGCAGGGGTGGCGCCTCCCCAAGGAGCGGGTCTCCGGCGGCTTCGATGCCCTGACGGTGAAGCTGCTCGGCCCCGACGGCAAGCAGGTCGCGGGGCTCTCGGCCAAGAACTGCAGCGGCGATCTGGACGCGGGCAAGGGCACCGGGAAGATCGGCGCGTTCTCCCTGGAGGGGGACGGGCGGCTGCTGGCCGCGGCGTTCACCGACGAGATGCTCGGCAAGCTCCAGCCCGGGGCCCGCAGCGCCCTGGAGCTGGTCAAGAACCTGCGCATCGACGCCTCCGCAGGCACCCTCGACCCCATCGTCGGCGCGAGCGGGGGCTACGCCGGCTACCAGGGCAAGTTCGCCGACGTCAACTTCAACGCGGGCATCTCCGTCACGGACAAGCAGAACAACGTCTACGACTGCGACAACGCCCAGCTCAACGCCAAGTCGCCCACCATCCGCACCGACAAGAACTTCCGCCTCCAGGAGTTCACCGCGGCCAAGCTCAGCGGTGAAGCCCTGCTGACCCGGCGCGACGACGGGTTGCGGGCCAAGGCCAAGGTCGCGGGCAGCGACGCCCACGTCGTCCTCGGGCCCGATGGCCGGCCGACGCACTTCGAGGTCAAGGACATCCAGGCCAGCGGCGACATCGAGACCGCGGGCGGTGACCGGGAGCAGCAGAAGAACCAGCCGGCCGACAAGGACGCCAAGCTCGCGGCCATGAAGGACGCGCAGCAGAAGGCCGAGACCGGCGCCAACCTGGTCCGGGACGCGGAGATCCACACCCAGACCCCGCTCCAGCCGGGTCGCTACGGCCTGGGCTCGGGCGAGCTCGAGGTGCCCGCGGGGGCGTCCCTCGACGCGGACCTCGTGATCCGGGGCCGGCAGCTCATCGCCGGCGCCAACGGCACCCGGGTCACCTTCCGGCCCAGCCTGGGTGGGCCGGCCTGGGTGCGGGTGGGCGGCGCCTACCTCGAGGGCGAGGGTGCGCAGGGGCTGGTCAAGGCCAACCTCAAGGGCCTCTGGGACATCGACGCCACCAAGATGCTGGTGGGCAAGTCGAAGATGTCCCTGAACATCGGTGACCTGGTCACCGCGGTCATGGAGCACCAGCGCGCGGCGCTGGAGAAGAAGACGCCCCGGGACGAGGCCAACGCCGAGGCCAAGAAGGAGAAGAACGAGCGCGAGCTGGCCCAGCGCCACGAGCGCTGGGAGAAGAAGCGGGCCGGCGAGGAGGAGGACTTCGCGGAGGACCGGGCCGACCTCGAGGCCGACTGGCGCAAGTGGGAGGAGAAGCGGGATCGCAAGATCCGCGAAGCCGGCGACGACAACGGCGAACGGATCGCCTGGGAGATCAAGGACCGGCAGCGGCGGATGGAGTACGAGGAGAAGCTGCGCAAGCTCGAGGGCAAAAAGGGCGAGGAGTTCGCCGACCTGGCCCGCCAGGAGCCCCGGGCCGCCAGCGCGGCCGAGCTCTTCGGTCCCAAGGGCATGGATCCCCTCAAGACCTCCGGCACGGCCAGCCTGACCCTCGCGGCCAAGGACGCCAAGGACACCGAGCTCGCCCCCGGGGTCATGCTGCCGGGCAACAAGGCCGTCAACCTGGCGGGCGTGGCCTCGGGCAGCGGCACGGTGCAGCTCTCCGCCGACGACGTCAGCGCCCTGATCCAGGGGCAGCAGATCTCGGCCGCGGGCCTGAACACCGGCGAGGTCCAGGTCAGCCAGACCAAGACGGGCAACCGGCTACAGTTCTCCTCCTTCTACCTCCGCAAGCTCGACTGGACCGCTGCCGACCCCAAGCTCATGGACAAAGACTAGTACCTCATCACAGCGAAGATGACCGGTCGATCATCTGGTGGCGACCGGCCTGCACGCCGTTCCAGGGCAGAGTGCTAGCGCGGAGGCCGGCCCACCCGGCAGCATGCAGCCAGTCGAAATGGGTGCAGATCATCCTGGTGCGCGAGCAGCGAGGCCTTGGCACAACTCCCCGCACGAAAAGAATTTTCTCGCAGAGCCGCCGAGCCGCGGAGGGCTCAGCCCGCTGAGCACTTTTCTCTGCGAACTCTGCGGCTCGGCGAGAGATTTTGCAGCTCGAGCCGGGTGCAGGAGGAGATCGGCAAGGAATCCGCCCCCTCGGACCGGCTGCACCCAGTCGAAATCCTTGTGTCGAGGTACTAGGGTCGTATCCGCTGCACCGCCCCCGTCTTGAAGGTCGCCAGTCCTGAGCCAGACTGGTCGGCATGAGCAACGAGATCTTCTGGCAAGACCTGGTGACCAAGTGGCGGCAGAGCGGGCAGACCGCAGCCA
>JAVEVO010000332.1:0-2699 GCA_034005005.1 Myxococcota bacterium
CCGGCAGGCGCGTCAGCACGAAGGCGGTCTCGCCGGGACGCCGGTCGAGGCCGGGGACGCGCAGCCGATCCGGCGTCAGGAGCAGCCCCGGCGCGTCGATCAGGAAGAACAGCCCCCCATCGACGCGGCTCCAGGACGAGGTGGGCGCCTCGGTGAGCCCGAACTCCTCGGCCAGCCGCGACTCCGGGACAGGGCAGCCCTCCGCGGGGGCGAACTCCTCGGGCCGGACCACCGCGACGAGCAGGGCGATGGGGACGGCCCCGGCCGCGGGCAGGTCCGGGTGCGCGGGGTTGTCCGAGTGGATGACGTGGCCCGGACCGCGGACAGCCCCTCCGCGGGCCGGTCCCGCAGCGGCAGGCGGACCTCCACCGCGTCCTCGGGTATGACCACCTGGGACTGCCAGACCTCGGCCCGGCTCTCGACGGCAGCTTGGAGGCTCGGGAAGGCGATGAATTGGCTACGCTGGGGCGTCGCGACCAGCGCCATCGGCAGGAGGGCGGTCACGTCCTGCTCTTCGTCCGTCCGAGCCGGAAGGACGAGCGGGGCGAGACCTGCCCCTACACCTGCCTGGGTCTCGCGGACTACGTCTCCCACACCGGCGCGCGGCCCCTGGCGATCACCTGGCGGCTCCGGCTGCCCATCCCGGCCGCGTTCTATCGGGAGGCTGCGCTGAAGATCGCGTGAAGGCCAAGCACGGGGGCCGAGACCCTCTTCGTGACAAACCGTACCAAGAGTCCAGAGCCCTGCTGCCGAGCCGTGCCCTTGCTCATGCCCTCCAGCGGCGCGACAGTCGCTGGATAGGGCGATGGTCGCGGGGAAGGCAGCAGAGATGGAGCGAATGACCTGCCACCGGTGTGGGTACTCACCGGAGGGTGGCGAAGTCAGTTGCCCGCGAGATGGCTCCTGGCTGGTCGCGACCAGCGAGCATGCAGCCCATCCCCGCGACGGCTTCCTGGGCACGATCCTCGGCGGCAAGTACGCGATCCGGGCGGTCATCGGCCGCGGAGGCTTCGCCTCGGTCTACCGGGCGGCCCAGCTCGTCGGCGGCAAGGCCCTGCGCGACGTGGCGATCAAGGTCATCCTGCCCAGCCTCGACAAGCGGTCGGACGCGGAGGCCCGTTTTCGCAGGGAGGCGGAGCTGATCGCCCGGCTGAGCCACCCCAACATCGTCGCGCTGCACGACTTCGGCGTGGAGCTGGACGGCACGCTGTACATGGCCCTGGAGCTGATCGAGGGGCAGACGATCGCCACGGCGCTCCTGGCAGGTCGCTTCTCCTACGCACGCATCCGCAGCGTGGTCTCTCAGATTTTGGTCGCGCTCGATGCCGCCCACGCCCAGGGGCTGATCCACCGGGACCTCAAGCCCGAGAACGTGATGCTAGTGCCCACGCGTCTGGGGACCGACCTGGTCAAGGTGCTCGACTTCGGCATCGCCAAGCTGCTCCAGAGCTCCAAGGAGCACCAGGTCACCACGGATGGGCAGATCTTCGGGACGCCCCGCTACATGTCCCGGGAGCAATTCCAGGGCGACGAGCTGGACGCCAGGACCGACCTCTACGCGGTCGGCGTGATCCTCTGCCAACTCCTCACGGGAACCCTGATCTACGAGGAGCTCACCCCTCATCAGATCATGCACCAGGTCGTGACTGGGAGCCTCCCCGAGCTGCCGGCCGCGGTGCCGCCCGCGATCTGCTCGGTGGTGCACAAGGCCCTGCGCGCGGACAGGAACGAGCGCTTCGCCACGGCCGGCCAGATGCTGGCCGCGGTCGAGGCGGCCTTCGACGACCCGCAGCGGCCCGTGGACGGTGTGACCATGGCCATGGACCGCGAGGTCCAGGCCGTCCCGCCACCAGCACCGCATCCGTCACCGCCACCGGGACCAGGTTCCAGCAGATCATCCCGTCGGCGCTTCCTCGTCCCCGGGCTGGCTCTGGGCATCCTGGCTGTCGGAGCCCTGTCCCTGCTGGCTGTGCGGTTCCTGACCCCGGAGCAGCCGGGACAGGCAGCAACCGCCCCAGAGGTCGTCCGTGCGCAGGCCGAGACGCAGGCTCCGGCACCGCCTCCCTCAGCCCCCGCTTTGACGGCGCTCGCTCCGGTCCCGCTCGCCGCTCCCGTCACTGCGGCGGCAGCGGTCCCGGAAGGCGTCTCACCGGCGGCAACTGCTGACCGGCTGGCGCGCCACCGGCTGGACTCGGTCCCCCCCGGCGCCCAGGTCGTGGACGAGGCGGGCAAGGTGCTGGGAAGCACCCCGCTGGAGCTCGAGCTCGAAGCCAGCCCGGGCAGCGACAGACGGTACACGCTCCGCGCCCGGGGCTTCTCGCCGACCCAGGTGCACCTGCCGCTGGACGCCGGCCTCCATGTGCGACGGTCGGTCCTCAAGCAGGCAAGGGTCAAGCCGGCCACGCCGACCGAGTTCCAGCCCAAGCGCCGGCTCTGACCAGGGGATGATGGCGATGAAGCGACTCTCGGTGCTCGTCCTCGCAACCTGTCTCTCGTTCGCCGCGGCCGCAGGGACCGCCCAGGGGCAGAGCGCGGCCGAGCGTGGTCGGGCCAAGCTGCTCGAGGACGAGGGCCGGCGCTTCTCGGCCCCCGCGAGGATGAGCCGGCGCAGGTCGACCGCAACGGTGTCCACGATACCCACGACCACGAAAGCCAGGCCTTCATCGTCACCGAGGATCACGGACCTGTCCTTCCAGAGG
>JAVEVO010000333.1:0-2684 GCA_034005005.1 Myxococcota bacterium
CGCGGCCAAGACGGCCCAGACTCGGCGAAACCCTGCGGAATCTCTGGGGTCCCTTCCTCTGGGCCGCGCTGGCGGGCAGCGGCTGTGGCTCTCCGGGGGTCGACGAGCAAGGCAACCCGGGCGCGGTCTGCGTGGTCACCCTCGCCCTGGCGCAGGCGGCCGGCGACCTGGCGATGAGCCATCGGCCGCTGGTCCCCGAGGACGTCACCATCACGAGCGTCGGGCCCGATCGCCTCTTCCCGGGGGGCCGGATCGTGCTGCAGGGCACCCATCTCGGGGGCGAGGAGGGCGAGACCCCGCGCCTCCGGCTCCAGGGATGGTTCCAGGGCGAAGGGGGCGGGGTCACCGAGGTCTCCGGAGAGCTCGGCGGGGTCGTCGCGGACGCGGGGCGGCGCGCCGAGTTCCCGCTCTCGCCGGCCTTGCTCGAGTCCTGGGGGCTGGGCGGCGGCGCGGGGTCCTTCGACGGCACCGCCCTGCTCCTGGTCCAGGTGGGGGAGCCCCTGCGGGCCAGCGAGGTGCCCTGTTCGCTCCACTTCGAGCTGGTGCAGCAGCTCCGACCGACCCTCGCCGGGCTGTCCCTCGACCAGGATCCCGACCAGCCCCTCGACGTGTTCCCGGAGGATTCCCTCGTGCTGGTCGCCACGGATCTGCTGCTGCGCGGGGAGGGCGTGGTCGAGCTCGTCATCGACGGGGACGCGCAGCGCGGGGCCGGGGCGAGCCGCCCGGTGTCCTACGTGCTCCCCGTGGCCGCGGACTCCCGGCGGGACGAGGGCGTCGTCGGCTTCCCGGCGTCGGCCTTCGGCATCCTCCCCGGCACGGTGCAGGGGGAGGCCCACCTGCGGGCGACGACCGGCGAGGGCCAGACCTGGGAGAGCGAGCGGGTGCCGGTCCGGCTCCAGGTCCTGCCGCCGGTGATCGCCGCGCTCGATCCCCCGGCCGCCAGCCGGGGGCAGTGGGTCGACGTGCACGGCCGCGGCTTCCTGCCGGCCACCGCCCGGGGGGGGACCCTGCTGCGGCTCGACGGGCGCTTCCAGCCGCGGGGCGAGGCCGCGTCCGTGGACCTCAGCGCGTACGAGCTGCTCCCCGAAGAGTCCGTGGGCAACGGCAAGGTGCGCATCCCCTTCCGCACCGAGACGGTGGTGCTCGCCGGCCAGAAGAAGTCCTTGACCGGTCTCACGGCCACTCCCGGCGTGTTCTCCGGGACCATCACCCCGATCATCAGTTGGGATGATCAGGAAGTCGTGGGGATCCCCTATACGGATGGCTTCCAGATCGCCCCGACGAAGCAGGTCGTCTACATCAAGTACCTTCCTGGCTTCACCATTTCGCTGAACAGCACCTGGGGGATGAAGAACGTCGAGCGTGAGGTTCGCCAGCAGATCCTGAGCGTGGTCAACCGTGATTACAGCGGGATCAACGTGGTCTTCACCGAGGAGCGACCGCGCGATTTCGTCGAGTACCTGGTCATCGAGGTCGGCGGCCTCGACCCCAACGGCCACGACCTCTTCGGCCTCGACAACACCAGCGGCGAGGAGGGCGACAGCCCCAAGGACGTCATGAACCTGCGCCTGCAGGAGGTCATCGGCGGCAAGAACGCCCGGGCCGAGGAGAGCGGCTACCTCGCTTACGGGGGCGTGTTCCTCGAGTCGTTCCGCCAGTTCTCCACCCTGCTGCCCGAGCCCATCGGCCTGGCCTCGACGCGCTTCGAGGACGTGTTCGAGGGGATCGCCCCCTTCCTCTGTGGCCAGGCCATCGAGGTGGACGAGTACCCGGACGGTCCCCGCGCCGCGGAGATCGCCGAGGCGATCCGGGTGCTCGGCAACCTGATCGGCAGCACCCTCACCCACGAGGTCGGTCACTCACTCGGCCTCAGCCTGCCCTACGGTGCGCCCACCGAGTTCCACAACCTCATGGACCTGCCCAACGCGATCATGGACGCGGGGAGCCAGCGGCCCTTCGAGGAGCGCGCCGAGCTGGACGGGCAGGGGCCGGCGGTCTTCAACGCCGAGAACCGGGCCTACCTCGAGGAGATCCTGCCCCTGCGCTGAGCGGACGCCTCCGGCCCGACGCCGGAATGGGCTTGCCCCGGTGATCCTCGCCCGCTATCCATTGGTGGGTTGCAGCGTCGCGACGGTCTCGGTCGGCGACCTGCATCGGGGACCAGACGCCGTCGATGCTCAGGAGCCCTGCCGATCGCGACTCGCCCCGGGCCAGGTGGCTGCGCGCCGGGCTCGCGCTCGAGCTCGCCTGCTCGCTGGTCCTGCTGCCCCTGTCCGGCCTGCTGCACCTGGCCTTCGCCACCCACGAGCACCACTACTGTGCGGAGCATCACCGGTTCGAGGACCTCCCCTGGGACGACGGCCGGGAGCGCCTGGCCGCGCACGCCCCGACCGGAGACTCCGGGTCTCCGGGGTTGGGGCAGGACTCTGCCAGCGCCGCCTTCGCCCACCTCGGTTGCCCGGTCCTCAACCTCTCCTCGGCGAGTGGGCAGCTCGGCCAGGCCCCCCTGCGCGCGGCCACCACCATCGAGGCGGCCGCGACGCCGATCCCGGCGCGCCGGCCGGAGCCGTTGCCTTCCTGTCCGCTGCTGCTGCGCGCGCCCAAGACACCCCCGCCTCTCCTCGCCGTCTGAAGCCAGTCGATAGTTCGAAAGGACCGGTGGGCCTTGCGGCCCCTCGGCTTCG
>JAVEVO010000190.1:0-12170 GCA_034005005.1 Myxococcota bacterium
CGCTCGCCGACGGCTCCTGCCGATGGCTCCTGGGGGCTGCGGATGGATGCCGAGCACGCCTCACGCCAACCCCGTACCGCGGACCGCCAACATCACGCCAGCCAGGCCAACCACGCCACGCCAGCCGCGCCAGCCGCGCGACACCCGGGCACTCTCTGGGCTACCTTGACCAGGTGAAGAAAGGGCCTTGAAAGTTCCTATGCGCCCTTTGATGCCTGTGCTGCGGATCTTGGGTGTGATTATCCGGTCCAGGCCATTGGTGACCATCATCTATGCTGAGGAAAGTCATCTGATTCGACAACCAGGCCCATTTGATCGATGGAAATAGGTGCCGAGTGTTCCTCGAGTGGTGCCTTCCCCTTGGAGCACCTCTTGCCTCGAGCGTCCTTCTATCTCCCCGAGCGCCGGCCCACGAGCAGGAGGCCCAGGAGCAGCAGCACGCCGCCCCCCGGACCCCCGCCGGACGCGGTCTGGCAGGCCCAGCCGCCGCCGCCCGCGCCCCCCTCCCCCTGGGCAACACCCTCCCGGCCCGCGCCCCTCAGCTCCCCAGCGCGGCCAGCGCCCGCAGGATGCCCTCCCGGCTCCGCTCCTCGGGGGGCAGCCGCTGCTCCCGCCGGGCCAGCCCCGGGAAGCAATCCAGCAGGTGCCCCACGTCCGCCGGCCCGAGGCCGTACAGGCGCAGGAAGGCCGCGTCCAGCTCCCAGCCGAGCTGGCGCCGGCGAGCCGGGTCCCAGGGGTGCGGCGGCCCGGCGAACCCCAGCGCGGCGGCGAGGGGGGCGAGGGGCCAGGCGTTGTAGCTCAGCTCGAGCACGCGGGGCAGCAGCCAGCTCCCCAGGGTGCGGGCGGGCTCCCAGGGCGCCGGACGATCGTACCAGTCCGGGGGCAGCAGGGGCGTCTCCCGCAGGACCCCCTGGGGCAGGGAGGGCTGCGTCGTCTTGCCGCGCACCAGGAAATCCGCGGCCAGGGAGTTGAGGTTGGCGAGCAGCCCGGGGAGGACGGACACCGCGCCGGCCGGGGGGCGCAGGACGTACAGGGTGTAGCTCACCGCGCACCAGGGCAGCAGGCAGGCGACGAAGGTGCGCACGTTGGCCGCGGAGGTGACCCGCTTGAGCGCGAGGAAGCCGGCGGGGGGGGCCGAGAGACCCAGCCGGTCGAGGATCAGCCGCTGGGGCGCGCCGTGGAAGGCCCGGTTGACGAAGTCGGGGTGGGCGTGGTCTGCCGGGCCATGGAGGACCGCCCGCTGCTGACGCAGTCTCTTGGTCCCATCATGGACGATGCTGGCACTACGAAAGTCCCAGGCAGCGACCATCTTCCCTTCCCAGACCGGCAGCCAGTCGGGGTCTCCGGCGACCTCGGCCCAGGGGCGCAGGTGGCGGGCGTCCGCGGTCATGTCCAGCAGCCGCTGCACGCGCAGCCCGTCGCCCCAGCCTTCCTGGAGCACGGGGACCGCCCGGTGCATCCGCAGGGACAGGTCCCGGTCCCGGACCGAGCGGAACACCGGGCAGGTGCCCGAGAGGGGGTTGACCTGGCGGATCTCCTCCGGGCCGAGGGTCAGCTCCTCCCCGGCGGTCGCGGCCGCGAGGCTCTGGAGGCCGAAGCGCACCCGGGCGGGCCCGGCGCCCCCCGGCGGTCCCGTGAAGACCAGCAGCAAGAAGCGCTGCTGGCGGGCCACCCCCGGGAAGATCCCGGCTCGGTTGTCGTACTCCTCCAGCACGCGCAGCAGCTCGGCCCGGACCAGCTCCTGGAAGAAGCGGCGCGTCGTCAGGCCGGCCACCAGGTCGGTGGGGACGATCAGCCCCGCCATCCCACCGGAGGCGAGGAGCTGGAGGCTCAGCTCGGCGAACAGCGCGTAGAGGTTGACGTCGCCCGTGGCGGTGAGGGGGTAGCGTCCGGAACGACGGACGAAGCGGCTGAGCCCCGCGGCCGCCTCCCGCCGCGCGGCCAGCAGCCGCGCCAGGGCCGGCCGGACCTCGAGGACCGCGGCCAGCTCCTGCCGGCGATGCGCGGCCGAGGTCGCGCCGGCCACCTCGGGGAGCAGCCCGGCCAGCAGCTCCTTCTCCTGGAACTTGATCCGCTCCCAGGGGGGATTCCCGAGGATGCAGGAGAACCCGCCCGCCCAGCCCGGACCGGCGCCGGCAGCCAGCTCGGCCGCCGCCTCCGGAGGCAGGCGCTCGGGGAAGGCCAGGTGCCAGTGGAGCAGGCCCCCGGGACGGCCAGGGCCCCCCGGGGAGCGCGGCGACACCTCGCCGGCGGGACCGCGCCCAGGTGCCAGCAGCTCCGCACACCAGCTTTCGGCCGCGGCCGGGCTGTCCAGGGGGAGGCCACGGCGGGCCAGCCCGGCCGGGGTCGCGCCGACCAGGGCATCCCCGCAGCGGAGGTGGTCGACCAGCCCGGGCGGCGCCGGTCGGGGGCATCCCGCACGCCGCCAGAGCAGCAGCCGGCAGAGCTCCAGCGCGAGCGGGTCCTGGTCCACCCCGTACACCGCCCGGTCGATCACCTGCCGCGTGGCGCGCGCCCGCAGCGCCTCGTCCGGGGGGTCCTCCCCGGCCCACACCCGGGCGAGGGCCAGGGCCAGCCGGTCGACCGCGGCCAGCAGGAAGCCGCCGGTCCCGCAGCTCGGGTCGAGCACCGTCAGGGAGCCGAGCCGGGCCGCGGGGTCCGGCCCGGCGAGGGCCCGGTCGAGCAGCGGCTGCCAGGTCAGGTCGAGGAGCCGCTGCACGAGGGGAGCCGGCGTGTAGTAGCAGCCCGCGGTCTTGCGGACCCCTCCCGGCGCCGCCGCGAGCTGCAGCTCCGCCCGGGCGACGTCGACCAGGGGCTGGCGCGCCAGCAAGGCCGGGTGCAGCGCGGCCAGCTCGGTCACCAGGTCCGCGGGCGGCGCGACGCCGGCCGGGAACAGCGCCTGCACCGCGGCCTGCCGCAGTGCGGGCGCTGGCCGGGTCTGCGCCGCCAGGTCCCCCGGCTCCTCGAGCAGCAGCGCCGCGGGCAGCTCCGCCTCCCCGGCGAGCAGCAGCCGGTAGGTCGTGCGCAGCAACTGGCGGTACAGGAGGCCGGCGGTCAGCTCGCCGGTCTCCAGCCGGGCCCGCAAAGTCGCGCCCCCGGCCCCCCGCAGCAGCCCCCGGCCGAGCAGGAGCACCGTGGCGACGATCCGTCCGGCGAGGACCGGCTCCGCCGGAGTGGTCACCGGAGCTGGACCTGCCAGTCCTCGGGCAGCTTGATCGTATAGGCGAGGTCGACGACCGTCTCGACCCGCGGGGGGAGCTGCAAGGTCCAGGTGATGAAGCCGCGGTGCCCGTCGAGGGAGAAGCCGGGGGTCGTCTTGCTCCGGTCCAGCTCGACCTTCACCTCCTCGGTCTTGCTGACGGGCAGGTTGTCGCGGACCTCGAGCTGGACCGGTCCCGTGGCGTTGTTGGTCGTGCGGACGCGGTAGGCTCGCTCCAGCCGCTTCGTCGAGGAGAGGAGCCCCGCCTGGCGATCCCGGTCCTTGACCTCCTTGCGCTCCACCCGGATCTCGTCGTCGATGCCCAGGGAGACCTCCAGGGTCTCGCCGGGCGCCTTGTGCTCGAGCTGGACGTCGCCGACATAGGAGCCACCGCGATAGGCGTGCAGCGTCCCTGCGAGCAGGGGGTAGCGGGCCGGGTTCTTCAGCACCGCGAGCTGGTAGACGTGGGCGCGCAGCTTGGGCACGGTCACCAGCTTGGCCTCGGCCGGCGTGGTCGTGACGTCCACCGGCAGCCAGTACGGGCGGCCATCGGCCCGGACGGTGGCCTTGTGCGGCAGGGTCAACACGAAGGACTGCCCGCGGTCCTCGAGCACGGCCGCGGCGGGCCCCGCCGCGGTGGCGCTGGCTGGCCCGGAGAGCTTCTCCCGCCGCTCGAGCGCGTCGACGAGCACCTTGTCCTCGCCGGCCTTGCGGCCATGGACCTTCAACGGCGCGGGGTAGGGCGCCTGGGCCCCGAGCTTCGGGCGGGCCGTGGAGAGCACCAGGGTCACCCCCTCCCAGTCCTCGCCGCTGGCCTGCTGGACCACCGCGGCCACGGTCAGCTCGGCCTTGCCGGGACCGGTCTTGGCGCCGCGGTCCGCGCTGAAGCGCAGGTCGTACTCGGGGCGCCAGGTGGCCCCCGGGACGACGTAGGACAGGGAGAGGCGCGGCTGGGGCTCCCCGTTGCACTCGGCGGTCACCACCACCTCCAGCTCCTCGTGGACCCCGGCGCCGCCGAGGGCGGCGAGCTGGCGCTGCAGCACGTCCAGCTTGCGCTGAGCCGCACGCTGCTCCTGACGCAGGGTCGCCGCCTGGCGCCGGCCGGCGAGCACGTCCCCCGCGAGGGTGTCCAGCACGGCGCCCCAGCGGGCCGGATCGGGGCGCTCGCTGCGCAGCTCCTCGCTGCCCAGGAGGACGAAGTAGCTGCCGTAGCCCGCGGTGCGCGTCTCGCGCTCGTCGAGCACCTCGAGCCGATCACCGATCCGCTGGAGCTCGTCCCGCACGACGAGCACCTCTCGCTCCAGGGCCGCGGCGCGCTCGTTGCGCTCCTC
This sequence comes from Myxococcota bacterium, assembly GCA_034005005.1. Taxonomy (GTDB): domain Bacteria; phylum Myxococcota_A; class JAVEVO01; order JAVEVO01; family JAVEVO01; genus JAVEVO01. The sequence continues at coordinate 4,531 of JAVEVO010000190.1, forward strand.
GCGCAGGGTCACCTGGCGGTGGGCGGTGCCGATGGGCCGCGCCTTGCCGCTGGCCTCGGGGCGCAGGGTGCGCGTGTCGATGGTGGTCGGCAGCCCGGGGAAGGTCAGGGCGGCCCGGCCATTCTGGCAGGGGGCCTGCCCGGCCCGGGTGGTCTCGGCGCGGTCCGCGAAGACGACGACCCGCGTGATGGGCGGCGCCGCGGGACGCTTGGCCTCGTCGGCCCGCGCGGGCGCCGCGAGGCCCAGGACGAGCAGCAGGAGGAGCGACCTGGCGTGGATGCTCGGTGTCCGGTGCATGGTGTCCCCCTGCCTATTGCTGCAGCAGCCAGTGCTCTGGCCGCCGGATCGTGTAGGTGAAGGTGATGGTCTGCGTCTGCCCGGGCGGCAGGTCCAGCTCCCACCGGATCACGCCGTCCTCGTCGGGCCCCTTGACCGGAGCGGGCTGGAGCTTGCCCCGGTCGATCTTGATCTCCTCGCGGCCGCTCTTCGGGAGCACGTCGTGGATCGCTATGCGGACCGGCCGCTGCTTGTAGTTGCCCACCTCGATGGTCGTCGTGTAGGTCGTGACCTCCTCCTTGCCGAACAGCCCCTTCGTCTGGCTGGCCGGGACCACCGTGCGCTCCAGCCGGATGTCCTCGTCCGCGCCCAGGGGCAGCTCGAGCAGCCCGCCGGGCCCGGTGGTCTGCAGCTCTCCCTGGCCGACGAAGTCCGTGCCCATGAAGATGTTGGCCTGGCCGCGCAGGATCGGCCGGTCGCCCTGGTGAGTCACCCGGGCCGCGAGGTAGGCGGTCTTCTTCAGGGCCGGGGTGGCCTCGTAGAGCACCTCCACGGGCAGGTCGAGCACCGCCAGGGGCACGGACTGCCCCTCGCCCTTGCTCGGCACCGTCACCCGGGTCGGGCAGCTCCAGACGTAGTCCAGCCCGCCGGCCAGCAGGGCCGGGGAGTCGGCGGCGAGCGCGCGGGCGGGGTCCGTCGGCTCCGCCTCGAAGAGCTGCAGGGAGGTGGTCGAGGGAGCCGCCTTACCGGAGAGGCTCAGGAGCCCGCTGATGTTGCGGCTCGCGAACCCCTCACCCCCCGAGCGCGACTGGACGCGCGCATCCATCTCTTCCAGCTCCACCTCGCCGTCCAGGCTGTCGGCCATCCCGCGGCCGGCGAAGGCGGGCGCCGGCTCTGGCGCCATGGCCATCATCGGGCGGGGAGGCGGTGCGGACGGCGGGGGCGGCGGCGCCATGGACTTCCGGGCCTCCTTGCTGCGGGAGTAGCTGCTGGACGACCCGACGGCCGCGAGCTGCACCGCGTGCGAGGAGCCTCCCGGAGTCTGCTCGGGCTGCCGCAGGTCGAGCTCGAGGAGCTCGTCCAGCTCCGCGAGGCGCTCCTGCAGCAGCTCCCGGCGCCCCTGGCGCTCCTGCTCCGCGTGGCTGCCCCGGGGGCTCGGCGGGGGGTTGAGCTTCGGTTCGGGGGGCTGGCGCGCGGCCCGGACCACCGGCACGAACTCCTTCTTCTCGCCCAGGGCCCAGGTGAGCAGCTCGGGCAGCTCGATGCTCTGGCCCGGGATCGCGGTGGAGAGCTCCAGGGCGACCTCGGGCCACTCCTCGCCGGTCGCCTGCTTCACCGTGCCGGCGATCGCCAGGCGCACCTGCCCACGGTCCGGCAGATAGGTCAGATCGTACCGAGGTTTCCAGCTCGCGCCGGGAATTTGGTACTGAAGTTCCAGATTGGCCACGGTCGGCGCCGGGCTCTGGAGGATCGCCACGACCTGGATCCGGCGGACCGCGAAGGCCCCGAGGTCCATGGCCCGGACCTCCCGCCGGACGCCCTCCAGCTCCTCGAGGAGGGTGCGGCGCTGCACCCCGAGCTGGCGGACCTGGGAGCGCAGGCCGTCGGCCCGGGCCTGGAGGAACTCGAGGACGACCCGCCAGGCGGCCGGGGCCAGGGGGGGCGCCGGCTTCCCGACCCGCTCGGCCTCGTCGACGGGCGCCTTGGGCTGGAGCCGCGCGAGCAGGCCCAGCTCGAAGGTGCGGACCTGCCGCTCCCCGTCGAGCAGCCGGATGCGGTCCGTGAGCTCCTCGAGCCGGACGAGCAGCTCCTCCACCTGGTCGATGGAAGACCGCTCCTGCTCGACCGGAGTCGCCTCCACGCGCAGCACCTTGGCCTCGCGGCAGCCCAGCCGCAAGGTCGGCAGCAGGGTCGCGCCCGGCAGGTCGGGGAACCGCAAGGTCGTGATCCCCGCGCCGAGCCGGGCGGTGCCGCGCCGGGTCACCCGGGCCCGGTCCGAGAAGACCGTCACCGAGACGACCGGCGCGGCGGTCTCCGTGGCCGTGAGGGCCAGATCCGGCCCGGCCGCGACCTCCGGCACGCCGGCGAGTGTCAGCAGCAGCAAGAGGGTCCCGTGCATCTCCTCCTCCCTCGGCAGCCCGGGCGCGGGGCGGCCTGGCCTCTTACATACGTCGAAATCCCCCCGGGGGTCTACGGTCGGGCTCACGCTGGGCCCACGGACCCCGGAGCCGCGGCCCGCAGCGCCTCCCCTTGACCCGCGACCGACCGTGGGCGGATCATCGAGCCCCCGGCACGGCCCCGGCGAGGGGCCGAGGAGCGACCATGGGCCAGCGGCATGTGAGCCTCACCCTGCCCGCGCACGCGGCACGCGTCATCCAGGGCTTCTGCGAGGCGGTCGGCGCCCAGCAGGCCCGCACCCGCCACGAAGCGACCGGCCTGGTCACACTCGAGGTCGTCTTCGACGAGGCGCGGCCCGCCTTCCTCGAGGACCGGATCGAGGCCTGGCTGGGCCTGCTCGAGGTCGACGAGCAGCTCGTCCTCCAGACGGCCTCCCGGCCGGGAGAGTGGCAGCCCGGCTGGAGCGGCATCTACCAGGGGCAGGTGATCGGCGGCTTCTCCCTGCGCCCGCCCTGGACCCCGCCCCGCACCACCGGCATCGACCTGGTGATCGACCCCCGGGGTGGCTTCGGCTCCGGGATGCACCCGACGACGCGCGGCGCCTTGCTGCTGCTCGAGCGCCTCGCCCCCCACGGGGCCGGCCGGACCCTGCTCGACGTCGGGGCCGGCTCGGGCATCCTCTCCATCGCCGCGGCCAAGCTCGGCTACCAGGTCGCGGCCACGGAGATCGAGCCCCTGGCCATCGCGGCCTGCCGACGCCAGGCCGAGGCCAACGGAGTCCAGGTCGAGCTCCTCGACCCCGATCTGCGCCTGCTGGCCCAGCCGTTCGACGTCGTGCTCGCCAACGTCCACCTCGCGGTGCTGGAGCGCCTCGCCCCGGAGCTGATCCCGGCCGTGCGGCCCGGGGGCCTCCTGATCCTCGGGGGGCTGTACACCCGGCAGCGCGACGCCCTCCGGCAGCGCTACGCGTCCCTGTCCTGCCGCGAGGAGCTGCCCTCCGACGACGGGGAGTGGATCTGCTTCGCCTTCGACGCCTGAGGAGGCGGCCTCGTCACTGCCGGCGCGCGCCGACCTTGCCCGCTCCCCCGCTCCCACACTATGCTCGGAGCCGACGGGTCCAGGCTCTTCAGATCGCCGGACGAACCGGCAGGGCAGGTGGTCATGGTCCGCAAGGTCCTCTCCCCGCATGCGGTGCTCTTGCTCCTCTCCTGCTTGCTGCCGCCGGGCTGCGCCGAGCCGGAGAACCCGACGGGGGGAGTGGTCGACCGCCACGACGGCGGGCCGCCGGCCCCCTACTGCGGCAACCAGCTCGTCGAGGAGGGGGAGGTCTGCGACGACGGCGTGCTCAACGGCAAGTACGGGCAGTGCCGGCGCGACTGCCAGGGCCTCGGGGATCGGTGCGGTGACGAGCTCATCCAGCTCGGCGTCGAGCTGTGCGACGAGGGGGAGGCCAACGGCACGCCCTTCCACTGCAACGCGACCTGCGACGGCCCGACGCCCACCTGCGGCGACGGCTTCCTCCACCCGGCCACCGAGGCGTGTGACGACGGCGACCGCAACGGTCGCTACGGGAGCTGCCGGACGGACTGCCGGGGCCTCGGCCCCCGCTGCGGCGATGGCGCCCTGCAGGGCGACGAGGGGGAGCTCTGCGACGATGGCCCGGACAACGGCCAGTACGATCACTGCGCCACGGACTGCCTCGGTCCGGGACCGCACTGCGGTGACGGCCTGGTGACCCCGGGCCGGGAGACCTGCGACGACGGCCCCCAGAACGGCCTGCCCGACCACTGTGCGGTGAACTGCGGCGGCGGCGCTCCCTACTGCGGCGACGGCGTGACCCAGCCCGAGCTCGACGAGGAGTGCGACGACGGCGAGCTCAACGGCAGCTACGGCCGGTGTCTGCCGGACTGCACCCGGCCGCCCTTCCCGCCGCCGGGCTACCCGGCCGACGTCGTCGACCCGAGCTGGCTCGAGGATCCGCCGCCGTGCCGCGAGGACGACTGGCTCGCCAAGTACCTCGAGTACCGCCGACGCTTCCGGGGCGAGGGCAGCGCCCGCTACCCCGGCTTCATCTCCCTGGGCCTCGAGGCCGGGCAGAGCATCCCGGCCACCGAGCGGGACAAGTCGGTAAACTGCGCCAATGACTGGTTCGTGCAGGACAGCGGCTGCACCGGGCTCGAGGACGATCCCGACGCGCAGGGCAAGTACGCGTGGGGCGACGCCACCATCTGGCTCGGCATCTACCTCGGCGTGCTCGCCTCGGAGCACAAGGCCTTCGGGCTGCTCGGCCTCGACCAGAGCCAGACCGAGCAGGACCTGTTCTACGCGCTCAGCGCGTTCGATCGGCTCGATCGGGCAGCGGAGGCCCACTTCGGGGTCGCCCCCGCGCTCAACGGCTTCTTCCAGCGGGACGACGTGGTCCAGGGCTTCCAGCTCAACCCCGACGGCAGCTACCGCTTCCCGCGGGACGAGCCGGGGATCGCGGGGTACGAGTGCGTCACCTCGACCGCGGACTGCGGCGAGCTGACCACCGCGGGAGGCTCCTTCGAGAGCCAGGACCAGGTCATCGGCCTGCTCGAGGGGCTGGGCCTGATCCACTCCCTGGTGCCCGACGGCGTGGTCGTCGAGGGGATGGACCTGCGGCAGCACGCCCGGGAGATCGTCCACCGGCTGGTCGGCCGGCTGAAGGACCACGAGTGGCGGGTGGTCGATCCCACGGGCACCTCGCCCCCGGACAAATGGGGCGGCAACGCCATCGGCTTCTCCAGCAAGCTGGCCCGCGCCGCCAACCGGATCTGCGGCGACGACTTCGGAGTCGCCGACTACGAGGACGAGCTGAGCCAGGTGGGGGAAGGGATCTTCGCGCTGCTGGAGGCGGGCTGGGAGCAGACCTTCAGCTACAACCGGAACATGGCCCTGCGCCTGCAGGCGATCACCGGCGACTGGGACGCGGAGAAGTACACCCGCTTCGCGGTGGGCGACTCCAAGGAGCTCTTCGCGTTCCACCACGCCCTGAACCAGGGCGTCCCGGTCGGCGCCGAGCTCTCCCTCTGGCGGATGGAGTCGATCCTCGGCTCGGCCCCGTGCGGCGGTCCCTGCCGGGAAGTGGCCGGGTGCGTCGAGGTCAACGGCTGGCTGGGCGAGCACCGCTTCTACGACAACCGCGACCGCATCGGCGGGAAGTACCGCCCGGGCGCCGAGTACAACGGCCTCGACTACATGGCCCTGCACAACCTCTACCTGATCTACCGCCACGGCCGGTACGACTTCGCGTCGGTCATCCCGGACCCCCCGCCCGAGTGCCGCGGCTACCACGGGCTGCAGGCCCGGATCGACGGCACCCCCGCGCCCGACGACCGCTACGACCCCGCGCACCCCTGCTCCGCGGCGGACCTCGACCGGCGCTTCTGCGGGCGGAGCTGGGCGGCCTGGCTGGACGCGGCCTATCGCGGTGAGGCCACGATCCACACCACGGGCGGCATCTGGCGGTGTGAGGCGGGTCGACCCTGCACCCTCGTGCCCGAGCCCTTGCGTGGCACCGCCGGGATCGACCTGATCCTCGGGACGCCCGGCGACGACGACCTGCGCGGGCTCGAGGGCGACGACTGCCTCTACGGCTTCGGCGGGAACGACCGCATCGAGGGCGGCATCGGCCGGGACGAGATCCACGGGGGCGACGGGGACGACGAGCTGTACGGGGAGAGCGAGAACCCGCCCCTGACCGGCCACGCGGACCTGATCTACGGGGACGCGGGCAACGATCGGCTGGAGGGCAACCTCGGGCGGGACGAGCTGTACGGCGGCCTCGGCAACGACCGCCTCCTCGGCGGCACCGACGACGACTTCCTGGATGGCGAGGAGGGGGACGACACCCTGGACGGCGACTCGGGAGAGGACAAGCTGCGCGGCGGCGTGGGCGACGACACCCTGCGCGGCGGCAGCGGCGACGACACCCTGTGGGGCGAGGAGGGCCGCGACCGGCTCGCGGGCGGCCCGGGCAGCGACGGGCTCAACGGCGGTCCGGGGGACGACCTGCTGCTCGGTGAAGGCGGGGACGACTCCCTGGTCAACGGCAACGACGGCGGTGGGCTGGACGTGCTCTGCGGCGGCACGGGCGACGACGTGCTCTGGGGGGACTGGATCGCGGATCTTTGCCGCGGGGGAGACGAGCTCCTCGGTCGCGACCACGACGAGGTCAACGGCTGCATGGACGACAGCATCGGTGAGCAGGGGTGCTCCGACGAGGCGTTCGACGACTGGCTCTGAGGTCCCGCCGGGGAGGCTCCCCGGGCGGGCAGGAGGCACGAAGATGGCACGTCTTTCGACTAGTTTGGCGATCGCCCTGCTCCTCGGGGGCGGGCTGCCGGCCCTGGCCCAGACCCCGACGGCCGCGGTGCGCGAGCTGTCCCCGCGCGACCTCCGGGTCAGCCGCGGGGGAGTCGGGCCGATCCGGGCCGGGGTGAAGGTCGACCTCGGCAGCCTGACCACCTTGCTCCCGGGCATGGAGGTCGCGGCCTCCTCGCGCCGGGTGGAGAACGCGAGCCTGCGCATCCTCGTGGTCTCCTACGTCGGGGTGCCGGTGCTCGAGGTGCTGCCCGGACCCGGCGACGTCGTCCAGTCCATCCGCGTGGTCAGCGCGGACGTGCCCAGCCCCTCGGAGAACCTCACCGTCGGCAGCCTCCTGGACGACGTGCACCGGCTGGAGCGCTGCACGCTGCAGGGTGCGGGAGGCGCCGACGGGATCGCGTGCAGCCTCAAGGGGATCGACGGGATCTCCTTCCTCTTCCCCCTCGCCGAGGGGCGCTGGGACGGCAAGGGGCTGCCCGCAGCCACCCTGTTCGAGGGTCTGCGCGTCAGCGCGTTCGAGTGGCGACCGACCCCGTAGCCCTTCTCCGCTGCGGGCTCCCCTCGCTGCAGCCGCGGCACCCGACGGTTGACGCGGCGCCTCCTTTCTCGCTAACGTCAATCGTCCCGAGGATCTCACGCCCAGGAGGGCTCCGATGCTGTCGTCTCGTTCGTCGTTGCTGTCGCTGATCCTGTGCTGCCTGTTGCTCCCCACCCTCGGCTGCGAGGAGGCCGATACCCTCCCGACGGGCGAGGGCGAGGGCGAAGGAGAGGGTGAAGGCGAAGGAGAGGGTGAAGGCGAAGGAGAGGGCGAAGGGACCGAAGGAGAGGGCGAAGGGACCGAGGGAGAGGGCGAAGGGACCGAGGGAGAGGGCGAAGGGACCGAGGGAGAGGGCGAGGGC
>JAVEVO010000029.1:0-53891 GCA_034005005.1 Myxococcota bacterium
CGCCGCCGGCTCCGTCACCACCCTCCAGGGCGGCTCTCTGGCCGTGCGCTCCGGTGACGACGGCGTCTTCGTCGGCGACGCCAAGGTCCTCACCCCGGACGTCCCCGCCAGCAACGGCATCATCCACGTCATCGACAAGGTGCTGCTGCCGCCGGATCCCGGTCCGGGCACGATCCCCGAGGTCGCCGCGGCCGCGGGCGTCTTCCAGACCCTGCTCGCCGCGGTCGGCGCGGCCGAGCTGGCCGAGACCCTCTCCGGCGTGGGGCCCTTCACCGTCTTCGCCCCGACCGACGACGCGTTCGCGGCCCTGCCCGAGGGCACCGTCGAGAGGCTGCTGGAGGACCCGGACACCCTGCGCGGCATCCTGCTGTACCACGTCGCCGACGGCGCCCTCGACGCGGCCGCGGTGATCGCCGCCGGCTCCGTCACCACCCTCCAGGGCGGCTCTCTGGCCGTGCGCTCCGGTGACGACGGCGTCTTCGTCGGCGACGCCAAGGTCCTCACCCCGGACGTCCCCGCCAGCAACGGCATCATCCACATCATCGACAAGGTGCTGCTGCCGCCGACCTGACCCCGCCCCTCCTCTCCCACCCCGCCCCTCCTCTCCCCCCACCCCGCCCCTCCTCTCCCAGCCACCCCTCGCACCCGCCCGCCCGCTGGCGGACGACAGCCGCTCGGCGTTCGGCAGCCGCGCGGTCACCGGCGGCGGGGGCCGGTCCCAGCGCGGCAAGCGACGGCGAACGACCTCACCCCGATGCAGCACCCCCACGTCCGGTGTGGGACCGTGCTGCCGCCCGTGGGCCGGGCGGAGCGGGATCGGGAGGACATCCGGTTGGGACGATCGCCGCGCCCGGGCCGGTCACCGGGGCGTGCACCGCGATCGGTTGGAGCGAGCGCTGGGAGTGGGCATCCCCCAAAGAGGACAGGAACTTCTCAGCGAACGGGCGCGAAAGGCTCCGTTGTGCGCCGTGCCGACGGAGCGATCCGTCCGAGGAACTCGCCCAGCGCGTCCTCACCAGCAGCGACCACGCCACCCAGCGCGTGGACCACTCCGCGGTACTGGGCCGCCGCGCCGCCGCCCAGGATCCAGGGCGTCCGGCCCACTGCCCGGGAGTAGCCAGCGAAGAGCACCCGGGGGTCCGCGTCCAGCACCGGCACCATGACCGAGAGGCCGACCGCGGCTGGCTCCAGCCGCCACACCGCGTCCGCCAGCGCCTCGGGCGGCGTCCGGCTGCCGAGCAGCGTCGTGCGCCAGCCCAGCGCCGCGGCCTCCAGCCCCACCCCATCGAGCACGAGCTCGTGCAGTTCTCCGGCGAGGCTCGCCAGCAGCAGGTGGGGCGCCTCCTGCGGCAGCTCGACACGCTGGAGCTGCTCCCGCAGCGCCAACCCGATCACTTGCGACGCGAGGTGCTCGTGTGCGACCCCCAGCCGGCCGCTCGCCCATCCCTCACCGATGGCCCGCAGCGCCGGAACGAACAGCTCGCGGTAGACGAGCCAGGGCTCGCCCCGGGCGAGCCCGTCACGCACCGCGTCCTCCAACCCCTGGAGATCCATCGCCACCGCGGCGTCCACCAGCGCCCGGGCCGCAGCCGGCAGTGTCGGCGAAGCGCCACCGGCAGCCGGCGGCGTCGGCCCGGGGAGCGGCAGCCGGCTCTCCTCCAGCGCCTGCCGAGCGGCCTCGGCCGCGCCGAGCCCTCGATGGGTGAGCTGCACCATCCGCTGGACGAGCAGCAGGTCGTCGTCGTCGTAAAGCCGGTAGCGGTTGTCCCCCCGGCCGGGGCTGGGGACCCCGTAGCGCCGCTCCCAGGCCCGCAGGGTCGCCGCGGAGACGCCGGTGAACCGCTCCATGGCCTGAATGCGGTACCGCCCCGGCGGGCGTTGCTCTTCCTGCTGCTCCTGCGTCATGGTCTGCCCAGAGCCGCCTCCATGGGCGGAGGCCGCTCGATTTGTACAAGATTTGTATCATGTCTGCCCATGGGAAAAGCGAGCGAAAAACGCACACGCGCCCCCATCCATTCCCACTCCGCCACGCGGCGAAGACGGGAGCCACCGCCGGTCCAGTGAGCGAAATCCTGCGCCTCGTCCGGGGCCGAGCCATCCAGCGGCGGAGTTGGTCGGCAGCTCGCTAGCCCGGCTCGCCCGGGGTCTCCGTCAGGCCGCACGAGCACCCCGTCACCGTGCAGCAGACCGGTTGAGCTTCTGGTGGCGAGCAGCCGGTGCGCCGATCGTCGGCAGGGACCCATCGGACGCCACAGGGGTCGCGGATACGCTACAGGGGAGCCATGTGGTGGACATGGACGGGTGGACCGGCTCTGCTGGCTCACCAAATCTGGAAATCCGTGACGAGGTTCTCGCGGCGGATGTTCGGCGTCTGTCGGCCGCCGGGCTCGGCGACACGCTCGCCGCGGAGGAGTGGGCCGGACTGCAATACGAAAGTACCAGATACCCACTCATTGGCCGCTGCCGTAGAACGCCTGGCGCAACAGGGACCTGACCTGGCTCGTGCCCGGTGAAGGCTGCGCTCCCTGCCTCATCGTTCGCATGGGTTCTTCCTGCTCGACCGAGCGGCATTGGCGCTGCTCCCGGGTCCACGTCAGGGCTGCACCACCTCGGTCAGCTCGTAGAAGGGGCGGGTCGCGTCCGGCAGGGTGATCGTGGTCCAGCGGTGGTCGGGGACGGTGATGTCCCGCAGCACGGTCTCGTAGGGGCCCTCGGCCGCGTCCGCGGCCCTCAGCTCGTAGTGCCGCCCGGGGTGCAGCCAGGTGAGGCGGATCGTCAGGGTCCGCTCCTGCCAGGCCACCACTGCGCTGCCCCAGGGACGTGCCAGGGGCTCTCCCACGAAGATGCCTTCGCCCGGCGTCGCGACCGACTTCCAGTACGCCTCGATCAGCGTCTCGCCGGCGAAGTAGTGGGGCAGCAGGACGCTGGGCCGGGGGAACTTGTCCGCGTAGTTGCAGGGCTCGCTCACCGTGCCGTAGCTCGCCGTGGCGCCGGCCTGAAGCCAACGCAGCACGCTCATCTGGAAGAAGCCGGGCAGGATGCCGCCGAAGGAGGTGACGTGGTCGGCCACCGCGCCGGGGCGGTAGCCGTTCTCGTCGATGCCGGCCACGTCGGTCAGGCCCGTGAAGTAGAACAGCACGTCCTGCCGGCCGGTGATCACGTCGGAGCCCTCGCCGCGCGCGTTGTCGATCAGGAGTAGCTCCAGCCCGTCCTCGTGCTCCCAGGCCCGCATCGTGCGACGGAAGTCGCCGGTGCGGATGCTGCGGTCCGCGTCGCTGGTCACGACCAGGTAGCCGGTGCCGGTGGGGTAGGTGTCGTCCGCGGCCACGCCCCGATCGATCAGCGCCTGGACCTGCTCGAGGGAGCCCCCGGCCAGGGACATGGTCGGCCTGATGCCCAGGTCGGTGTAGGGTCGCAAGGAGGGGGAGTCGAAGGTGGGCACGGCGGCCGTGCTGTCGCAAGGCGTGCTGCAGTAGCGCTCGTCGAAGCCCAGGGCGAAGGCGCTGGTCACCGACATGCAGTCCACCCGGTAGGGGAGGGTCCAGGTCAGGGCCAGCGCCTGGACGTCGGGAGCGAGCGCCTGCTCGACCTCTCTCCGGGCGGCCGCGAACGCGGCCCGGGTGAGCGCGTGGTCCGGCTCGAAGGAGAGGTGCACCACGTTGCGCGCGGGGATGCCACGGCGCCGGACATAGTATTCGGCCACCGCCAGCGACTGCGGGTCGAGGTCGTTCACGACCACTCCCAGCTCGCTGGCGGTGATCGAGGAGCGCGGCAGCCGCACCACGGGAGGGGCCGGAGAGCTCCCGTCCGGCAGGCTGTCATCGGCATCGCCACCACCGCCGCCGCCGGCATCGTCCTCGCCGCCGTCCGGGTCGCCGCCGTCGCCATCGTCCTCGCCGCCGTCCGGCTCGCCTCCCTCACCGCCGCCTTCGCCCTCACCCTCGCCCTCGCCCTCAGAGCCCTCACCCTCGCCCTCACCCTCGCCCTCACCCTCCCCCTCGGAGCCCTCACCCTCAGAGCCCTCCCCCTCGAAGCCCTCACCCTCGCCCTCGCCCTCGGCTGTCGCATCGGGGCTGCTCGCGTCGAGACGATCCCCATGGACGGTTGCCGGATGCAGCTCGGGAGGATCGTTGCACAGGCAACCTCCGGGATGCGCGAGCAAGAGCAGGGCGAGCAGGGTGGTCGTCGCCGGCCATCCTTCGTTCACCTCGACCAGCCCATGCTTCCGGCTCCGGCACCGCCCGAACCGGGGACCACTCTCGCTGCTCAGGGAGAACACCCTCTGACCTCACTGATCCTGATCGTCGTCGATGGTACCACGGATCCCCATTCTCGTCGCAGCTCTGCTGTTCAGTCAGGACGTCATGGTAGAGGAGGGGTTTGCTATACTAAAGTACCAGGACGGAGGCCGCATCGCGCGAGTCCACCGAGACCGCGATCGCTCGTTGCGCGCCTGCTGATTTTTTCGAAGACAGGAAGCAGGGACAGGGGCCAGCGGCGCGACGTGCCAGACCTGGCGAGGGCTTCGTGCCGCACATCTAGGAGCAGGAGAGCGGTCTGCGGGGGAAGGGGCAGGGATGGGGGAGCAGGGGCACCAGCAACGCGAATGGCGCCCGATGGCGCCTCGTCGCGCGGGGAACCGCGATCTACACGCCTCCCACGATGACCCGCCCGGCCGTGCCCGCGCTGGCGGGATCGACCTTGTCGAAGATCGCCGTCGCTCGGGCGAGGGGGTGCTCACCGTGGCGCGGGAGCAGGAGGCCGACCGCATCGATCCGCCGGCCCTCCCGCCGGAGGAGCTTGCCCTCCAGCAGGACCTCGCTGCCCAGCGGGATCCGCTGCAGGAAGTCGATGGCGAGGTGGCGGGCGAACGCGACGTGGCCGCTCAGCCAGATCGCGCCGCCCAGGGCCTCGTCGAGGAGCGTGCCGATGCTGCCGTTGTGCGCGAGGCCTGGCGGACCCTCGGTCCCCAGCCCGAAGTAGGCCTTGCCGACGAAGGCCTCGTCCACGAGGCGCCGGAAGTAGCGGGCGAGCAGGCAGCTACCCGGCGGGGTCTCCCGGGACGAGAAGACGCGGCCGCGCTCCAGGGCGGCGGGCAGATCGAGGGGCGCCCAGCCCGGCTCGCTGGCCGAGAGCCACGGGCAGGGGCCCTGCAGCAGCAAGGAGCTGTCCACCGTGCGGTCGAGCCTCGAGAGCTTGCTCATCGTCTTCCTCCCTGATGCCCCTCTCCGGCGAGGTGGGCTGGCCCGTCCCGGGGGGCGGGACCGGGCCGGGCCGTCCGCAGGGCCGGGCCCGAGGCTGCTCTAGGTCGCCTGCGCCGTGGCCGCGACCCGCTCGCCAGGGCTCCTGGCACAGCCGTGCAGGAACAGCTCGACCATCCGCGAGGCCCCGGTCTCGAGGTCGTCGGACTGCTCCATGACGAGCCAGCGGAGCACGAACGCGTGCCCCAGCCCGCTCAGGGCCGAGGCATACTCCTCCGGGTCGCCGGACCGGAGCGAGCCTTCGCGGATGCCCTCGGCCATCAAGGCGGAGAGGCGCGCGATGTCCCGGTGGTAGAAGCTCCGTGCGAGCTGATCCAGCGCCTCGAGGCCCTCGAGCTCGACGCAGCTATGGTGCGCGATGACGGTGACGAAGAGCTCCCGGTGCTCTTGGGCATAGGCGAGGGTGCGGCTGACGACCCAGTGCAGCCGCTCGGCGAAGGGGAGGTGGGGCGGGGCGTCGAAGAAGCCTGCGAACTGGCAGAGCACCCGCTCCAGCAGGGCGGCGAAGACCTCCCCCTTGTTGCGGAAGTAGGCGTAGATGGCCGCGGGAGAGTACCCCGCGGCGCGGGCGATCTCGTCCAGCGTCGCGCCGTGGTACCCCTTCTTGGCGAAGACCGGCTCGGCCACGTCGACGATCAGCGAACGCGTGAACTCGATCTCTTTCTGGCGGCGCTGCTCTTGCTTCACGTCGCTGCTCCTCCCCCCCCGGAGGCTGACGGTGATGACGTTCTTCAGCATACTGAAGATGTCTTCAGTTTGCAAGAAGGAAGCTTGATTGCAGTGTGGCCTGGGCCGGCGATCCACCCGACTCGACGGAGGACGAGAGGACACTTCGTCCCTGCCGAGGATCCGCCCGGCACGAAGGCGATCGAGCAGGTCGTGAAGAAGCTCCGGGCGGAGCTGAGCCAGCGCGAGCCGGAGCGGGGGACGGAGGGGCTCTGTCCATAGTCCCGCTCCCGGCTCACCCGTCCGGAGGAAGGGCGCTCGTGGCAGGGAGGGAATCGCTGCGACAGATCCTGTCGCCGGACAGCGAACCCGTCAGGAGCCCCGCACCGCCAGGACTCCGCTCCAGGCCAAAGTCGCCAGGAGGGTCAGGGCGCCGAGGGGCACGGCGAGGCCCCGGAGGTCCAGCGCGCCGAGCTCGGCCGCCGCGCCCACCAGGGCGGAGCCGCCGGGCAGCAGGATGAGCCCGACCAGGCCGGCCAGGAGCGTGAAGGCGAGGATGACCAGGGTGCGGGGCCAGGCCTGACCCCGCCGGGGCGGAAGCCGGCCGATGACCTGGTCGGTGAAGCCGGCGTCGGCGAGGTAATCGTCTCCGGCTCGCCGCAGGACGGTGTCCAGCCAGTCGTCGGGCTCGGGCTTGCTCATCGCGTCGCCACCTCCTGCCAGGATTGCAGCCGGTCCCGCAGCTTCTCCTTGCCGCGCAGCACGTGGGTCTTCACCGTGCCCACGGGACACCCCAGGACCTCCGCGGCCTCGGCGTGGGACATCCCCGAGACCGCACAGAGCGCCAGCACCTCGGGGCTGAGGCCCAGGCTCGCCGCAGGGTCCGGAGCCGCCGCGGGTGCGGCCGTCCCGCCGGCTGCCGGGGACGCGACCGGTGACCCGTCCGGGGCCGGCACGGGGGCGCCGGCCGGAGTCGCGGTCGCGACCGGGGGGGCGACGGGGGCCGTGTCGGGTGCGGGCGCGGCCCCCGTCACGGGAGCGGCCGGCGGCTCGGCGCCGGGCTGCTGGCCCCGCGCCGGACCTCCGCCGAGGAGGATCGTGGCCAGACAGGCGGCCATCGTGAGACCGAAGGACCTGCTCTCGAGCTTCATCAGACATCTCCCGGAGCCCGCGTGGGGGCTTGCTGGCCGGAGGCGGTGGGCGCCACCGGCATCGACTGCACCTGCTGGAGGCGTCCCTCCCCATCGTAGTGGTAGACGGTCCGCCACTCCACGGTCCCGTCGTTGCCCTCGTCGACCTCGACCACGGCCTGGTAGGGCCGCCCCGGAGCCCGGGCCGCAGCCGACGTCGTGGTCGGCGCCGGCGCCGGAGAGACCCCCGCAGGGCGTCCCGGGTGGACCTCTCGTCCCAGCAGGACGGCCAGCAGGACGAGCAGGACGAGCAGAACGAGGCTGCCGGCGATCCGCCTCTTCATCGCCACTTCTCCCTGGGACCACCCGGTCCCGCCGATCCTCGAACGTGAGACGCGTCCTCGCGGCCATTCGGATTCAAGAAAGAGCGATCCGGGCGATGGCCATGCTCCACTGGTGCGTTCGAGACTCTGATGCATGCCCTCGCGATGAACGTGCGAACGTGCCATCCACCGGCGTCCCTGGCTGATCCCCGACTCGCTGGACCCCGCCCGGCCCAGGCTGCTACCCGGAGTGTGCCCCAGTGCGCCAAGTGCGCCAAGTGCGCGAGTCGAGCGGAGTCGAGCCAGGGGCCACCGAGGCCGAGGTCAAGAGATGCCCGGCTACCGTGGCCGAGGCGCGCAAGGGGGTTGATGTCTCCTAGGCGCACGTCTCGAGCAGGAGCAGCAGGCCGGCCGCGGCGAGGCCCGCGGCCAGGTCGTCGAGGAGGACCGCGGCCGCGCCCCAGGGCCGGCGGTCGAGCCAGCCGATGGGCCAGGGCTTGAGGATGTCGCAGAGACGGAAGAGCACCAGGCCGGCCACGGCCCGGGGCAGGCTCCAGGCGAAGGGCAGGAGGGTGAGGAGCTGCCCGAGGAGCTCGTCGACGACCACCTCGGGCGGGTCCGCGGTGGGAGAACCCTGCAGGTAGCGCCGGGTGCCCAGCAAGGCGACGAGGGTCAGCAGCCCCAGCACCCCGAGCCGGGCCGGCAGCGGGAGCGTGCTCAGGCCCCAGGCGAGCGGCAGGGCGACGAGGGCCCCGACCGTGCCCGGGGCCTTGGGGCTGCGGCCCGCGCCGCCCACCGTGGCGACCAGGGTGGCCCAGCGGGGAGGTCGCGGCGGGGGGCTGACCGGCGGGCCCGGCAGCGGACCGGGGGGCCGGCCGGGGGGAGGAGGTGTCCCGTCCACGGTCAGGGCCGGCTCACGGCCGAGATCGGCGCCGGGGTCGCCCGGGTCGGCCGGAGGGCCGGGAAGACGTACCGCTTGAAGAGCGGATAGCTCCACGCGCCGAACACCGCGGTCCGGGTCACGAGCCAGGCGAGGCGGTAGTCCAGGCTCGGGAGCAGCAGCAGGACGCCGACGCCGCCCGCGTTGAGCAGGGCCGTGCTGCCGCTGACCACGGCGTAGCGAAAGAGGGAGGCGAGGGGGGCGAGCCCGGTGTGGAAGGCGAAGGCCCGGCAGAGGGTGAAGCTGACCGCCCCCCCGAGCAGGCAGCCCAGGGCCGTGGCCAGCCAGGCCGGCAGCGCCCCGAGCTCGACGAGGGCCAGCACCACGCCGAAGTCCGCGGCGGTGGCCAGGAGGGAGGTCGCCACGGCTCGCGGCAGGCTCCCGCGCCCGAAGCCGAGGACCTGCTTCACCGGCTCGCCCCCGAGGGAGCGCAGCAGCAGGGCGAAGCGGCGGACCGCGGTGGTGTGGGAGCTGACCGCGAGCACGAGGATGCCGAGGACCGCGAGCCAGTGCTGCGGGTGGGCCTCCCCCGGGGCCACGAGCGCCTCGAGGACCGGGCTGAGGGCCAGGGAGACCCCGAGGATCACGACCCGCTCCGGTCGCTGCATGGCCCCGACGTCGAGCTTGGCGACCCCGAGGGCCTCGCCCCGAGCGCGGATGTACGGCACCAGGGACGACCCGACCAGGGCGATCAGTACCGGAAGGAGCACCCAGCTAGTCCTATAGTACCAGGCCAGCCCGATGAAGACCAGGGCCTCGGCGTAGCGGTCCAGCACCGAGTCCAGCGCCGCACCGTGGGGGCCGCCCGAGCCCGTGGCCCGGGCCAGCCGCCCGTCGAGGAAATCGCAGATCCCCGCGGCGATGAACAGCCAGCCGCCGAGGGAGAAGCGGCCGGCGGCCAGGGCCACCCCGGAGCTGCCCGCGAGCAGCAGCGACAGGGTGGTGACCGCGTCGGGCGGCAGCCCGCTGCGCAGCAGGGGCGTCCAGACCGGGCGGATGACCCAGGTGAAGTAGCGGCGGATCCACATCCCGAGGAAGACCGTCGATCCCCGCGCCTCGACCTCCCGGTCGTGCCACGCTGGCCGGAACAGGCCGCGCAGGGCGTAGATCACCAGCCCGCCGAGGAAGTACAGGGTGATCGCCAGGGCGGGCAGCAGGGCGGTCCAGACCCGCAGGGCGGGGCTGAGGTGACCGGAGAGGACGGAGTCGAGCATGGTGATGGCCTCACTTCCGGGGAGCAGGGTGTTCGACGACGGGGTCCGCGAGGTCCGCAGCCGGCGCCGCGGTCCGCGCGCCACCCCGCCGCCGCTCGAGGAGGAACAGCAGGGCCGGGAAGCCCAGGAGCATGGCGACCAGGTTGACCGCGAAGCCGAGGTTGGTGAGCAGCCCCAGGGAGTTCAACCCCGGGTGGTCGGCCAGCAGCATGGCCGCGAAGCCCACGGAGGAGGTCAGCAGCCCCCCGCCGATGGCCCGCCCGGTCTCACCGTAGGCCAGGGCGAACTGCCCCCCCGCCTCCCGGAAGCGGGACAGCAGGTGCACCCCCGCGTCGACGGTGGTCCCGATGAGCACCGGTACCACCACGATGTTCAGGTAGTTGAAGGACAATCCCGCCAGGGGCATCAGCCCCACCAGGGCCAGGATCGAGACCACCGTGGGGATCAGGCAGATCGCTGCCGCCCGCAGGCGCCCGAGGGTCAGCCACAAGGCCAGCAGCACCGCGCCCAGGGCGGTGAGGAGGATCGGCAGGGCCTCCCGCCGGACCATGGCGATGATGTCCGCGAGCACCAGGGCATCGCCGGCCGCCTCGATCACCCGCCCACCGGGCAGGGGGAGCTCGCCGACCTCCGCGGCGAACCGCTGGACCTGCTCGCCGTCCGCGAGGCTGATGGCCGGGAAGACCAGCACGAAGGAGGAGTCGTCGGCGCCGACCCCCTGGAACTGCCGGCGCACGGTCGCGGGGATGTCCGCCACACCGAAGGGGCGGGCCGCGCTCAGGCGCCGGGCCCGGTCCAGGGCTTCCCGGGTCGGCGCGTCCAGCCTGGCCGGGGAGACCCGGGCGATCCGGGAGGCCATCTGCTGTAAGATCAGGTGCTTCGCCTCCTGCCCCGGAGGCACCAGGTCCTCCAGGGAGGCCACGAAATCGATGGTCGAGCGGCCCTGCTGGGCCTGGATCCGCCGCTGCAGCTCCGCAACGACCGCCCGCTCCTCCGCGGGACCATCGGTGAGCACGACCACGGGCGTCTGGGAGTAGCCGAGGAGCCGGTTGACCTCGCGATCGAGCTGGTAGGACTCGAGGCGGGAGTCCTCGAGCGCGGCGAAGTCGTAGTCGAAGCGGGCCTGACCGCCATGGAGGATCAAGGCCCCGAAGACGGCGGCGACCCCCAGCGCGACGCCCCGGGCGTGCCGGGGCAGGAAGCGCGCCAGCTCGGACCGGGCCCCGGTGACCGCGCTCACCCGTCGGGGCTGCCAGCCGCACCGCGCAGCCAGGCCGAGGATCGCGGGCAGGGTCGGGATGTAGGCGACAAACGTCAGGATCATCCCCAAGGCGGCGATGACGCCGAACTCCCGGAAGGCCTGGAACTCGGAGATGCGCAGGCTGGCGAAGGTCAGGGCCGCGACGAAGGCCGAGATCAGGGCCGACGAGCCCGTCCGGGCGAACGCCGCGGCGACGGCCTGCTCGGCCCCGGCGCCCTCCCCACGCTCTCCCGCGTAGCGCCCGAGCAGGTGGATCCCGTGCTCGGTGCCCAGGCCGCCGAGGATCGCCCCGAGGAACGCGGTGAGGATGTTGACCTGGCCGTAGGCCACGCCGACGAAGGCATAGGTCCAGACGAGCCCCACCGACACGGGGATCAGCACCAGCGCGGCCGACAGCAGGCTGCGGAAGTGCAGCAGCAGGTACAGCAGCAAGAGGATCGAGGCGACCGTCGAGGCGGTGCCCAGGTCGCTGGTGATCTGCCGCTGCTGGTCCAGCTTCTTGCGGCAGGTCCCGGTGTAGCTCACCCGGAAGCCCGGCCCGTACTGCGCCAGGTCCAGCCCGGCGACGACCTCCTCGACCTGGGCGTAGAGGCGAGCGGCGTAGTCCAGATCGACGGCGCTCGACGCGGGCTTGGCGAGCAAGGCGACGATCCGGCGGTCCGGATCGAGGTAGTAGTCCTGCCCGTCGCCCACCAGCTTCAAGGAGACCTGCTGCGCATACTTGCCCTCGATATCGCTGAAATCGAGGGTGGGCAGGGCCTCGTCGTCGAGCTGGACGAACATGGGGTTGCGGGCGCGGCGCTCGAAGGCGAGCCGGTCCTGCACCCGGTCCGCGAGGGTCTGCAGGTCCTGCTCCGCGAGGTAGTACAGGGCGTGCTCCTCGAAGAACTGCCAGGCCCGCCGGTGCTCGACGAAGCGGATCTCGGGCAGGGCCTCGAGCCGCGGGGCCAGATCGTCGGCGAAGCGCTGCAGGGCCTCGGGCTCGGCGTCCTGGCCCACGACCACGACGTAGCCGATGCCGCCGAAGCGCTCCTCGAGCCGGTCGATGTTCTGGACGCTCGTGAAGGTCCGGGGCAGCAGATCGACGAGGTCCGCATTCAACGAGAGGTTGCGGGCCAGAAACAGCCCCAGCAGGACGAGCACCGCGACCAGGGCCAGGCTGCGACCGGGCCGGCCGTACGCGAGCGCGGCCAGCCGCCCCAGCCCGTGCTCGAGGTGCCCATGCAGGGAGGGCTGTCCCATGTGCGAACGCTCCTGGACCCCCTCCCGATCACGCGGCGAGGAGGCCTCGACGGTCCCGCGCGGCCGCCGGCTCAATCGACCATGGCCACGCGCCGCCACGCGGCCTGCTTCAGTGCGAGCGCGGTCCGGGCGTCGACGCGGCGGAGCTGCGCCTCCTGCTGCCGGAGCTGGGCCGCGAGCAGGCTCGAGACCGTCTCCAGGCCCTGGCGGTGCCGGTCCGTGGCCTCGCCGACCTCGACCTCGGCCTGCGCGACGGCCGCATCCCCGAGCTGGACCTCACGCCAGGCCGCGGTGAGCTCCTCCCACGCCTTCTGGAGCTGAAGCTGCAGGAGCTGCTCGGTGTCGGCCAGCTCCCGACGGGCGATCCCTTCCCGCAGCGCGGCCGCGGCCTCCTCGTGCTGGCCCTCCCAGAGCAGGGCGCTGAGGGGGACGCTGGCCATGCCGAAGACCAGGGCGTTGGCCTGGCCGCCGTCCGTCAGGCCGTCGACGTCGTAGCGCATCAGGCTCCCGCCGACGGTGAGGGATGGGCGACGCTTGCCCTTGGCCAGCTCCGTCTGCAGGGTCGCGGCCTCGATCGCGAGCCGGCGCAGCCGCAGCTCGGGCCGCTGCCCGAGCCGGGCCTCCGGCGGCGTGCCCCCCGGGTCCGCGGGTGTCGGGACCCCGGGCGCCAGCGCCAGGGGCCCCGCGCCCGACAGGCCGAGCTGGTGGCGCAGGTCCTGGGAGGCCAGGGCGATGCCGCTGCTCAGCCGGGCCCGGTCCGCCGCGAGCTGCTGGCGCTGCAGGTCGAGCTTCAGCTCGTCGTTGCGGGTGATCAGCCCGGCCCGGGTCGCGGACGCGACCTCCCGGGCGAGCGCCGCGAGCAGGCGGTCGGCCGCAACCAGCACGGGCTGCTTCTCGTACAGGGAGACCAGGCGCCAGTACTTCTCCTCGGTCTGGGCCAGGGCCTCCCGCCGGGCCAGCTCCTCCTTGGCCCGGGCGGCCTCGACCCCGAGCGCGGCCAGGCGGTTGCCGTTGCGGATGCGACCGCCCGCGTACAGGGGCTGGAAGGCAGTGAGCGACAGGGCCGTGATCTGCTGCCCGCCGGAGATCGCGGCGCCCGGGAAGTAGGCGAACTGACTGGCGGTCGGCAGGTTGGCGGGGTTGCCGTCGTAGACCGGGAGATTTCCGCCCGGCATGTCAAATTTCATCATGGGTTGATGGGTCGCCACCCCGAGGGCCAGGGCCTCGACCTTGGGCAGGTACGCAGTCGCGGCCCCGGCCTGCTGGGCCTCGGCCGCCCGGACCTCCTCCCGGGCGAGGGCCAGGGACACGCCCCGCTCCACGGCCAGCTCCCGGCAGCGCGCCAGGGTCAGGGGCCCCTCGTCCGCGCCCCGGGCCAAAGACGGCACGAAGAGCAAGCACGCAGCGACCAGGCTGGCCACGGCCGCGGGGAGACGGCTCGCCGGCGGCGGGGTGGGGCGACCCACCGTCCGCTCGTGCGCGACGGTCAGCCAGAAGGCCACGGGCAGCACGAAGAGGGTCAGGACCATGGCCACGATCAGCCCGAAGCAGGTGACCGTGCCCACGGGGCCCCAGAGGGTGGACCGGCTGAGGATCATGGGCACGACGCCGATGGCCGCGGCCATGGAGGTGAGGTAGATCGGCCGCATCCGCCGCTTGCCCGCGGCCAGGGCGGCCTCCCGGGTGGACAGCCCCTCCTCGCGCAGTTGCTCCGCGTAGGAGACGAGGATGATGCCGTTGCGCACCACGATTCCCATGAGGGAGATCACGCCCATGAACGAGGTCAGGCCGAAGGGGTAGCGCATCAGCCACATCCCGGCGAAGGCCCCGAGCAGGCTCAGGGGCATGGCGGCCATCACCAGCAAGGCTTTGCGGAAGCGCTGGAACTGCACCAGCAGCACCAGGAAGATCAGCCCGGCGCTGAGGAGCATCGAGCCGGCCATGGGGATCATGGTCTCCGCGGACAGCTCCCGCTCGCCGCCGAGCTCGATCCGCAGGCCGGGTCCCAGGTCCAGCCCGGCCAGGAAGGGATCGAGCTGCCGCTGCACCTCCGAGGCGATCACCCCCAGGCCCACGTCGACGGAGACGGTCACGGTCCGCACGCCGTTGCGCCGCACGATGGCTCCGGCCTCCACCACGGGGTCGAGCCGGGCCACCTGCTGCAAGGGCACCGCGGCCGCGGCCATGGTGGACGAGACGAGCTGCTGGCCGAGGCACTGCAGGGAGCGCCGCTCGCCCTCCTCGTCCTGCAGGAGCACCTGCACCGGGTAGTCACCCTCCCAGATCGTCCCCACGGGCAGACCCTGCTGGCCGAGCGCCAGGGAGAGCTGCAGCAGGGACGGCGGGACGCCCAGCCGGGCCGAGGCGTCAGGGTCGGGGGTCACCTCGAGCGCAGGGAGTAACTCCTCGAAATCATTACGAACCCAGGTCGTCCCCGGGATCGTCCGGGCGTGGGCCGTGATCCGGGCCGCGGCCTGCCGCAGGGCCTCCAGGTCATCGCCGCTGACCCGGATCTCGATGGGCGAGCCCGGCTGGAAGTCGAGCTGCTTGTAGCGCACCCAGGCGTCGGGGAAGGTCCCCTGGAAGCGCTGCTGCTGCTCCCGCAGCACCTCCACGGTCGCCTGCTCGCTGACCGTGTTGACCAGCAGTTGCCCGAAGTTGCGGGCCGGCATCTGGGGTGCGTACAGGGTGTGGAACCGGGGAGAGCTCTGGCCGACGAAGGACGTGACGTGGACCACCCGCGGGTCCTGCTGGAGCTGCTCTGCCACCTGGCGGACCACCCGATCCGTCTGCGCGAGGCTACGCCCGTTGGGCAGGTAGACCTCCACGGCGAACTGGTTGCGCTCCACCTTGGGGAAGGTCTCGATAGGCAGGATCGCCACCAGGGCCAGGGCAGCCGCCACCGCCCCGACTCCGAGCGCGATGGTCAGGGCCGGGTGCCGGAAGGCCCCCTCGAGCCCCCGGTCGAAGTGCCGCTGGAGCACGTCGAGCAGGCTGGCGCGCTGGCCCGGCTCCCGGTGCAAGCCCCGCCGGATCAGGGACTTGTTGACGATGGGGACGAAGAACAGGGACACCGCCAGGCTCGTCCCGAGGGCCACCGTGACCGTGATGGGCAAGGAGCTCAGGAACTCCCCGGCCACCCCGTCGAGGACGAAGGCCATGGGGGCGAAGGAGCAGATGATCGCCAGGGTGGCCACGACGACCGGCGCGGCCAGCTCCCGGGCGCTCTGCACCGCGGCGGCCCAGCGGTCCAGCCCCCGGTCGAGCTTCTCCACGTAGTCGTCGATGATGACGATGGCGTTGTCGACGACCATGCCGAGCACGACGATCAGCCCGGCCAGGGAGACGGTCTGCAGCGAGACGTCCAGCGCGTGGAGCAGCCCGAGGGTGATGGCGATGGTCACCGGGATGGTGATGGCCGCGACCGAGGCGACGCGGATGGGCAGCAAGAGCATCGTCACCAGAATCACCGCGACGATGGCCAGACCGAAGTCCCGCAGGAAGTGATTCACCGAGGTGGC
This sequence comes from Myxococcota bacterium, assembly GCA_034005005.1. Taxonomy (GTDB): domain Bacteria; phylum Myxococcota_A; class JAVEVO01; order JAVEVO01; family JAVEVO01; genus JAVEVO01. The sequence continues at coordinate 15,559 of JAVEVO010000029.1, forward strand.
CACGACCTGGGGCTGGTCCGCGACCCGGGCGAGCTGCACGTCGGGCGGGAGCTGCTGACGGGTCTGCGCGAGCGCGAGGTCCACCTGCTGACCGAAGCGGGTGATGTCGTTGCCCGGCTTCATCTCGATGGAGAGCAGGACCGCTGGCTGGCCGTCGAAGCGGACGTAGGAGTCGTCGTGGCCGTACTCCCGGGTCAGGGTCGCCACGTCCGCGAGCCGGACGCCGGTGCCGTCGGGCAGGGCCAGGACCAGCGTCTGGCCCAGCTCCTGCTCCGAGCGGAGCACCGGGCTCAGGTGGATCGGCAGCTCCAGGGGCTCGAGGTCGAGGCGCGCGGGCAGGGGGGGCGCCCCCAGCCCCTGGAGCGCGGCGAAGACGGTCGCCGGCCGGATGCCGTACTGGGCCAGCCGGGAGCGGTCGATGGTGACGCGCAGCACCTCCCGCTCGAGGCCCGAGCGGCGGAGCTTGGCCGTGGCGTCGATCCGCCGGAGCTGGGTCTCGAGCACCTCGACGTACCGGGCGAGGTCGCGGGAGCTGTGACCGGGCGCGGCCACGGTGAAGAGCAGGGCCGAGGTGTCGCCGAACTCGTTGTTGCCGACCAGGGCCAGCACCCGGCTGGAGAGCTTCTGGCTCTTCAGCTCGCCCAGACCGAGGCGCAGCTTGGACCAGAACGCGGCCGTGGCGTGCGCGTCGAGCCCATCGTCCACGGTGACGTAGACCACCACCTGGCCGTGACGCGAGACCGAGTAGGTCTTCTTCTTGTCGATCTCATTGAAACTGAAGAGGTATTCCTCGACGGGCCGGGTGAGCTGCTCCTCGACCTCCGCGGTCGTGGCGCCGGGCATGACCCCGACCACCAGCCCCTGGCGGATGGTGAACTCGGGGAACTCCTGGCGGGGCATGGTGAAGAAGGAGTAGACCCCCCAGAGGACGAGGACCGCGCAGCAGGTCAGGACGATCCGCCACTGGACCATGCCGTGCTCGACGAGGCCGTGGGCGCGGCGGGTCATGGTTGCGCCACCGGGGCCGCGACCCGCACCAGCAGGCCGTCCGCGAGCATGGGCGTGCCCGAGACGACCACCCGCTCCCCGAGCGCGACCCCGCCGGCCAGCGCGGTCCCCTCGTCGACGTAGCCGGCCAGCTTCACCTGGCGCCGCTGCAGCCGGGCGTCGGGCCCGACGACGTACAGGCAGGGGGCGCCCACCTCGTCCCCACGCAGGGCCTCGTTGGGCACCAGCAGGGCCGTGCCCGGGGCAGAGACCCGCAGGCGCACCTCCGCGACCATCCCGATGCGCAGGTTCCCGGGGTTGGCCAGCTCCACCTCGACCGGGTAGGTGCGGGTGAGGGGGTTCGCGGTGACCCCGAGGTGGCGGACCTGGCCAGCGAACTCCTGGTCGACCGCCGCGATCCGCACCCGCGCCGGGTCGCCGACCTGGACCGCGGCGACCTGCCGTTCGGGCAGGGGGGCGACCGCCCGCAGGGTCGCGATCCGCACCAGGGTCAAGACCGGCGCCCCCGGGGCCACGACGGTCCCCGGCTCGGTGAGCCGCCGGGCGATCACCCCCGCGGCCGGCGCGCGCAGCACCGTGTCCAGGAGGTTCTTCTCGGCCAGGGAGACCCCGAGCCGCGCCTGGCGCAGCCCGGTCTCCACCTCCACCAGCTTGACCTCCGCGACGGTCTGCTGCTCGCGCATGGGGGCCAGGCGTCGCGCGGCGTCCTCGGCCTGCGCGGCCTTGGCCCGGGCGATCTCCAGGGCGTCGCGGGCCGAGCGGGGATCGAGCCGGGCGAGGACCTGCCCTTGCCGGACGGCCTCGCCCTCCCGCACCAGGACCTCCTGCACCGTGCCCGGCAAGGCGAACGCGAGGGACCAGGACTGGTCCGCCCGCAGCTCACCGCTGAGGGAAAGCTCCCCGAAGGAGCTCGCGGCCACCACGGGTGCGACCCGCACCGTCGGCGGCGGCAAGGCCGGCGACGGGGGCGGGGCCTCGCAGCCCGGCCCCGTCAGCAAGCCGGCCAGCAGGGCGAGCAGCCCGGTCGTCCTCCGGCCCCCCGGACGGTTCGTGAACTCGACACTGCGCGTGGTCCCACCCATCCCTGCCTCCTGCTGGCCCCGGCCAGCCCGGGCGGCCGTCGCAAGCAGGATTTGTGCCAATTGCATTTATCTATATTAAATCAATGGATTACAGGGGCCGGTTCGTGATTCTGTGCTCGGACACAGTTTGGACTGTCAAATGCCACAGGCAACTGTATTTTATGGCAGCCAGTGGGGTGGAGCAGCCAGCGGGGCGGAGCAGCCCACGGGACGGAGCGGCCTACGGGGCAGAGCAGCCAGGGGGCGGAACAGCCACGGGGCGGAGCAGACCACGGGGGGGGCCGCTCACCGGGAAGGGAAGGCAGCCCCCGGAGGAGAGAGGCCGTCGATGATCGACCCGGACGAGTTCTTCCGCGAGGTGACCTTGCGGATCTCCAGCAGCCTCGAGATCGACCGGGCCCTCGCCCAGCTCCGGGACTACCTCGCCTCCTGGATCGCGATCGATACGATCCGGTTGATGTACTACGACGAGGCGACGCGTGGGGTGATCTCCTTCGCGGGGGCCGGCCCCGGCGGCGTGTCCTTCGGCCGGGCGCGCCACGACCGCTTCTTCGCCACCCTCTCCCTGCCCGCGTTCCGTCGACTCATGGCGACCCTGCAGATCGAGCAGACCCGCGCCCGGGTCCTCACCCAGGACTCCATGCCCCTGCCGCCGGACCTGGATTTCGTGCCCCGGATCATCCCCGAGGTCGACCGCCTCCGCAGCGCGCTCGTCCTGGGCCTGTCCATGCAACCCGGGCAGGAGGTGGGCGGGCTGCTGCTCACCTCGGAGCAGGACGAGGCGTTCGGCGAGGAGCACTGCCGGCTGCTCGAGTCCGTGCGCACGCCCATCGCGATCGCGGCCAGCAACGCCCGCCGCTTCCACGAGCTGACCCGGCTGCACGAGCTGCTCGAAACGGACAACCGCCAGATGCGGCAGGAGCTGTCCCGGCTGACCACCGTCGAGGTCGTGGGGGGCGAGGACGGGCTGGCCGGCGTGATGGAAGCGGTGCGGCGGGTCGCGCCCACCGCCAGCGCAGTGCTGCTGCAGGGGGAGACCGGCACCGGCAAGGAGGTGATCGCCAACGCCCTGCACCAGCTCTCCCCGCGGGCATCTGGTCCTTTGGTACGGGTCCACTGCGGCGGCATCCCCGAGACGCTCCTCGACAGCGAGCTGTTCGGCCACGAGAAGGGCGCGTTCACCGGCGCGGACCGGCGCAAGCCCGGGCGCTTCGAGCGGGCCCACCAGGGCACGATCTTCCTCGACGAGATCGGCGAGCTCACGCCCGAGGCCCAGGTCCGGCTGCTGCGCGTGCTGCAGGAGCGGGAGTTCGAGCGGGTGGGCGGCACGGAGACGGTCTCCGTGGACGTGCGGGTGATCGTCGCCACCCACCGCGACCTGCAGGCCATGGTCGCGGCCGGCACCTTCCGGGAGGACCTCTACTTCCGGCTGGCGGTCTTCCCGATCCTCATCCCGCCCCTGCGCCAGCGCCGCCAGGACATCCCCGCCCTGGCCCGCTACTTCGTCGCCCGCAAGGCCGCGGAGCTCAACCGCCGCCCGGCGCCCGTCCTCGGGGAGGCCGAGATCGCCCGGCTGCAGGGGTACGCCTGGCCCGGCAACGTGCGCGAGCTGCAGAACGTCATCGAGCGGGCCCTGATCGTGGGCACCGGTCGCGAGCTGCGGCTGCCCGAGCTGTCCCTCGATCCTCCCCTCCCCCACCTGCCCGAGCTCCCCGGCCCGACCTCGCCGGTGCAGCCCCTCGACCAGCTCGTCGCCGACCACCTGCGCTGCGCGCTCCGGATCACGGGCGGCCGCATCGAGGGCCCGGGGGGCGCGGCCGACCTCCTCGGCCTGAACCCCAGCACCCTGCGCGCCCGGCTGCGCAAGCTCGGGGTGCCCTTCGGGAGAGGAACGAGGAGCGAGGAACGAGGAACGAGGGGGTGAGCCGGCCGTCGGCCCCGGCAGCCCGCGCGATCCCCGGAGAGCCTGCCGGACAGCCCCCGGGCGGCCCGGAGCTTGCGGGCCCGCAACCGCGCCGCTATCTTGAAAGGGCGATCGTGATTAGGGAGAGGTGGGATGGTCGAGCGGACACGGATCGAGGAGACCACGGTGGGCTACGTCCCCGGCGTCTCCATCGGCGTGGGCAACATCTTCGTGCGGGACTTCCAGGACGGCCAGGGCAATCCCGGCCGCGGCCCCACGGCCCGGCTCGCCTTGCGGCCCGACGACCCCGCGGCGTCCGAGACGACCCTCACCGTCTACCGGGGCCAGGAGCTGACCCTCGGCCAGCGGCGCTACCGGGTCGACGAGGTGGCCCTCACCAGCGAGGGCTCCGACAACGGCTACGTGGAGCTGGTGGGCCTGGACGGCTGAGCCGGGGAGGGAGCGCTCGGCCGCGCCCCCCGCAGAAGGGAGAAGACGATGCTCGCGACCAAGGGCAAGCAGACAGCCACCAAGGGCAACCCACAGCTCGAGCAGGCCAAGACCAAGGCCAACTCCGTCAAGCCGGGCCTGGGCACCAAGGCCGAGCTCGACGCCTCCTTCGTGCCCTACCTGCTCAACCGCAAGCCCGAGGCGCAGCCCGAGGGGCCCGGCTCCCCCAAGGCCGCGGCCGACCCGTCCGCGGTCACCGAGTCGGTGAAGGACGCCAAGTACGAGGAGGTCAAGGGCGAGGCCTTCGTCAAGGGCGCCAACGAGAAGGCCGAGGCGGACCCCAGCGACGTCAAGCAGGGCTCCCTGGGGAACTGCTACCTCATGGCCGGGCTCGCGGCCATCGCCAACACCGATCCCGATGTCCTGAAGAACATGATCAAGGACAACGGCGACGGGACCTACACCGTGACCTTCTACCTGAAAGAGAACCGCATCGGGGTCTTTTCGTCCGGGAGCAAGGTCAGCATCACCGTCACCAACCAGTTCCCCATGCGCAACGGCCAGCCGGCCTTCGCCAAGAAGGGCGACTCCGGCAACTCCGGCCCCGAGCTCTGGGTCATGCTCATCGAGAAGGCCTGGGCCGTGCACCAGGGGAGCTACGAGGACTCCCGGGGCAGCAAGGTCAAGATGGACACCGACATCATGGCCTACATGACCGGCAAGAAGAGCGAGAGCGTCTACTGCTCCAGCACCTCCGAGTCCGAGATGCTCAAGAAGATGCTCGCGGCCAACGAGGGCGGGCACCCCATGACCGCGGGCATGCCCCAGAAGACCAAGGTCTCCGACGACGTCACCAAGGCTGCGGAAGAGAAGGGCCTCTACTTCAACCACGCCTACACCGTGATGTCCGTGGACAAGGAAGGGAAGAACATCATCCTCCGCAACCCCTGGGGAAGCAGCGATCCCAAGTCCATGACCACGGCCGACGTGAAGAAGATCTTCAACTACGTCACGATCAACGCCGCGTGATCCAGTAACGACCCCTGTCCTCCTCACCTCCTCGCCCCGAAGTCACCGTTTCGTCCCCGGACACCCTCCAGGACCTGCTGCTCGATCCGTCCGGACCACCGGTGCTCCGCCTCCTCCCTGGCGTCTACTCTGGTCCTTTCGTCATCCAGCGCTCCTGCGAGCTCGTGGGGCCCGGGGCCGACGCGACCCGGCTGGACGGAGAGGGACGCGGGCCCGTGGTGATCGTCCAGGGTGACGAGCTCCGGGTCGCCCTGACGGGCCTGACCCTCTGCGGCGGTCTGGCCGAGCGGGGGGGCGGGCTGCTGGTGGAGGGGAGCGCGACGGTGGGCCTGCGGGGCTGCCGGGTCCAGGGCAACCGGGCCCGGACCCAGGGGGGCGGCCTCGCGCTGCAGCGGGGCCACCTCGTGCTGCACGCCTGCCGGGTCACCGACAACGCGGCGGAGGTGGGGGGCGGGCTGCTGGTAGGCGGCTCCGGCCGCGTGACCCTGCAGGACTGCCTGGTGGCCGGCAACCGGGCCGCCCGGGGCGGAGGTCTGGCCGCCGGCAGCGACGGCGAGCTGGAGCTGCGGTACTGCACCGTCGCGGGCAACACGGCCACAGAGGGCGGGTCCGGCCTGTGGCTGTTCGGCGGCGCCCGCCGGGTCACCCTCGGCTCCTCCGTGCTGGCGGGGCCGGGGGAGGAGGACGGGGCTGGGGCGGCCCGAGAGGTCCCGGTCTGCGCCCAGGAGGAGGAGCGTCCGGGCCTGCAGCCCCTGATCGCCGCCTCCTCGGTGCTGCCGCCCGCGCTGGTGGCGGGGGGGTGGGTCCAGCGCCAGGGAGGCGTCCTCGGCGCCCGGCCCCGCTTCGTGTCGCAGGCCCCGGAGCCCTGGCGGCTGGCTCCCGGCTCTCCCGGGCGGGCCCTGGGGCAGCCGGAGGAGCTCGGCCCCGGCGGCCGCGATCTGGCAGGAATCCCCCGGCTGGGGCACAGTCTCCCCGATGCCGGCGCGTTCCAGACGCCGCCCGAGGAGGACACCCCCATGGCCGATCCCGTGCGTGCCGACCTCCTCGGCGCCCCCCCGGCCGACGCCCCGGCCGAAGGGGCCGCCTCCCCGGGCGCCCCGGCGGTCGTCGTCCCCTACGCCTCCGCGGCCGAGCAGCTCCACGACCTGCTGCTGCCCGTGCCCTTGCTGCTGCAACGCTACCTCGGCCGCCACTGGTTCCGTGCGGCCCGAGCCTCGGGGCAGCTCTCGGACCTCTTCGTCTCCCTGGAGGAGGTCTTCCTGCGGCTCTCCGCCGGTCCGTCGCCCACCCGACGCCCTCCCGTGCCACCGCTCATCGACCTCCCGGCCGAGTCCCTCCTGCAAGCGGCCCTCGACCGGCTCGCGACCGCCCGGGAGGCCCGGGAGCTGGCCAGCCGGGCGGCAGGGCGGCGGCTGCCCGCCACGGTGCTCGTGGACAACTACGGGCTGTCCCCGACCGCCCTCTCCCTGGTGGCCGCCGCGGTGGCCTTGCAGACCGATCTCTCCCTGTACCGGGTCGCGGCCTTCGCCTGGGGCGACCCGACCCTGCGCCAGCCGCCCCTGGGCTTCCTGGTGGACCTCGTGGCCGATGACGAGGCGGCGCGCGCCGAGCTGGTGGCCGCGCTCGCTCCCGAGAGCTCCCTGCGCCGCTTCGGCCTGCTCGACCTCGGCGAGCTGGACAGCTTCGCGCCCCGCACTCCCGAGCTGTTCCGGCCCGTGCTCGTGCCCGACCGGGTCGTGCGGCGCCTGCGGGGCGAGCCGGGGGGTGACGAGGAGCTGCCCCTGGGGGCCTGCACGCGGCAGCTCGCACCGGAGCCCCTGGACGGCCTGCTGTTGCCCCCGGCGGCCGCGGACGCGGTGGCCGAGCTGGCCGCGGGCGAGGGCCTGGCCGCATGGCTCGACGCGCCGGGCACCCTGCTGCTGCACGGATCGCCCGGAGTCGGCCGCGCCCACCTCGCCACCGCGCTCGCCGGGGCGGGAGGCCGCCCCGCCTGGCTGATCGACACGGCCCGCCTCTCGTCCGAGCCCGCCACCTTGCGGCGCCAGACGGTCGCGGCCTTGCGTGAGGCCCTGCTGCAAGACGCCCTGCCCGTGGTGCGCCTCGACCGGGACCCGACCGGGCTGCCCGGGGGCGACGAGGCCCTGCGGGGGCTCCTGCAGCAGGTCGCGACCTTCCCCCGCCGCCTCGTGCTGCTCTGTCGCGACGCCTTGCGGCCCCTGGTGCTCGAGGAGCTGCCCGGTGCGCGCTCCCTGGCGCTGACGCGACTCGACACGGAGCGCCAGGCCCGGCTCTGGCCCCGCCTGCTCGCCCGGGCCGGCTGGGAGCTGCCTGCCGGCGAGGCGGTGCGGCTCACCGGCGCCTACGACCTCGTCCCCGCGGAGATGGTGCGGGCCGTGCGTCTGCTGGGAGGGGCGCCGGCAGCGGGGGGGCCGGCCCGGGTGGACCGGGAGCAGGTCATCGCGGCCGTGCGCCAGGGGATCCGCCACGGCCTGGGAGAGCTGGCCGACCGGGTGAGCACCACCCTGTCCTGGCGGGACGCGATCCTGCCCGACGAGGTGCGGGAGCTGCTCGCGGAGGTCGTGGCGTACGCGCGCCAGCGCGACCGGGTGTTCACGGACTGGGGCTTCCAGCGGCTGTCGGGGGGGCACTACGGGTTGTCGGTGCTGTTCTCCGGCCCACCGGGCACGGGCAAGACCATGACCGCCGCGCTCATCGGTGCGGACCTCGGCCGGGAGGTCTACCGCATCGACCTGTCCCGCGTCGTGGACAAGTACATCGGCGAGACCGAGAAGAACCTCGCCCGCCTCTTCGACCAGGCCGAAAAAGCCCAGGTGATCCTGCTGTTCGACGAGGCGGACAGCCTCTTCTCCAGCCGGACCCAGGTCAAGAGCAGCAACGACCGCTACGCCAACCTCGAGGTCAACTACCTGCTGCAGCGAATGGAAGCCTACTCGGGGATGAGCATCCTCACGACCAACTTCGACATGGGCCTCGACGCCGCGTTCCAGCGCCGGCTGCGCTTCCGCATCGGCTTCCGCATGCCCTCCACCGCCGAGCGGGAGCAGCTCTGGCGGGCCATGATGCCCGCGGAGGCGGATCAGGACGCCGACATCGACTGGCACGTCCTCGCCGAGGAGTTCGAGATGGCCGGGGGCAACATCAAGAACGCCATCGTCCGTGCCGCCATGCGCGCCGCGGAGGCGGGGCATCCCATCGGCTTCGACGACGTCTACGGCGCGGCCCTCGCCGAGTTCCGGGAGATGGGGAGGCTGGCATGAGCCCGTGCGCGACCATGGTTCTTTCATCCTGCCCCCGCGGCCGCAGCTCCCTGCTCCCGTTCTCCCTGCTCGCAGGGAGCCTGGCCCTGGCCTGCTCCCCGGCCAGCGGCGACGGCGCCGCCCTGCCCCCCGGGGCCGCCGCGGCCGGCGTCGCCCCGGCCCCCGGCCCCCTCACCCCGCCCGCCGCGGGGCCCGGCGCGGCCCACGACCTGCGCGGCGGCCCGGGCGCGCCCGGTGGCCAGGCCCCCTACACGGGCGTCCGGCTGGAGGACGAGACCGGCCCGATCCCGCCCCCCGACGCGGCCGCGAGCGAGCTGACCCTGCAGCTCGATCCCGCAGGCCAGTCGGTCCTTTCGTCCTACAAGCGAACTCCCCTGTACCGGGAGGGGCTCAGCCTGCAGGAGCTGCAGGAGGCGGGGGCCCGGCCCGAGGACAGCCTGCACGTGCTGCTCAGCCTCGACGCGACGTGGGCCGCAGAGCTCGCGGGGCTGCTCCGGGGCCTGCAGCTCTGCCCCGCGACCGTACCGACCGGCGCGGCGCCCACGGGCGGAGGCTCGCGACGCCTGATCTTCCTGGCGGCCGACGGCACCACGACCCCCGCCTCGCTGGGGGACGGGCCCGCCCCGCCCGGGAGCCTCGCGGTGTGCCCGCCCCAGCGCGCGGCCTGGGAGCGGCTGCTCGCGGAGGCGACCCTCGCGGCCCGGCAGCAGGGCGGGGTCTCCGGCATGGGACCGGTGCGCCTGCTGCGCATCACCGCGGACGGCCGCCGCACGGAGCTGACCCTGGTCCCCGACCACCGCACCCGGACCCTCACCCTGACCCTCGCGCCGGCCGCGGGCGGGGGCAGGACGGCCCCCCGGCAGCTCGACGCGGCCGCCCTGCGCGAGCTGCGCGCGCTGCTGGCCGGCCCCAACTACTACCAGGAGGGCGATCCGACGAAGCTCCCCGACGCGCCCGGCGAGTACCTCGACCGCGGGGAAGGGCGCTGGTTCTCCCTCGCCACGGGCCTGAAGGACCCCCTGGGCCGGACCGGCGCCGTCACCGCCTTGCAGGCCGGCCTGGCCCGCTGGTGGGCCCAGGCCGCAGCGCGCTGACGGCACCGGGAGGGCCGACGAGGAGGCCGGCCCTCACCAGAGCGAGCCCCCGGGAGGGGGGTGCGAGCCCTCAGCCGGCCCCGCTCAGGGCCACTGGCAGCAGCTCTCGCCCATGAACTGGCAGGTTATCCCGTTGTCGGGCAGGCAGCTCAGGTCCGCCGCATCGCAGAGGCCGCCCTCCAGGCAGGGCTCCCGGAGGCCGCCGGTGGGCACGCAGCACTTCTCGGAGCCAGGGTCCCCACCCGCCAGGGTGAGGCAGCGGGAATCCGCCCAGGCCGCATGGCAGGTCAGGTCATCCGAGTCGCAGCTCTCGTCCGCGAGGTTGCAGTTCTGCCAGCGGCCGCCCAGGGCCAGGCACTTGCCCTCGGCGCAGGCGTGGTCCGCGGGGCAGGAGCCGCCGATGCCACAGGCGCCGGCGTGCTCGCGACAGAGGCCCGCGATGCAGGCCAGCTCCGCCGCGTCACAGCTCCCGCCGCCGAGGCAAGGCTGGCCCGATCCGCCGGCCTCGGTGCAGAGCCCCTCGAAGCAGGCCAGCCCCTCGTCGTCGCAGAGGCTCCCCGGCCGGCAAGGCTGACCGGCCGCTCCCGCCTCGGCGCAGCACCAGCTCTGGCCGCCAGGGCAACCGACGAGGCGCGTGGATGCGCAGCCGAGCCCTGCCAGGCAGCGGTTCGGGTCGCCCTCGCAGGCCCCGCCGACGTCGAGACGCGGCCGGCAGCAGGTGACGCCGAAGCCACAGACTGCGTCGTCGCGGCCGCAGTAAGCGCTGGCCACGCAAGGGTGGTCCCCGTCGCAGGGCTGGCCCAGGGCCTGGGCCACGACGCACTCGGTCGTCCAGGGCTCATCCGGGGTCACCTGGCGGGGGCGGCAGGCGTGGGCGGGATCGTCGCACCCGCCGTCGGCATCGCAGGGCTGGCCGAGGCCGCCGGCTTCGGAGCAACACCAAGACCCAGGGCACTCCGGGCGGGGATCACTCAGACAGACGTGCCCCGGGTCACACGTGTTCCCCGCCAGGCAGGGCTCGCCGGCTGCGCCGCCCTCCCGGCAGGTCCCCTCGACGCAGGTCAGGGTGGGCAGCTCGCAGGTGTCGCCCGCCAGGCAGGGCTCACCGGCGGCGCCGCCCTTCCGGCAGGTCCCCGCGACGCAGACCAGGGTGGGCAGGTCGCAGGTGTTGCCCGCCAGGCAGGGCTCACCGGCGGCGCCGCCCTTCCGGCAGATCCCCTGGGCGCAGGCCAGGGTGGGCAGGTCGCAGGTGTTGTCGAGGTTGCACGGCTCTGCTTCGCCGCCCGTGGTCGTGCAGAGGTCGTTGATGCAGGCCAACTCCCCGGAATCACAAGTGCCCTCGGTGCTGCAGGGCTCGTGTAGCCCTCCCCAGGGCAGGCATTGCTGGCCGAGGCAGCGGTGCTGGGCCGGATCCTCGCAGGTGTCGATGCCGGTGGCGCCACCGTCAGCGACGCACGGCCCCACGGCGGGGACGCACCAACCCTGATGGCAGCGGGTGCCGGCCGCGCACAGGCCCGCCACGCAGGGCTGGCCCGCCTCCGCGGGAAGGAGGCAGCAGTAGTCGAGGCCCACCGCGCAGAGGCTGCCGGGGCTGTAGGCGCAGCCCAGACCCGCCTGGCACATGTTCGGATCGCCGAAGCAGGCCTCGCCGAGCCCGGCGCGGCCGAGGCAGCACTCCACCGAGTCCAGCGGGTTGAACGCCTGGGGGTTGCGGCAGGGCGCGGCGGCCGGATCGTCGAAGTGACGACAGACCAGCCCCTCGGAGCACTCCCGGAAGAAGCCGGCGGAGTGGCCGCAGAGCTCGTCCTCTCCTGCCCGGTGGACGCAGACCTCGTCCGGCCGACCGTCGCGGTTGGCATCCTCCGCGGAACCGACGCACTGGGCGTCGAGGCCGGGACAGGTGTGCTGGGCCGTGCAGGGCCCCAGCGTCGTCCAGCACAGGCCCTCGAGGCAGACGGAACCCGCGTCGCAGGAGCCGAGGGGGTCGCCGAAGGCCCGGCAGGGCATGCCCTCGCCCCCACCCTCCCGGCAGCAGAAGCCGCCCTCGCACTCCTCGTCGACCTGGCAGACCAGCCCAGCCCGGCAGATCGGATGGCCAAGGCAGGCCTCACCGAGCCCCGGAGGCGCGATGCAGCAGGGGACGTCATCCTGGCACAGCTCGACGATGCCCACGCAGCTCAGGCCGCTCTCGCAAGGGTCGACCGCGCAGGATTCCTGCAGCCCTGCCGCGGGGCGGCAGCAGCCGCCGAGCTCCATCAGCTCCCCGCACGCCTCAAAGCTCTGGACGCAGGCCAGCCCGGCGTCGCAGCCGTCGTCGGGCGGCAGGCAGGGCTCGTCCAGCCCTCCTGCGGGGACGCAGCAGTCGAAGTCACGGCAGGCGCCATCGGGCCGAGCATGCTGGCAGCGCAGCCCCGCCCCGCAGCCCCCGTCCCCCTGGCAGGGCTCTCCCTCCCCGCCCGCCGGGATGCAGCAGGCCACGCCGGCCGCCTCGCCCTCCCCGTCCTCGCAGCGCGGGTCGTAAACACAGATCAGCCCGGGGCTGCAGGTGAGCTCGTCGGGATTGCAGGGATCTCCCTCTTCCCCCTGGGGCAGGGCGCAAACACCGATATCCTCGGCTCCCGGGATCTGGCCGGCGTCACAGGCCAGCTCGCCACAGACCGCGCCGGGGGCGAGCGGATCGCAGAGCGTGCGGCAGGCAGCGAACCAGCCCGTCTCCAGGCAGACCAGCCCCTCCTGGCACGCGGAGACCAGGGGCGGGCAGTCGGCTCCCCCCGGTGCGCAGATCTGCTCCAGGGCGTGGGAGCAGAGATCGCCGGCACCCAGCGGGCCAGCCAGGGGAGCGGGGACGCAGCCCCAGATGGCACCTGCTACCTCGCCGGCGGGCAGGTCCCGCCCTCCGCCGTCGCCGACCAGGAGGCAGGCCTCGTCGGCCTCGCACGCCGGAGCCAGGGGGTCACAGGGCGCCGCGCAGAAGTGGGTGTCGCCTTGGGGGGTCCAGGCCGTGGCGCAGACTCCGCCGTCGCACTCCTCGTCGGTCGCGCAGGGGGCGAAGCAGAGGTCGCCCGCCGGCGTCTCGCCAGGCAGGCAGAGCCCGTCGCAGGCGGTCGCGGGGCAGGTGTCGCAGAGGTCGCCCAGGCCGTCGGCGTCGTCGTCGGCCTGGTCGGCGTTGGCCACGAGGCGGCAGTTGTCCGCGTCGTTGGCCCGGCCGTCCCGGTCCTGGTCCAGCACCCGATCGAGCTCGGGCACGGGCCCTGGGGCGCCGATGGCCGCGAAGCGGACCGTCAGCCCGTCCATGACCGCGGCCGTGTCCAGGGCCAGCAGGGCCTGGGTGATCTCCTCGGCGAGCGGTGCGCTGAGCGTGCCGTCGGCCAGGTCGACCGCGAGCTGGTTGAGCAGCTCCTGGGTGTTGGCCTCCACCGAGCCGCCCGGTCGCCGGACCGCGGCCTGCAGCAGCACCGCGCTGGTCCCCAGGAGGTAGGCGTTGTCGTCCGTGTCGCCGCCGAGCAGGTTCAGCCCGATCCCGGCCGTGCCGGGGGTGAACCCGTCCCGGGTCAGGTCGAGCGCGGCGAAGAGCTCCGCCTCGGCCTGGACCACCGCGGCCTCGAACCCGGTGCCGGCCAGGAAGAGGGCCTTGATGCGCGGAGTGGTGAGGTGAGTGACCAGGTTGAGGTAGGCGCGCTGCTCGGTGCCCATCGCGGCGGGCACGAAGAAGGCGCGCAGGGTCAGCTCCGCGCCCGAGAGGCCGCCCAGCACCTCGTTGTAGTAGTACCCCGAGCCCTCCAGCGCCGCGGGGCCCTGGGCCGCGCAGAGCAGGTCGAACTCGCCCCGATCGTTCTTGGTCTGGCCCGTGAAGAGCTGGCCGGTGGGATCGAGCTGGGCGTCGAGCGCGGCGACCTGGACGGTGGTACCCAGGATGAAAGGACCCTTCTGCACGCTGCCGACGAGCCGGACCGAGTCGGGTGGTACTTCGGTATCGGTCTCGACCGGACCGCCGTCCACCGCGACATCGCCTCCCTCACCACCGGCATCGGGCGGCGCGAGGTCCGGTCCCTCCCCTCCCGAGTCGGTCCCGGGGCCGAGGTCCGCAACGCCGCCGAGGTCCGCAACGCCGCCGAGGTCCGCGCCGGGGCCGAGGTCCGCGCCGGGGCCGAGGTCCGTGCTTCCTTGGGCCGGGTCGGAGCCGCCGTCACACGCGGCACTGAACAGCACAGCAAGAATGGAACAACCCCAAAGAAATGTTCGCATCGCCCCCTCCGCTGCGCCCCACGGGAGGCGCCCACATCTGGAATCGGTACGAAGATGGATACCAAAATCAGTGAGATGTGTCTATGGAAAGTTACAGGGAGGGGCTGGTGATGGTGCCGAGGTCCCCACCGGGGCTCATGATCCAACACATCTCAGCGATCGCCCTTTCGGAGCGGGTTCGCGACCATGGCCGCGGATCGCGCATCGGCGCGTCGAGCCAGCGGGGTGATCGCGATGCCGAAATCGGCTGGGTGCAGCCGGTCCGAGTGGGCGGATTCCTTGCCAATCTCCTCCTGCACCCGGCTCGAGCGGCAAAATCTCTCGCCGAGCCGCAGAGTTCGCAGAGAAAAGTGCTCTGCTGGCTGAGCCCTCTGCGGCTCTGCGAGAAAATTCTTTTCGTGCGGGGAGTTGTGCCAAGGCCTCGCTGCTCGCTCACCGGGATGATCGGCACCCAAATCGGCTTGGCCCTGGCATGACGAAAGGACGCATCCGCAAAGAGGTGATCCATGATGAGCACCGGCCCCCGTCGCCGGCCCGCACGCGGAGCGCGCCGGGCGGCAGTTGCGGACGGTCAGACCACAGATCACCTCTCCGTACAACGGAGCGTTGCATTCGATGACGATTGGACGACTGATCGCCCGCCAGTGCAACGGAGCGTTGCATTCGATGACGATTGGACGACTGATCGCCCGCCAGTGCAACGGAGCATTGCATTCGATGACGATTGGACGACTGATCGCCCGCCAGTGCAACGGAGCGTTGCATTCGATGACGATTGGACGACTGATCGCCCGCCAGTGCAACGGAGCGTTGCATTCGATGACGATTGGACGACTGATCGCCCGCCAGTGCAACGGAGCATTGCATTCGATGACGATTGGACGACAGATCGCCCGCCAGTGCAACGGAGCGTTGCATTCGATGACGATTGGACGACTGATCGCCCGCCAGTGCAACGGAGCGTTGCATTCGATGACGATTGGACGACTGATCGCCCGCCAGTGCAACGGAGCGTTGCATTCGATGACGATTGGACGACTGATCGCCCCTCAATGCCACGAAGAGCTGTCCTCGAGGACGTTCAGCCGTCCCACTGGCTCATGATCCTGAAGATCTCGGCGAACGCCCTTTCAGCTCGGGGACGCGATCCTGGCGGCGGATCGCGCATCGTCGCGTCGGGCCAGCGAGGTGGTCGAGCGGACCCCGCCACCGGTGGAGTCCCGAGACGAGTGCGACAACGCCCCAGATGACTCCTGACCGGTCAGTTCGATCGCCTTTTGCGCACGAACGCGGGGAAGGGCGCTGGTTCTCCCTCGCCACGGGCCTGAAGGACCCCCTGGGCCGGACCGGCGCAGTCACCGCGCTGCAGGCCGGCCTGGCCCGCTGGTGGGCCCAGGCCGCAGCGCGCTGAGGTCCAGCCGCTCCCCCACCCCGGGCAGGGTCGACGGGAGGAGCCGGTCCCCCTGCCAGCCGAGGGGGAGCACGGACGGGTCCTCCAGGGGGCGGTCGAACCGGAAGGCCAGCTCGACGGGATGCCGGCCGTCGTCACGGAGCACCTGCACGGTGAGGGTCGCCAGGTGGACCTCGGCGCCGGCCCGCAGCGGCTGGTGGGGTGGGCGGACCTGGAGCTCGGAGGGCGAGGTCAGCAGGGCGCCGTCCACCACGGTCAGGGTGAGCACAGCCGGGCCAGTGCGGGTGACGCGCAGATCGTGGGGCGTCATGGCCAGCAGGTGGACGGTCGCGGGCACCGGGAGCCCCAGGGCCCGGCGCACGAGGAACGGATCGTAGGCCGCGAGCTTGGCGGGGGCGTCGACGATCACCGCGATCCGCCCCGCGAGGCCCCCCGGGAGGCTGTCCAGGGCCAGGGCCGCGGCGGTGGTGCGGCGGGACATCCCGGCCAGCAAGGCGGTCTGCACCCCCCAGGCGGGCAAGGCGAGCAGGCCGTGCAGGACCGCGAGCAGGCCCGCGACGACCCGCACGCGCAGGGGCTGCTGCCCGCGGGAGCGCCAGGCCGCCTCGAGGAGCACCGCCACGGCGGCGGCCAGGCCGAGATCGGGCAAGAGCAGCAGGCGCGCCATGGGCAAGGTGCCCACGAGGGGCACCAGGGCGCAGGCTGCGCCGGGCAGCAGCCAGCGCAGGGCCGCGCGGTCGCGGTCCGGCAGCCGGGGTGCCAGGCGCCAGCCGAGCCAGGCCAGCACGAACAGCCCGGCCAGGCCGCCGAGCACGAAGACCGGACGGGTCCCGGGGGCGACGAGCCAGAGGTCGAACGGCCAGCGCCAGGTCAGGCCGCTCAGGAGGAGGCCCAGCCGGGCGGGCGCGTGGGCCAGCCAGAGGCCGGGGCTGGCGCGCGGGTCGAAGTACAGCCCCGCGCCATCCGCGACCCCGTAGTCCAGCACGGTGTGGCCCACGAGCCAGGCTCCGGCCAGCGCCGCGGCCGGCAACAGCCCGAAGAGGCGCCGCCGGAGCGGGGCTGACTCCCC
This sequence comes from Myxococcota bacterium, assembly GCA_034005005.1. Classification (GTDB taxonomy): domain Bacteria; phylum Myxococcota_A; class JAVEVO01; order JAVEVO01; family JAVEVO01; genus JAVEVO01. The sequence continues at coordinate 32,128 of JAVEVO010000029.1, forward strand.
GAACAGCCCGTACGCGCACCAGTAGCCGAGCACACCGAGAGCCGCCTCGCCGCCCGCCAGCCCCCCGGCCAGCCCCAGCAGGGAGAGGGGCAGCCCGGGTCGCCAGCCCACTTGCCGCCAGCGCAGGTGGGCCGCCAGCCCGAGCAGGGCCGGGGCCGCCGCGACGAGCGCGTGGCGGTTGGCGATCCAGGCCACCGGCACCGCATGGGGGGCGGCCGCCGCGAACAGCAGCAGGGCCCAGCCGGTCGTGCGGGGGCCGAGCACCCGGCGCAGCACGAGCCCACCGCCAACAACGGTCAATAAGTACCAGAGCAGAGAGTGCAGGTGGTACCCCGCGGCCACTCGACCCCAGACGAGGTGGTCCAGCCGCAGCAAGAGCCCGGAGAGCGGCCGCCAGAACGCGATCCGCAGGTCGGGGGCCGTCCACCAGGGCAGCAGGCCCTGGTCCAGCAGCAGACGCCGCACGTCCTCGTCCGCCGGTGCGAAGCGATAGAGGTCCGCGGCGTCGTGGGGTGAGCCCCCACCGCTCAGCGCCGCCAGGAAGGCGAAATCCTCCAGGACGAAGCCGACCCCCAGGGAGGGCAGCGCGAGCGCCGCGGCCAGGAACACCGACGACGCGAGGGGAAACCGGGCGGGGAGACCCACCAGGGCAGCGAGCCAGGAGAGCCCGGTCCACGGGGCGACGACCGGGGTCTCCGTCGGCATCGCGGCCAGCACCTCCCCGAGCGGACGCCCTCACCCGCGGCCTCCCCGCCACGCGGGCGACTCCGGCAGGCCGCCGCGCGTGGTCGCGCCACGCGCGCTGGTGCACCATCCTACCAGGACCACGGCGGCCGCGTCACACCCCCGGTATGCCTCCGATCGGAGTCGTGGCCCGTAGGGCGTGGGCGGGGGAGCAGAGTGCCGACCTGTCGGCAGGCACCCACCAGAGCCTTTCCGAAAGGTGGCTTTGGTCCTCTACCCGCCAGGTCCAGGACATGAAGGGGGAGGAGGCTGGTGCCGACCGGCCAGCTCCTGGTGGAGACTGGCTCTTGCCTGGTGGCGACCGGCCTCCGCGCCGGTCGCTTCGCTCCCCTGTTGGCCAAGGCCCGGAGGTGGATCGACAGCTCCGCCCGGCTGTACTAGCCTAGCTCCAGGAGGAAGCCCGTGAGCCGACGCCCCCCGAGTCTCCGCCGTGTTCCCCGGAGCCCCTGGCCGAGCGCCGCGGTTGGCGGCGCCCTGCTGCTGCTGGGCGGACTCTGCGGCTGCACCGGCGGCGCCCGGGAGGCGACCGGCACGGACCGGGACAGCGGGACGGGCAGCCCGGAGAGAGACGCGAGCGACGATCGGCGAGCAGACGGGGGGCCCGCCCCGGGTGACGCCGGCCCCCCCGACGCCGTGCCGGCCGACGCCACGCCGGCCGACGCCGGGAACGTGCCGCGGTTCGATCTCGCCGGCCCGCGCCCGGACGCGGCCGACCTCCGCGATGCCGGCCCGCCGCCAGCGGATCTCCTCGTACCACCAACGGATTCTGGCGATCCTCCGACACCGGTCGACGCGGGCGACGGTGGTGCGCCCCCCCTCGGCCCGCCCGCCGCGCGCCCCCCCCAGCCGGCCCCGGATCGCCGGGCCGTCGTCCAGGAGCTGGCTGCCGAGCACCCCGACTGGCTGGCCGGCTCCTGCACGACCGCCGGGGGGACGCTGATCTTCCTGCACGAGCTGGTCCGCCGGCTGCGGAGCGAGGACCGCCGCTGGGGCCTGGTCCGGCGCGACGGGCGCGTGAAGGAGGACCTGGTCGGGTACTTCTGGGGCGATGGTCACGCCGAAGGCGCCACGGAGCTCTACGCGCTGGACGTCATCCAGGGGCTCTGTCCGCGCCCGGGGATCGACCCGCCGGCCCGTCCCGGCTGGCTGGACACCACTGCGCCCGGAGACCGCTGGACCCTGGCCGGCTACCCGGACGAGCCGTTCGAGCCCCGTGCCGACGCCGGCCTGCCCCCCGACCCGGAGGATGCCGGTCCGCCCCCGCCCGTCGACGGCGGCGACGCGTGGGAGCCGCTCCCGCTGCCCAACGGCCTGGCGACCGTGCGGGCCGTGGCCGCGGAGCACCCCGACTGGCTCAGCGGGTCCTGCGTGCCCCAGGGAGGCGACAACGCCTTCCTCTTCGCCGTGGTCCAGCGGCTGCGGGCCACGGATCGCCGCTGGGGGCTGAACTGGAAGCGGGGGGTGGTCGGCGATCTCTCCCAGGACGTCGTGGACTACTACCATGGTCCCGGCGAACCCTCCGAGGGAGCGACCGAGGTCCACATCGTCGACGTCATCGCCGACCACTGCGGAGAAGCGCCGCGGCCCGCCTGGACCGACGTCACCGCGGCCACCGCCAGCGCCGGGACCATCGGGCGCTGGACCCTGGCCGGGCAGGCGTTGTAGCCCGCAGCCGCCCGTCGGTCCGCCTCTCCCGTCTCATGGACGAGATCCGCCCCACCAGAGCGATCCACTGGAAACCACGGTCAGATCCGCAGCGGTTTCGCGTTGACAAGGCCCCTGGTGCGGGCTAGACGCACCGCTGGGGATCGGCGCCACCCGGGCGGTTCCCCGCTACTGCAGGAGGCAAGGGTAGTGAACCAGCTCATTCAGTACATGCTCGAGCACCTGATGCTGGACTTCGAGGGAGAGCTGAACCAGGAGACGGTCCAGCGCTTCCTGAAGAACGACAACTCGCCGCTCTCCCGCGATCTGCGCTCCAAGCTGACCACCGACAAGGAGGTCGAGGACTTCCTGGTGGTGATGGCCGACTGTCTGCGCGAGTTCATCCGCAGCGGGGTGACCCCCGAGCGGGTCAAGGAGCAGGTCCAGTACTACGTGGAGGCCTGAGCCTCCCCTCCCCCCCTGCTGCTCCGCTCCCCCGCTCGTCGCCTGCCCTCCCCATCGCCGTGGGCCCTGCTCACCAGCCGGCGCGACACCTGGCCGGACCGGCCCGATCCCGACGGTCCCCTGCGTGGCTGGTTGACTCCCGCGCTCCCCTCCGATAGTGGAACGGGGAGGGGTCGTCCGCCGCCGCGGGGACCGATCCGGAGCAGGTAGGAGAGGATGACCGACCCGCCGGCCTCGCGGAGCACCACGCTCTCCCCCGACCCCCTCCCGGGCCGCCTCGATCTGGCTATCGCCCTGCCCCTCGGCGGGCTGCTGGCGAGCTGCTTCCTGGCGCTCTTCGAGACCCTGACCGTCATCTTCCAGGGCGAGACCGCGCCCCAGGACCTGCGGGGGGCGCTGGTGCTCCTCGGCTCCACGGCGGCCCTGCTGGTGCCGCCAGGACTGCTCGCGGGCCTCCTCCCCGCCGCTGTCGTGCTCTGCTTCCCTCGTCACGCCCGGCCAGCGCAGCTCCTCGGTCGGTTCGTCCGGTGGCTGGAGGGCCAGGGCGGGCCGAATCCCCGCTGGACCAGCGTCGCCCGGCTCTTCTCCCTGCTGCTGACGGGCCTGGTCTTCGCGGCGCTGGCCTTCTTCGCGACCCTGCGCCTCGTCGCGGACGAGACCACCGAGCCGCGGGCCGCGACCCTGCTCGCGCTGGGCCTGCTGGCCTCCCTCCCGCTGCTCTGGCTGCTCCACCAGGCCTTCCTCGGCCTGTTGGAGCGGCTGGTGCCCCGCCCACGCCCCCCCCGCCTGCCAGGGCTCTCCCCCCTGGGGCTCATCCTGGGCGTGCTGATCGTCCTGCTCTTCACCCTCGCGGCCCTGACCGCGTACCGCTTCTGGCACGTCGTCCTCGCCCTGGAGCTCCAGCTCGAGCCCTTCACCGTGCTCCTCACCTGGGTCACGAGCTGGCTGCTGGCCTCGAGGCTGCTGCTGCACAGCCGGACCCGGCTCCACTACGTGAGCTCCCGGCTGCTCGTGGTCGCGCCCCTGCTCCTCGTCGGCGCCGGCCAGATCGCCCTGCACGACCTCGATCGGCACGAGGAGGCCAAGATCGCCCTGCTGCGCGAGACCCTCGCGGCCGCGACCCTGGTCGAGGTCTACCAGCGAGGCTGGGACCGGGACGGCGACGGGGTCGCGACGGTCCTCGGCGAGACCGACTGCGACGACACCCGCCCGGACGTCTACCCCGGGGCGCGGGACATCCCGGGCAACGGCATCGACGAGGACTGCTGGGGCGGTGACGCGATCCCGCAGCAGCGCAAGGAGCCGACCGAGGAGGAGATCCTCCTGGCTGCGTCCCGCCCCCACCTCCCGCCCGCACCCAACGCCAGCGGCCGCTACAACGTGGTGATGATCCTGATGGACACGGTCCGCTGGCAGAACACCAGCCTCTCCGGCTACAAGCGGGACACCACCCCACGCCTGCAAGCCCTCGGGAGCCGGGGGACGATCTTCACCCGGGTGTGGTCCCAGGCCCCGCAGACCAAGTCCAGCGCGCCGTCGATCCTGACCGGCCGCTACACCTCGGAGGTCTACCGGAGCACCGACCTGTGGCTGCGGTTCTACCCGGAGAACCTCACCTTCCCGGAGATGCTCCAGGAGGCCGGCTACCGCACCGCGGCCGTGGCCTCCCACGAGTTCTTCAACCACCGCTTCGGCCTCTCCCAGGGCTTCGAGCACTGGGACCTGGGGATCCTGCGGCAGCCGACGTTGCTGTGGATGGGTTGCTCCGAGGAGCTGACCCGCCGCGCGATCGAATACCTCTCCGCTTCCCAGAACGACGACCGTCCTTTCTTCCTATGGATGCACTATATCGACCCCCATCACCCGTACGCAATGCATAAAGGGTACTCGCTTTATGGTACCAACGACATAGACCTCTACGATGGGGAGATCCGGTACACCGACGAGATGGTCGGCCGGCTCATCGACTGGATCGAAGCCTCTCCCTACGGCAAGTCGACGATCTTCATCGTGCACTCCGACCACGGCGAGGGATTCCGGGAGCACGGCTACTCGTACCACGGCCAGTCGCTCTACGAGGATCAGATCCGGGTCCCGCTGGTGCTGTACGTGCCCGGGCAGACCCCGCGAGTCGTCAGCCAGCCGACCGGCATCATCGACCTCGCGCCGACCGTGCTCGCCGCAGCCCGGGTCCACCCGCGGGTGAAGCTGCAGGGCGAGTCGCTGATCCCCCTGGTGCTCGGGGCCGAGGAGCGGCCCGACCGGCTGATCTTCTCGGAGATCATCCCCGACGAGCGGCACGTCTCGCGCAAGGCGATGATCAAGTGGCCCTACAAGCTGGAGTACGCGGTCACGCAGGGCTACTTCAAGCTGTACGACATCGAGCGCGATCCGCTCGAGACGCGCGACCTCATGAAGGCGGAGCCGGAGACGGCGGCAGAGCTCGTCCACACCATGCGGCAGTGGATGTCGACGACCCTGGAGGAGATCCCGGCGGGCACGCGCGGCAGCCAGCCCGGGAGCTGAGCGGCCGGGGCGGCTTTTTCTTGCACGCCGGTAGGTGCCAGGCATACACTGAAGCGGCTCGCCGGCTCCTCCGACCGGCAGCCGGGTCGCGGCAAGCTCGCCGCTCCGTCACCGGCCGGGAGGGAGGATGAAGCCGCGCTCGCTCGTGGTGTTGCTCACCCTGCTCGTCCCGTCCGCCCTCTGGGCACGCGTCCCGCTCCCGGGCGACGAGGAGTCGACCGCCGGCCTCAGCGTGCTGCAGCGCAAGCAGCCGATCCCCACCCGCACGGAGCCCTCGCGCCCCACCCCGGGACGGTCCGACGCCGAGATCATCCCCCGGACGGACCCGACCCGGACGATCCAGCCCTTCACCCTCACCCTGCACGCGCTCAACACCCATGAGACCCTCGAGGCGCTGCCGGTCTTCTACACGCGCGCCGGCAACCCCGGGCGGATCTTCACCTACGAATCGGCCCGGCGGAAGCTCGAGCGCTTCACCCGCGATCCGCGCACGGAGAAGGTCAAGCAGGGGATGCCCGAGGAGCTCTGGTACTACCTGTACCTGATCTCGTACCACTTCGACCGCCCCATCGAGATGATCTCGGGCTATCGCAGCACCGACCGGCGGACGAGCCGTCACCGCCAGGGCAAGGCCATCGACTTCTCCATCCCCGGCGTCCCGATCCGCGACGTCTACCGCTACGCCCGCGCTCGCCTGGGTGACCGTGGCGTCGGCATCGGTCTGTACCCCCGCTCCGGCTTCATCCACCTCGACATCCGCGACCACAGCTACTTCTGGATCGACGACTCCGGGCCCGGGCAGCGCCCCCGCTACCGGCGCAACGTCCCGCAGCAAGAGCCCGGCTGGCGCAAGGCCGCGCACCGCCCACGGCCGCAAGGTGCCCGGCCGCCGGCGACGCCAGCGACACTGCCCGGAAATCCTTAAGGGATCAGGTTATCGCCGCCCCGACAATCCTCGTCCAGGCCGTTCCCGGCCAGGTCGATGGCCCCGGGATTGATCCGGGGGTCGGTGTCGTCGCAGTCGCCGCCGCCGAGCAGGGCGGGGTAGCCGTCCCCGTCACGGTCGAGCAGGTCGCGCCCCGCCAGCAAGATGCGGACGGAGAGCCCGGCCTGCCGGGAGACCACCCGCTCCGCCGCGTGGTCCTCCTCGAGGGAGAGCAGGGTCTGGGGCAGCAGGAGGGAGGCGCAGCACAGCCCGGCCGCGAGGACGAGCAGGGAGAGGCGGCGGTTGCCGACGGCCAGCAGGAAGGCCCAGCCGAGCTGCAGCAAGAGCAGCAGCAAGAGCAGCAGCGGCGGCCGGATGTCCCAGCCGGCCCCGAGGATCCCGCCCTGCACGCCCCAGGCGAGGAAGCCGCCGACGATCGCGGAGAGCACGGGCAGGGTGGCGTACAGGGAGGGATCGCCCGCGGCCCGGAGCAGCGCGCGCCAGACCGTCGCCAGGGGGAGGAAGAGGACGATGGCGAGCAGCACCAGGACGACCAGGACGGCGGTGATGCTCAGGGAGATCAGCCCGGAGTGATGGAACCGGACGATGAACCAGCCCGCGACCGCCTGCACGCCGAAGAACAGGACGATCCCCTCCGTCACCCCGGCGAACAGCCGCGCCGGACCGTCCTCGCCGGTGAACAGGCCGAGGAACAGCCGCGCCGAGCGCCGCAGGGAGACCTCCCGGGGCAGCATCGCCCCGACCAGGACCTCGACCAGCACGAGGGGAAAGGTGAGGGCCAGGATCAGGGCGAGGACGTGCCGGAAGCTGTCCAGGTCGCCACCGCCGAGGAGGTTGTCAGCGACCGCGACGATCAAGGCGGCGGGAAAGGCCGACCCCGCGGCCAGCAGCCCCCGGCCCGCCTTGCCCGTGCGCTCGCCCGCCGACACCGGCGGACGGGTCACGGTGGCGCCAGCCGGGGCTCCCGCGGCCAAGCTCAGGGACCGCTGCGCCGGCGACCGGCCAGCAGCCCGAGGATGGCCAGCAGCCCACCGGGCCACGCCGGCGAGGCCCCGGTCGCGGCCATGGCGCAGCCGTCGTCCCGGTCGCGGCCGCGGCCGCCGCCGTCGTCGCCATCGCCATCACCGTCGGCCTCCCCCTCCCCTTCCCCTTCCCCGCCGCCCTCGCCCTCGCCCTCGCCCGTGATCTCCGGGTCGGCCTCGACGGCGCACGCCGGGAGCGGCCGGGTCTCGACGGTGTCCTTGGAGGCCGGCGCGGTGCGCATGACCAGAGAACCATCTTCAGGGTAGTAGCTGGCAAACCCGCCGGAATCGATCACCTGGAAGTAGAAGGGCAGGTCGAGGTCGCCGGGGGGGCTCACCAGGATGGAGTAGGTGCCCATCGCGGCCTTGCCGCTCTCCAGCTCCAGCTCGTGGCACTCGCCGTCCCGGACCAGCCGGATCGCGGTCGGCGGCTCGTTCAGCGGATCGTAGAAGTTGACGCCGAAGTAGGCCTGCCGGTTGTTGAGCCGGTAGCCGATCCCCGCGGGCAGGGCCGGGAGGAAGAAGTCGTCGGTCCCGCCGCCGGCCCCGAAATCCTGGACCCAGTAGCGGTAGCCCACGGGATCGTCCGCCGGGCGGGCGTAGCCGGTGCCCAGCTCCATCCAGTCGAGGCTCTGCTCGTAGACGCACAACAGCATGTTCTGGCGGTGGCCGGGGCTCATCATCCAGCCCTGGACCACGTCCTTGGCCGAGGGCTGCCCCATGGCGATGTTCTCGCCGACGGCGCCGCCATAGCCGAAGCGGGCGATCCGCTTGTCGAAGGTGGTGCCGTCGTCCGACTCGTGGGCGAAGTAGTCCTTGTCGGCCATGTCCTGGGCGTGGAAGCGGGCGGCCTCACCCAGGTCCCGGTTGTACGCGACGGGCGGGCAGTCGTGCTCGCCGCCGGCCGGGGGCTCCCAGTCGGGGTGCGGCGTCTGCGTGTCGTCGCGGGGAGTGGGCATCTTGGCGTAGTCCATCCGGGCAACGTTGCTCCAGAAGAGGACCGCCCGCTCCGCGGTGGTCGGGTAGACCTCGGAGATGTCCTCCTCGGCCGCGACGACGGCCCCCGACCCCGAGCAAGCAACCAGCACCAGGACGGACAACAGACGCTTCATGCACACCTCGGGAGACTACCAGCACCCGCCGCGGCCCGTGTTCGACCGCCCCCTCCAGCAGCCCCCGGGCGGAGCGACCGGCGGCCGCCGCCCCACCAGAGGGCCTGGCGCCGGATTCTAGCAGGCCGATCGGTCGCGGGAAAGGCTGGACCGGGCTTTGTTGATCCGGGGGCGCCAGGCAGGGTAAGATGGCAGGCAGACTGCTGGCGAGGCGAACGAGATGCCGAGGCTGGAAATCACGGGTACGGGCGGCTTCGAGAAGGTGATCTACCTGGAGGAGGAGGAACCGGTCAGCATCGGCCGGGCTCCCGAGAACACGCTCACCGAAGGGGGGAGCGCGCTCAGCCGCAAGCACGCGACGATCACCCTCAGCGAGGGGATCGTGATCCTGCGGGACCTGAACAGCTCCAACGGCTCCTTCCTCAACGGCGAGGAGATCAACCGCCCCCACGTCCTGGAGACGGGTGACGTGGTGACCTGCGGCGAGCTGGAGCTCACCTACTTCGAGGACTGATCCCGCGTCCCGCGCGCCCGTCTTCCCCGGTCGCCAGCGAGCGAGGCTCGTCACGGGAGGCTCCCGGTCATGAAGGTCACCCGGCTGCTCGTCGTCTGCAGCGACAACACCTGCTGTAGCCCGCTGGCCGAGGCGCTCCTACAACGGGGGGCCATCGGCCGCGGGCGGCGCGACATCTGGGTCGAGAGCGCCAGCGCGGCCGGCTTCCGCGGCCTGCCGGTCTGCACCCTGCCGCAGGATTTCGCCCACTCCCTGGGCCTCGACCTCGGGGCCCACCGCTCCTCGCCGCTCACGGCCGAGAAGATCCTCGAGGCCGACCTGGTGCTCTGCCTCGAGGAGCGCCATCGACGGGCGGTGACCGCGCTGGTCCCCGACGCGGCGGATCGCACCCTGCTGCTCAGCCACTACCTGCCGCCCCCGAGCGGGGACACGGATATCCTCGACCCCCACGGCAGTGGCCGGAGCAGCTTCCGGCGCACCGGGGAGCGCATCGTCGAGGCCTGTCAGGCCTTGCTCGACGGCCTCCCGAAGAGCGCCCGCCCCGAGGCGTGAGCGCCCGGCGCGCCCCCCGCTCCGGCCAGGTGGAGCGCCGAGGGACGGAGCGCTCAGAGGGGCTTGGGGACGAGGGCGAGGACGCGGCAGGGGGAACCGGTGCAGCCACGCAGCTTCAGGGGCGCGACGATCACCTGGAAGTCGACCTCCGGCAAGCCGTGCAGGTTGGTGAGGTTCTCGAGCAGGTAGCAGCCGCCCGCGAGCAGGGCGCGGTGCGCGGGCAAGGAGGTCGACCGCCCCACGTCGATGCTGGGCGCGTCGATGCCAACCCCCTGGACCTGGCGCTCCTCGGCGAGGAACACAGCCAGATCCCCACTGATTCCAGGCGTATGCAGAGTGCCACCCTCGTCGCGGGGCAGGTAGCGATCCCGGTCGCCGAAGCGGAACGACCAGCCGGTCTGGAAGAGCACGATGCTCCCGGGGGGCACCCAGCCGTGCCGCTTCTCCCAGGCCTCGAGCGGCTGGAGCCCGATGCGGTGGTCATCGTCGTCCAGGCACTCCTCCCGCACGTCGATCATCAGCGCGGGGCGGATCAGATCGGGCGCCGCGATCCGGTCGACGGTCAGGCCGTCCTCGAGGAGGTGCGCCGGCGCATCGAGGTGGGTCCCTGTGTGATCGGAGAACGACAGCAGCATCCCGCGCACGCCCGGGTACTCGGGCGACTCGGGCAGCGGCGTCCGGGAGACCTCGGGATCCCCGGGGAACACGGGCATGCCCTCGAAGAGCGGCTGGGTCAGATCGACCACGTTCACGAACCGGAACAGGCTCCAATCCACGGCCCACCTCCTCTAGCGCACGGCCGCCACCGGCAGCTCCAGGCGCCCGACTCTAACGCATGCCCGGCCCAGCGTCTACCCGTCCCGGAGCCCGCCCCGGCGCGGCCGCCGCCGCGGGCCGACGCGCACGGATTGTCGTCGCCGACCGGAACGCGCTACTGTGGGCCGTCACCCAGGCGAGCGAGGACGAGGCCTTTGCCGGAGTCGGTACGCGGACCAAGGACCCTGCCCGGCGGCGCGGCCCACCGCAGTCGCTGGAGGGACAGCCTCGGGGGGGGCGGCGCGCTCCTGCTGCTCCTGGCCGGGCAGCCGGCGCTGGCCGCCCCCGACACGGCGCGCGAGCCGGGCAGCGGGGTCTGGCCCGTGCTGCTGCTGCTCCTGGGCACCCTGCTCACCGTGGCGATCATCCACCGCCTGCTGCAGCGGCCAGGACCGCGGGCTCGCGCCGGCATCGCCGGGGACTCTCCGCGCACCGCCTTCGGCAAGCGCCGGCGGGCTCAGGCCCTGCTCCTCGAGCGCCGCTTCGTCGAGGCCGGCGACCTGTACCGCGCGGCCGGCGAGGCGCGCGCCGCGCTGGACGCGTATCTCCAGGGAGACGCTCCCGCGCAGAGCGCCCGCGTGCTGGAGGACCTGGGCCGGCTCGGTGAGGCTGCGCAGGCCTACGAGCAGGCCGGCCTCCCCGCCGAGGCCGCCCGGCTGTGGATCCGCAGCGGCCAGCCCGCGGCGGCCGCACGCTGCCTGGAGGCCGCGGGGCAGCTCGCCGAGGCGGCCCGGCTCTGGAAGGCTGCCGGTGAGCCGGCCCGCGCCGCGGCCGCGCTCGGCCAGCAGGGGAACCGGCGCGACGCCGCCCTCGCCTTGCAGCAGGCCGGGCAACCCGCGCAGGCGGCCGAGGTCCTCCTGGAGCTCCTCGCCGAGCTCTCCCGGGAGTCGAGGGGCGGGGCGCCTCGGGCCGAGGTCCAGGAGGTGGCCCTGCGCGCCGGCAGGCTGTTCGAGGCCGCCGAGCTGCCCGAGCGCGCCATCGAGGTCTACCGGGCGCACCAGGTCACCGCCGAGGCGGTCCGGCTGCTCCTCGCCCGGGGCCGGCCGGCCGAGGCGGGCGCGCTGCTCGTCCAGGCCGGCCGGGAGGAGGAGGCCCTGCCGCTCCTCGAGCGGGGCGGAGAGCGCGAGCAGGTCTTGCGGATCAAGGTGCGGCAGGCGCAGCGGCGGGGAGATCTGCTGACGGCGGCGGAGCTGCTCCAGAAACTAGGCGAAAAGCACCAGGCCGCCACCATTCTCCGTGACGGAGGTCACCCAAAGGAGGCGGCCAGGCTCTTCCTGGCCTGCCAGGACACCCTGAGCGCGGCCGCGTGCTACGAGGAGGCCGGCGACCTGCAGGGGGCGGCCGCGGCCCACGAGCAGGCCGGCAACTACCGGCGGGCCGAGGAGCTGTACCGACAGCTCGGCCTGGTCGCGGACCGGCTGCGGATGCTCCAGCAGCTCGGCGACCCCCTCGGCGTGGCGCGGCTCCTCCTGGAGCAGCAGCGAGACGCGGAGGCCACCACGCTGCTCCAGACCATCGGCAGCAACAGCCAGGATCACCGGGCGGCCTGCTGGCTGCTGGGCGAGATCTTCCAGCGGGCCGGCGACCCGGTCGCTGCGGCGATCAAGCTGCGCCAGAGCCTGGACGGGATCGCCGCCGGCACGAGCAACCTGGGGCAGTTCTACACCCTCGGGCTCGTCGCCGGCGCGGCGGGGCAGCTCGAGCTGGCGCGCTCGGCGCTGGAGGCGGTGCTGGAGGTGGACCCACGCTACCGGGACGTGCGCCAGCGGCTGGAGCAGCTCTCCAGCCCGACCGGCCCAGGCCCGGCCGAGGACGAGGAGGCGGTCCTGGAGCTCACCACCCCGGCGCCCACCGAGCCGCCGCCCGACGCTCCGGGGCCCGGACTCCGGCGTGCCGGCGAGACGGCGGGCGCCCCCCCGGCCTCCCGGGGGGACCCACGGCTCGCGGCCCTGGCCGAGGTCCCGCTCGACGTCACCCTCGCGGCGCCGGCGCGCCCGCCGGCTGCTCCCTCGCCGCCGCTGCCGGCGCGCCGCTACGAGCTGCGAGAGCTCATCGGTAAGGGCGGGCTGGCGGAGGTCTACCGGGCCCACGACCGGCTGCTCGACCGGGAGGTCGCGTACAAGCGGCTGGACCGCCTCCCGGGCCTCCCGGCCGATCGCTTCCTCGAGGAGGCCCGGGCCGCGGCCAAGCTCAACCATCCGAACATCATCACCCTCTTCGACGCGGGCGAGGAGGACGGGCATCCCTTCCTCACCATGGAGCTCGTCGAGGGGGAGGACCTGGCCTCCCTGGTCGCCGCCCGAGGTCCGCTGGGGCTGCGGTTCATCGGTGCGATCCTGCGCCAGGTCTGCGACGGCCTCGCCTACGCGCACGAGAAGGGCCTCGTCCACCGGGACATCAAGCCTGCCAACATGATGTGGACCGTCGAGGGGACGCTGAAGATCACCGACTTCGGGCTGGCGAAGTTCCTCGACGATCAGAAGAAGAACCAGGAGGAGAAGTCCCAGATCATGGGCACTCCGTACTACATGTCCCCCGAGCAGATCCTCGGCGAGACGCTGGACGCCCGGACCGACATCTACAGCCTCGGGATCTCGCTCTTCGAGCTCACCACGGGCCGGGTGCCCTTCACGGAGCGGATCATCTACCAGCACATCCAGGACAACCCGCCCGTCCCCAGCAGCCTGCGCTCCGACTGCCCCTCCTGGCTGGATCAGGTCATCCTGTGGTGCCTGAAGAAGGACCGCCGTCGCCGTCCGGCGACGGTCCGGGAGCTCTGGCGAGCCGTGGCGCAGGAGGTGGGGAGCTGAGGCCCGGCGCGGACGCGGCGAGCATGCCGCAGGCCGCACCGACGTCGCGGCCCCGGGGCTGCCGGATCATCGTGCGCACCCCCGCCGCGTTGAGGCGGCGGAAGTAGGCCTCGATGCTCTCGGGGGTCGGCGGGCGGTGACCGCACCCGGGGAAGGGGTTGAAGGGGATCAGGTTCACCTTCACCGGTAGGTCCCCGAGCAAGGCGGCCAGGCGATCGGCGTCCGCGGGGCGGTCGGTCTCGTCGCCGAGCAGCACGGTCTCGAAGGTGATGGTCCGCCCGGGCGCCAGGGGGTAGGCCCGGCACGCCGCGAGCAGCTCGTCCAGGGGGAAGCGGCGGTTCACCGGCATCAACCGGTCACGCTGCGCGTCGGTCGTGCCCGTAAGGCTGACCGCCAGGGAGATGCGCCCCCCGAAATCCTCCCCGAGCCGTCGGATGCCGGCCGGCAACCCGGAGGTGGACACGGTGAGGCGCTTGGGCGGGAAGCCCCCCCCGCGATCGTGCATGAGGATCTGCAGCGCGTCGCGGACCGCGGGGTAGTTGGCCAGCGGCTCGCCCATCCCCATGAAGACGACGTTGGTCACCTCCCGTCCGGCCTGCTCGATGTGCGCCCGCAGCAGGGCGACCTGGCCCGCGATCTCTCCCGGGTCGAGGTTGCGCTCCAGTCCTAAGGTACCAGTGCGACAGAACGAGCAGCCGAAGGCGCAGCCGACCTGGCTGGAGATGCAGAGGGTCGTGCGGTGATCCTCGGGGATGTCCACGGCCTCGATGCGGTGCCCGTCCCGCAGCTCGAGGAGGTAACGCGTGGTCCCGTCGGCCGAGGCGAGCCCGCCGCCGAGCCGCGGCCGCGCCACGTGCGAGGTCCGGGCGAGCTGCGCGAGCAGCCGCTTGCCGAGGTGGGGGACGACCTGCGCCGGATCGGGCAGCCCCTCCCGGTGCAAGGCCCGCAAGAGAGTCCAGGCGTGGACCGGGCGGCCGCCCAGCTCCTGGACGTGGGCCAGCAGGCGCTCCGGGGGCAGACCGGTGAGATCGACGGTCGGGCGGGCAGGAACGGGGGAGACGGGTTCCACCCGGGCATGGTACCGTCCAGTCCGTGGCTTGGCCAGGAGGAACCCCAGGCCGCGACAGGAGGAGCGGGATGCGTTCGGAGAAGCGGGCCTTGGTCACGGGGGGCTCCCGGGGGATCGGGCGAGCCATCGCCTTGCGGCTGGCGGCGGACGGCGCCGACGTCGCGGTCGGCTACTTGCGCAACCAGGACGCGGCCGAGGAGGTCTGCGCGGCGATCCGGGCCCTGGGGCGGCGGGCCATCGCCCTGGAGGGCGACCTGCGGGACCCCGCGACCTGCAAGCGGCTGGTCGGGCAAGCCGTCACCGCCCTGGGCGGGCTGGAGGTCCTCGTCAGCAACGCGGCCATCGGCGCGCACAAGGAGGCGCTGAGCCTGCGTCCGGCCCAGTGGGACCTGACCCTCGAGTCCTCGACCCGGCCCCTGCTGCTCCTCGCCCAGGCCGCGGCCCCCCACCTCGCGGCGGGCGGCGGCGGCAGCATCGTGGCCCTCAGCAGCCTGGGCAGCCGCCGCGTCGTCCCCGGGTACGCGGCCATGGGGTGCGCCAAGGCGGCCGTCGAGGCCCTCGTCCGCTATCTCGCGGTCGAGCTCGCGCCCCGGGGGATCCGGGTCAACTGCGTCGTCGGCGGCCTGATCCGCACGGACGCGGTCGCCTACCTCCAGGAGGGGGCCCGGATGCTCGCGGACGCCGCAGCCCACACCCCCCTGGGGCGGGTCGGTGAGCCGGAGGACCTGGCCCGGGTCGTGGCGTTTCTGGCCTCGGCCGAGGCGAGCTGGATCACCGGCCAGGCCCTCGTCGTGGACGGCGGGCTCTCCCTGCGCTGAGGTGCCGACCTGTCGGCCGGCACCACCAGAACAGCCGGCACCCACCAGGCAGCAGGCACCCACCAGGCAGCAGCGCGGACTTTGGAGCCGAGGTACTAGTCTTCTTCCTGGAAGAAGTACTTTTCGGTTGCTTGCTTCTTGCGCGCGGCCGAGCGCACGCCCTTGCGCTGGCCCTTCTTGCTGGGCTTGGCGACGGGCTCGGCCTCCGCGGGCTCCTCGGCAGCCAGCTCGGCGGGGGCCTCCTCGTCCTCGCCCCCACCGTAGGTCATGGTCGCGCCCGCGGCCATGGCCATCATGACCTGCTGCTGCTGCTGCGCGTTCCACTCTTCCATGGCCAGCCGCTGCTGCTCGGCCTCGGCGAGCCGCTGCGCCTCGTCGTCCTGGTAGGCCGCGAGGGCCAGCAGCGCATCCCGCTGCACGGCCTCGGCCTGCTGCTGGGCGCGCACGTGGCGGATCGCCATGATCTCGATGTCTTCGGGGCGGAGCTGGGGCATGACCATGGACAGGGTGGCGAAGGGGTCGGCCATGTCGAGGATCTCGAGCTCGACGCCGGTCACTTCCTTCACCCGCACCTGCTGGTCCGGGAGCAGGCGGATCTGGATCCGGTGCTCCGTGAGGGGCCCCGGGACCTCCCCCCCGCTGCCTTGCTCGTCGAACGAATCGGCCATGGTCTGCCCCGCCCTCCGCGACGGCCGGATCGGAAGGCCTTGCCCCGAGAACCTACCACTGGCCGCCCGGCCCGGTCAAACCCGAAGCAAGCTGGCCCGGGAGTGACCGGACGACCAGGGTCCGCCGCTCCCGACGCCGGGGAATCGAAGCTGGACGCCCCCCGACCGCGACCGGTAGGATGATCGACGGGCGCTCGCGGCCCCGGTGAGGAAGCGCCGGCCCTGCGGGGTCCGGCCGTGCCGGGGCCCACCCGGGCGCCCTCCCGGCACGACGACCGCCCCACCGTCCGGCGACGCGGTGGTGAGGGGTGAGGAGGAGGCGATCGTGGGCAGCCTGCGTGATCAGCTCGTGCGCTCGGGCCTGGTGAGCCAGGAGCAGGCGCGCGCCGCGGAAGCGGCCAAGACCACCCGGCGCGAGGGACGCAGCCAGTCGACGCCGGCGGTCGCCGGCACCACTGCTGGTCGCCTCCCCGCGGGAGCCAGGGCCTGGGTCCCGCTCCCGGCCCCGGACCAGCCGGCCGATCCCCTCCAGGAGGCCCGGGACTCGGCCATCGCACATGATCATCGGCTCCCCGGGAGGGTGCGCGGCAACCGGCGCTGGTACTTCGCCGGTCGAGATCGGCGGCTGCCCTGCCTGGAGCTCAACGAGGAGGCCATGGGCCTTGTGGAGCGGGGGGAGGCGGGCATCGTCGAGACGCCGGAGGGCGAGGCCTGGCTGGTGGACCGCGACGGGGCCGAGCTCCTGGCCCGGGCAGGGTCCACCTGGCTGAGGGCCTGGAGGGGACGGACCGAGCCGAGCTGAGGGGTCGCCCGCCCCCTCCCCCCCCGCCGGGCGACCGCCCGGGCACCCTGCAGCCGGGCCGAAACTGGCCCGGGTCCGGCCTGCAACCTCCTGGCGCTCAGGTTCCCGGCCCGTCCTCCGGCCCGTCCCCCGGCCCGTCCCCCTGCGCCCGGCCGTCCTCCTCCCCCACCCCCTCCTCGAGCACACCCGGCAGCCGGTTGAGGGCCTCGCCCGGGTCGGCCCCCGCCGCGGCCCGCATGCTGATCTGCAGCCGCCCCAGATCGTCGGCGCCGAGCAGTCGCACCAGGACCTCGTCCCCCTCCGCCAGCCCGGGATCCCCGGGCCTGGCCGGGCGATCGGCGTCGGGGAACTCCGTGTGGTGCACGAGCCCGGAGTGGTCGCCGATCTGGACGAAGACGCCGTACTCCTCGACCCGCCGGATCTGGGCGAGGTACAAGCCACCGGAACGCAGATCTTCAACGGATTCGAGGAGTTGGCGCCGAGCGAGCTCCAGGTCCGCCGGCTGCTTGCCGTGGATGGTGACCCGGCCTTCCCGGTCGATCCGGATGGTGGTCCGGGTCCTCGCCTGTAGCTCACGGATCCGCTTGCCCCCCGGGCCGATGGCCGCTCCCACCTTCGCGGGATTCATCGCGAAGCGGACGACCTGCGGGGCGCGGGGACTGACCCCGCCCGGGGGGTCGGGGAGCGCCGCCGCGAGCTGCTCCAGGAGGTACGCCCGGGCGGAACGGGCCTGCTGGAGAGCCTCCGCCAGGACGCCCGCCGGCAGGTGCCGGAGCTTGATGTCCATCTGCAGCGCGGTGATCCCGACGGCCGTGCCGGCGACCTTCAGGTCGAGATCGCCGGCCCGGTCCTCGAGTCCCGTGCTGTCCGTGAGGATCGCCTGCTGCCCGTCCTCGCCCCGGACGAGCCCCATGGCCACCCCGGCCACCGCCCCCCGGAGGGGGACGCCGGCGGCGAGCAAGGCCAGGCTGGCACCGCAGACCGTCGCCATGGAGGAGGAGCCGTCCGATTCGGTCACGTCGGCGACGACCCGGATGCTGTAGGGGAAGTCCGCGACGGCCGGGATGACGGCCTGCAGCGCCCGCCGAGCCAGGACCCCATGGCCGATCTCGCGCCGGCCGGGGACGCGGGCGCTCCGGGCTTCCCCGGTGGCGAACCCGGGGAAGTTGTAGTGGAGCCAGAAGGGATGGAGCTCCCGACCGTAGAGCCCATCCACCGGCAGCGCCTCGGACTCGGCGGCCAGCGTGGCGCTGACGACGACCTGTGTGTCGCCCCGGGTGAACAGGGCCGAGCCGTGGTTGGTGGGGACGAGCCCCGTCAGGCAAGCGACCGGCCGGCAGTCCGTCAGCCCTCGCCCCCCGGCGCGACGGCCCGCGAGGGTCCTGGCGCGCAGCGTCTCCCGGACCAGCTCGCGGTAGGCCTGGTGGATCAGCGCCGGCGAGTACTCTCCCGGGTGCAGGGTCAGCAGCAGCTCCTCCTCGACCTGGGCGAGCAGCCGCTCCCGCGTCTCCTTGCGCGCGCAGTCCAGCGCGCGCTCCACATCCGGGGCCACCAGCTCCTGCACGGCGAGCCGCAGGGTCGCGGGCACGCTCGGCCCCGCGGCGACCGACCGCTTGTCCCGTCCCGCCTCGGCCCGGAGCTGGTCGAGGGCCGCGAGGAGGGGCGCGGTCTGCTCCTGAGCGAGCGCGACCGCCGCCAGGACGTCGGCCTCCGGGACCTGCGCGGCCCACCCTTCCAGCATCACCACGCCCTCCCGGGTGAGGGCGACGATCAGCTCGAGCTCCGGGGCCGGCTTCACCACGGGCTCCTCTCCCGACGCCCCGTCGCTCCCGCGTGAGCCCCCGGCCACCGGCGCCCGGCCAGCGAGCAGCTCCCACTGGCCCGCGGTCCGGCTCACCCGGACTCCGGCCAGCGGACCGGACCACGGCAGGTCCGAGAGGTGCAAGGCCGCGGCCGCGGCGATGAGGGCCAGGCCCTCCAGGTCGGCGTCCTCCGCCAGGCCGAGCAGGGTCACCTGGACCTGGGTCTCGCAGCGGAAGCCTGGCGCAAAGAGCGGCCGGATCGCCCGGTCGATGAGCCGGGCCGTCACGATCTGCGCTTCCCCGGGCCGCCCCTCGCGCCGCCCGTAGCCTCCCGGGATCCGCCCGGTGGCCGCGTAGCGCTCCAGGACGTCCACCGTGAGGGGCAGAAACTCCGCGGCGGGCGAGGGCTGGGGGGCGGCGACGACGGTGGCCAGCAGCACCGTCTCGCCCTCCCGGAGCAAGACGCTGCCCGAGGCCTGGCGGGCGATCTCGCCGGTCTGCAGCACGAGGGTCCGCTTGCCGAGGGTCACGATCTGCTGGGGCATGAGCTCTCCGCACCGGCACGTCGGCGGCCGGACTCGTTCGGGCCCCCCCCACCGGACGGCCCCAGTGTCGCACGCCCAGCGGCAGGTTGCACCGGGGATCGACGCCGCCGGGGCCGCGTCCCGCGCCGGCCCACGGCGCAGCCCCCCCGGAGTGCGCCCCCCCTCCCGCCCCTGACCGCTGAGGCCGCCCCAGCGACCGCTCACCGACCGCGGCTTGAGAGGACGCGGCACCCGTGCTACACAGCCGCCCCGGAGCAGCGCGAGGCGGCCGGGAGCGGCCCTGGCGCCAGGGAGTGAGCGTGATTCGCGGATGTGACGCTGGGCGGTCCCCGAGGTGGCGACCCACCCGCCTACCGACTGGCCGGCCGGGGTGGCTGAGCCTGTTGCTGGTCGCCCTCGCGCTCGGTGCCGCCGGAGAGCTGCGGGCCGATCCCTTCGAGACCTACGGCTTCACCTCCCGCGGCGCGGCCCTGGGCGACGCCCAGACGGCCGCGGCGAGCCGCCCCGCGGCCGCGTACGACAACCCGGCGTTGCTGGTCGACGACGGTGGGCACGAGCTGCTGTTCGGCCTCAGCCACCACCAGGCGCAGCTCCGGGTCAACGGCGAGCGCCTGGCCACCGACCCCTTGTGGCTCTGGAACCTGGGCTTCGCCACGCCCTTGCCCTTCCTCCCCGGGCTGGCCGACCGGGCGGCGTTCGGCGCCTCCGTCGGGCTGCCGGCGAGCGGGCTACTGCTCGTGCGCGAGCAGGACGATCAGGCGGTGACCTTCCCCCGCCTCGATCACCGCAACCAGCGGCTGGTCGCGGCCCTCGGCCTCGCCTGGCGCCCCCTGCCCTGGCTGCGCCTCGGGGGCGGGGCCACCCTCCTCCCCGACGTCCCCGGCGAGGTGGCGGTGGACATCGCCCGGGAGGCGGGGAGCAGCTCCCTGGCCATCGACATCGACTACGACTGGGCCCTGGGCGCAGGACTGGCCGTGGACCTGCCGAAGGACGTCCGCGTCGCGCTCGCCTGGCGGCAGGGGCAGCAGATCGACCTCGAGCTGCCCGTGGACGTGGCGGTCACCGAGGGGCTGCCCGTGCTGGTCCGGGTCTCGGGCCCGGCCTTCTTCACCCCCGAACGGCTCACGGGCGGGGTGGCCTACCGGCCCATCGCGGACCTGCTCGTGACCGCGGATCTCCAGTACCTTCGATACGCGGCCGAGCCGGCCGAGTCGCCGACGGTGGAGCTCATCGACCCCCAGGGCAACGTCACCCGCCGCTTCCCGGTGGAGCAGCCCGACAGCCGGTCCGTGCTCAGCCCCCGGGTCGGGGCGGAGCTCTGGCTGCAGCCCTGGCTCTGCTTGCGGGCCGGCTACGCGTACCTGCCGACGCCCACGCCCCCTCAGGAGGGACGGACCAACCGGCTGGATGGCGATCGCCATGCGGTCGCGCTCGGGCTCGGCCTCGAGGTCCAGCCGACCGCGACCTGGCTGCCCCGCCGGCTGGCCCTCGACCTGCACCTGCAGGGTCAGCGCATGACCCCCGTCGCCTGGGAGAAGCAGGAGATCCTCGTCGGCAACCCCGGCTACCCGACCCTCACCGGCGAGGGCCGGCTCCTCTCCGCGGGCCTGGACCTGAGGATCGCCCCGTGACGCGCCACCCGCTCCTGCTGCTCCTCCCGCTCTTGCTCGCCCTGTCGGGCTGCGACGCGCCGACCCTGGGCCCCGACGAGGACGGCGACGGCCTCACCGCGGCCCAGGAGGAGCGCTTCGGCACCGACCCGCGCCGTCCGGACACCGACGGCGACGGGCTGCTCGACGGCGCGGACCCCTCGCCGACCCCCGGCCTCCCCGCGCTCACCCTCGAGCTGCTCGCGGTGCGCGAAGAGCAGGCGAGCTGGGCGGCCGAGCTGCAGGCCGTGGTGCGTGACCACCTCGGCGCCGCCCTGGAGGTGGAGGAGCTGGCGGGCACCAGCTCCCTGGGGCAGCTCGCCCCCTTCGTCCGTACCGCCCGGACCGGCGTCTGGACGAGCCGGCTGGTCAGCGCCGAGCGCGGCCTGGCCGAGGTGCGCGCCTGCCTGCCCGCGGCCCAGGGCGGCGGCTGCTCCCACCCGCTGCAGGTCAGCCTCTGCCCCGGCCTGCCCCAGCCGGGCCTCAACCCGGGGGCCGGGGTCCAGGGCGCGTTCAACGGGTCGCTCCAGGTCTTCGCGCTCGACGGTCGCACCGTCGGCAGCCCAGACCGCTCCCCCGATCCCGTCCCCGGCGCGTACGTGCAGCTCCGCCTGGCCGACGGCAGCCTGCTCGAGGGCCAGACCGACTCGTGCGGCAGCCTGGTGCTGCGCGATCGCCGCCTCGCGGGGGAGCCGGTGACCGTCACCGTGGCCTCCCCCGGACGCCGCTACGTCACGTTCTGCGACGTGCGGGCCCGCATCGTCGCCGCGGATCTCCACCCCCTCGACCCCATCGCGGGTCAGGGCGGGACCGGCGCGGTCGCGGGCGTGATCACCGGCTTCCTGGGGGAGCACGTGCCGCCCTTCCCGCCCACCGACAACCCCCTGGAGGAGCTCAACGTCGCCATCGTCCACGCCGCGTTCCGCAACGAGAAGCTCTCCTCCCTCTCCATCTCCAACGTCCTGGAGATGCCCGATGCGCAGAGCAGCCTGGCGGGGATGCCGATCCCTAGTAATATGGTAGTCTACTCCTCGGGTGCGGAGGCCCCGTTCACCTTGCCGAACCTCCCGCCCGGCGAGCACCTGATCTTCGCCCTGGCGGGCCGAGGGAAGGGCGTGCTGGAGACCCTCGAGGACCCCTACATGCACCGCTTCACCCACCTGGCACTCGGGGTGGCCACGGTGACGGTCGAGGCGGGCGTGACCCGCGGGGGCGTCGAGATCCCCCTGACGGTGGACCTGGGCCCGACCTCCAGCGAGG
>JAVEVO010000191.1:0-12155 GCA_034005005.1 Myxococcota bacterium
ACCGCAGTGAGATGCTCATCTTGTGCTCGAGATTCTGCCCGAAGATCAACGACCGGAAGCTGCTTGCGTCTCTGTGGGGTCCCCGCAAGGTGAGGACATGCTCCCGATTCACCAAGGACTGCTTGAGGAGCAGCAGGGCCTGGAGGATAGAGCTCTTCCCGCCGCTGTTGGGGCCGTAGATCAGCGTGATCGGGGCCAGTGTCGCGACCTGACGGTCGCCGAAGCACTTGAAGTTCTCCAGAGCGACTCCGAGCAGCACCAACTACTCCTTCTGGGTTGAGGCCGACCTCTCCAAGGAAGACAGCGGGCAAAGAAGTCCCCGCCAAGGGCAAGAAGAAGCCTGGGGGAACGATTCGATGGATATCGTTCCCCCAGCCTCTTTTGGGTGTCTAACTACTTGATTTCATTAGACAAAAGTGGAGGCGCCGGGAGTCGAACCCGGGTCCGAAGAGTGTCGGCGTCAGACGTCTACGGTGCGTAGTCCGTGATTTGTTCTCGCTCCGTCTCCCGCGGACAGGATCCATGAGCGGGCGGTCGGTTGTTGTCTCGCCGCTGGGCCCCTCGACCGTGAGGGGCCTCGCTTGGCCAGCCCGTGATTGTTTTGCACCCTCGCGACCCCGCGGGCAGGGTCGGTCGGGTGTCGCCTGCTGCTAGTTAGGCAGCGACAGCGAGAGCGTCAACATCGTAGTTGGCGTCTATGGTTCTCCGAGTTTTTGACGAGGCCTCGAAGACCCCCGGCACGCAGTCTGAGCGTTCATCTCCCCGTCGAAACCGTTTCGCCCCCATGTCAAAGAACCGGTGCCCTCGTGGAGCACACTATCTTAGTGCCCACGCGCGGGCAGGGAGTCAATGGCCCGGAGGGTCAGCGGGCGGCTTTCCAGCGCCTTGACTCCCGTGCTCCCCTCCTGCGACGCTGGTTCGCGGAGGAGAATTCACGTGTCCTCGAGTCGGCAACGCTGCTTCTGCGCTGGATCGGACAGCTCCCGGGCTGCAGGCCCGACCGCTGGACTCCCTCCCGCTGGAATGCGGCTGCCGCTCGACGATCCGCCCGGCCGTCCGGGATACGGCCGCGCCCTGATCGGCTGGGCGCTGGTGGCCGGGGTGCTCGCCTGCCCTGCCGCGAGCGGAGCCCTGCCCTCCGGAGGCGTGGAGGGCGGCGCGGGCCTCTGGTTCGGCCGCCTCCCCCGAGCCGACGCGTCGGTCGACCTGGGCCTGGGGGGACAGGCGCATGCGGGGCTCGGGCTCATCGGCCCCTGGGGGCTGGAGGCGACGGGGAGCGGGGCCTGGTTCTTCCCCGAGGACCAGGAGGTGTACGCCCACTGGCTCGCCGCGCTGGGCGCCCGCTTCCGGGTGGACGACGGCGCGTGGGACCCCTTCATCACGGGCAGCCTGGCGTACGCAGGAGGCGACGAACCCACCGACGGCACGCTCCAGGGCCTCGGCGTCCAGCTCGGGATCGGCCTGAGCCTGCGCTTCTGGCCAGACGTCGTGCCGACCATCGACCTGCGCTATCACGTCGACCTGAGCGAGTGGGAATCGTACCCCCACCTGCTGCTACTGAGCCTGCGGATCGACCTGGCCGGCACGCTCTGGAGCACGGCCGCGGCGCCCTGAGTCGGCTGGCGCTCCCGGTCGTCGAGGTGCCGGCACGGAGGCCGGCACCCACCAGAGCAACTGCATCAAGCGCCGGGCGTCGAGGTGCTGGCACGGAGGCCGGCACCCACCAGAGCAACTGCATCGAGCGCCGGGCGTCGAGGTGCTAGCTTGCGCCCGCCCCCCCGCTTGAGCTCGCCCCCGCCCTACCCCCGCTTGCGAGCGCCCCGGCCCCCGGTCTTGCGGCTACGCGTCGACCGTCTGGGCGTCTCGTCGGGAGTGGCTCCCCGCTGCTGGTAATCGAAGCGCAGGGGGGCACCGGTGAAGGGGTAGACCTCCCGGATGCGGTTCTCGACGTAGCGCCGGTAGGCGTCGGGGACGCCATCGGGGTAGTTGCAGGAGATCACGAAGGTGGGCGGTGCGATGCCGGTCTGCGTGATGTAGAACATCTTCACGAGGTGCCCGTAGTGCACGGGCGGGTGGTGGGAGTCGACGATCTGCTTGAAGAGCCGGTTGAGCGGCCCCGTGGGGACTCGCGTCAGGTGAGACTCCCGCACCGAGTCGATCAGGGGCAGGATCTTGTCGACGCTGCGCCCGGTCTTGGCCGAGATCACCAGCACCGGCGCGTGGGGCAGGAAGGCCTGCTCCTCACGCAGCTTCTTCACCAGCTTGTCCAGGGCCTTGGAGTCCCGGGTCTCCATCAGATCCCACTTGTTGAGCAGGATGACCGCGGCCCGCCCGCGCCGGGTGGCGTACTGGGCGATCCGCTGGTCCTGGTCGGAGACCCCTTCCCGGGCATCCACCAAAAAGCAGATGACGTGGCAGCGATCGATGGCCCGCAGGGAGCGGACCACCGTGTAGCGCTCGAGGTCCAGCCGCACCTTGGCCTTGCGACGCAGCCCCGCGGTGTCGACGAGCCGGTAGCGCTTGTTGCCCCGGACCAGCTCGGTGTCGACCGGGTCCCGGGTGGTGCCCGCCTCGTCGCTGACCAGGGAGCGGGGCTGACCGAGCAGCCGGTTGACCAGGCTCGACTTGCCGACGTTGGGTCGACCGACGAACGCGACCCGGCACTCACGGGCCGCGGGGACCTCCACCCGCGGGACGGCAGCGAGATCCGACGTCTCGGCGGCCGGGTCCGAGGCGGCGTCCTGGTCGTCCCCGGCGGTCAGCGCGTCCTCGTCGAGTCCCTCGTCGAGTCCCTCGTCCAGCTCCTCGTCCAGCTCCTCGTCCAGCTCCTCGTCGAACTCCTCGTCCGGCTCCTCGTCGTACAGATCGGCGAAATCGTCGTCGGGGTCCGCCGGCGCATGCTTGCCCTTGCCCGATCGGGCCGCGTGCGCCGCGGCGCGGGCCAGCCGCCGGGCCGCGGCCTCGTCGTCGGCCCGCTCCCGGTCCCGCTCCTCCTCCAGGTCCCGGTCCCGGGGAGGGTCCAGAAGCTCGATGAAGCGGTCGACCAGGTCGCCGACGCCCCGACCGTGGGCCGCGCTCACCGGGATGACGTCATCGATGCCCAGCGCGTGGAACTCGGCTGCCAGCACCTCGTTGCGCGCCCCGTCGATCTTGTTCACCGCCACCAGCAAGGGCCGCTGGCCCCGGCGCAGCATCCGGGCGATCTCTGCGTCGCCGCCGTTGAGGCCGGCGAGTCCGTCGACGACGAGGCAGATCAGATCGGCCTCCAGCATCGCGATCCGGGCCTGCTCACGCATGCCGACCAGGAGCGGATCCTCGGTGCGTGGCTCATAACCGCCCGTATCGACGACGGAAAAATGTCTACCAAACCACTCGGCATCTCCATAGAGCCGGTCCCGGGTGACCCCCGGCGTGTCCTCGACGATGGCCAGCCGCTCACCGATGAGCCGGTTGAACAGGGTCGACTTACCCACGTTGGGCCGGCCGACGATGGCGACGACAGGCAGCCTCATGGCTCGTTCCCCAGATCACGCACGTCCTTGGCCGTCTTGGTCCAGTCCTGCCGCACCTTGACGAAGAGCTTGAGGATCACCGGCTGCTCGAGGAAGGTCTCGATGGCCTGACGGCTGGCGATGCCGAGGGCCTTGATCTGCTGCCCACCCTTGCCGACCAGGATCGCCCGATGCCGGGCCTCGTCGACGACGATGGTGGCGAGGATCTCGGTCCGCCGGCCTGCCAGCCGGGCCTCCTCGTACTTGTCGATGACGACCGCGCAGCCGTACGGCACCTCCTCCCGGGTCTGCAAGAAGACCTGCTCCCGGATGAGCTCGGAGACAAAGAAGCGCTGCGCCCGGTCCGAGAGCTGATCCCCGGGGAACAGGCGGTCCCCCGTGGGCAGCAGGGGCACGAGCTCCTGCACCACGGTCGCCACGCCATCTCCCGTGAGGGCGCAGATCGGCACGATGGCGGCGAACGGATACGCCTGGCGGTACCCATCGATCAGGGGCAACAAGGCTGGACGGGGGATGCGGTCGATCTTGTTGATCGCCAGCACCGTCGGGAGCTGCCGGCTGGTCAGCCGCTCGAGGATCGCCTCCACCGCCGCGCCCGGTGCGAACTTGCCCTCGGGCAGCTCGACGGCCTCGACGACGAGCACGCCGGCGTCCGCGTCGGCCATCGCGGCCCAGGCCGCGTCGACCATCGCCCGGTTCAGCTCGGTGCGGGGCTTGTGGATGCCCGGCGTGTCGACGAAGACGAGCTGCGCGCCCGGCACCTCGTGGATCGCCCGGATCCGGTTGCGGGTCGTCTGGGGTCGGGGGGTGACCACGCTCAGCTTGGTGCCGAGGACCTGATTGAGCAAGGTGCTCTTGCCCACGTTGGGCCGCCCGAGCACCGCCACGAACCCGGCCCGCTGGACCGGTGCCTCGTCTGCCATGACCACCTGCTCCTTGCCCTCGACGCGGGCGGGAATCGAAAAAAAGCGCGTCCCCCGTGGGCAGCTCGGGAATGGAACCGGGTAGGGCCCGGTTACAGGGTGCGGTATCTAGTCGGGAAGGGGAGCGCTGTCAACTGGACCGGCCATGAAATACCTCGATCTCAGGCTGCTTTTGCGGCCCTACGTTCTCCTGGTATTCTTCGCATGGCCTTCGCTGCCGGTCCTGCTTGGCTGCTCCCCTCCCGACTCCTTTCCTCCGTCCACTCCGGCCTCCCCGGCAGGTGAGGCCGCGCTCGACGCGCCGGCGCCCTCCCCCACCCTGGTCCGGGACGACGGTGCGAACCTCCTGCTGCGCTACCGCGCCCCGACCGGGGACTGGACGGGCGTCGCCACGGTCGCCGAGGTGCCCGAGGAGGCCCGGGCCGAGGTCCAGGTGATCGATCTGAGCCGCTCGCCCGCCGCTCGCCAGGCCGAGCTCTGGGTCGAGCTGGCCGATCTGCGGACCCGCCAGGCCGACGGCAGCTACCCGGTGCGGCTCGTGCCCCGCCGCACCTGGGAACAGCAGCTCACCGCCCCGACCGCCGCCGCCCCCCCGGGCGAGGCCCCGGCCCACCCGGGCGGCGGGCCGCCTCCCCTGCCGGCGGGCCACGGTGGGACCGGGCCGCACCTCGGCGCCTCCCCGGCAGCGACCGCGGCTCCCGCCGGTCGGCTGGTCATGTACTCGACCCAGGGCTGCCCGGTCTGCACCCAGGCGCGGCGCTTCCTGCAAGGGCTGCACATCCCCTTCGTCGAGAAGGACGTCCAGCGGGACCCGGCCGCGGCGCACGAGCTGCAGCGCAAGGCCAAGCAGGCCGGAGTCTCGGCCAGCGGCGTCCCCGTGTTCGAGTACCGCGGCCGGCTGCTCCCGGGCTTCGACAAAGAGCGGCTGCTGGCGATGTTGCGTCCCTCCTGAACTTCCCGCTATCCTGGGCTGGTCTGGTCCTCCGGCAGCCGCCCGGAGCCCTTGGAGAGGACGACCGATGAAGCGAGCGATCCTGTTTTTGACCCTGCTCTCCCTGACCGCCCTGCTGCCCCTCCCTGCGCAGGCCACCTGGTTCGGGGCCTACGTCCAGGGCCACGCGGGCTGGCAGACCACCAACCGGGCCGGCCACCCCCAGGTCGGTGCGGCCGCGGGGCTCACCGTGATCGGCTTCGAGGCCTTCGCGGACCTGCGCTTCCTGCGCGACGGCTTCTCCGAGGACCGCGGCATGTGGAACCAGCTCGGGCTGCGGTGGGGCATGGAGATCCCCGGCCTCGACATGCCCCGCCTCGAGCCCTATCTCGGCTGCAGCTACGTCTTCAGCAAGGTCGCGACCGAGGATCAGGACCTCACCACGCCAGCGCTCGCGCTCGAGGAGCAGGACGGCTGGAAGGGGCTGAATCCCCACATCGGGCTCCGCCTCGACTTCCCCTTCCCCGCGGTCGTCTCCATCGGCATCCAGGGGGAGCTGGGCTACCACTATCTGTTCCCCAACGACCGGAAGTACTCCTCGGGATTGAACTACGGCGGCAACATCAACCTGCGGCTGTCGATCTAGCGCCCCCCGGGACGGAGCAGCTCCCGGATCGAGGTGTTCGAGGGGGTGACCGGACTCGCCCGGCGGGCGGCCGGACCCGCTGGCGGTCGCTGCGGGTCGATCGAGCCGTATTCCTGAATCAGGGCAGCATCTTCCGGCCGACCCGGGGGTCGGTCCAGCTTCCGCTGTATTCCCACTGGAACCGGTGATCGGCCAGCAGGCGGCCCGTCTCCCGCCAGCGTCGGTCGAGGAGCGAGCGCTCCTCCACCCGCAGCTCCGCTTGCCCCACCTCCGTGTGCAGCAGGCTGCCCTTGCCCCGGGCGCCCTGGTGACCGAGGAGCACGAAGTCGTCCGGCGCGGTCCGCACCAGTCCCCGGATCCGCAGCCGCGCTCCCTCCAGGTGCAGCAGCAGCCCCGCCGGGGTCGGGCGCGCCAGGCTGCCGACCAGGGACAGCGGGTCCTCGAGGCTGACCCGGCGACCGTTCCAGCGGAGCACCGTGGAGCAGACCTCGGCCCGGGAGCAGGTGGCGAGGAAGCCCGGCCGGGTGGCCAGGGGAAAGGCCAGCCCCTCGATCCAGGCGTCGGGCGCGTCGTCGAAGCTCGAGCAACGGAAGTGGACCCACCGCTCCCACGCCCGCCGGCCGAACTGGTGCGACTGGGTCCCGGGCGCCCGCGACAGCTCGAAGTGTCGCTGGCCGATCCGCACTGTCCCGGAAAAGAGCGCGGCCGGCGCGGCGACGAACGCGCCCCGGCCGAGACGCTCGGCGACGCCCAGCAGGGGCCAGGGCAGCAGGGAGAAGGGGGGCTCCTGGCTGGACCAGGACAGGTCCCAGGAGACCTCCCCTTCGGGCGTGTCCAGCCGGCCGACGGCCCGCTGGGAGGTGAGGCGGCCATCCGCCAGCTCGAGCGCGAAGACCTCCTGGTCGGCGATCCGCAAGAACAGCGGCTGCTCCACGTAGCGGGCGACCTCGCCTCCCCGGCCGTCGAGGACGTAGCTGGAAAACCAGAGCCGGGCCGTGGAGAGGCCGCCGTCGGGCCCGGCGTGCAGAGAGTACCGGATCCAGAAGCTGGTCCGGCTGCGCGGGTCGCTCAAGGAGAGCTGCCAGATCTCCATGTGGTGCGGCTGGCCACGCCAGCGGCTGCGGTTGGCCTCCTCGCAGGTCGGGCGGGCGGCGAGCTCGAGGCGCATGGCTCCTCCTGTCACGAGTCGACTGCCGGCCGATCCTGCCGCCTCCCGGAGAGGCTGTCCAGCGCTCGCGCCGCTCACCGCGTCCTGCAGTGCTACGGCTGCGCCCGGCCAGGCCCGAGCCGTGCGGGACCGCCGGCGCGGTGGCGAGCAGGGGCGACCTCGTGTAGGATGCCACGGTGGCCGTCGCGGCCACACCGCGAGCGGGAGAGGAGTCCAGCGATGGTCGAGCGGGACGCGCAGCGAGCCGTGGACGAGCGGATGGCCGAGCGACAGCTCGTCGCCGCGCTGAAGAAGCGGGGGGGCAAGGCCACCCTGGGCGACCTGGTCGTGGCCACGGGCCTGCCCAAGATGCAGACCGAGAACGTGCTGCGCGCGATGCTCGGCCGCTACCAGAGCCACCTCGCGGTCGACGACCAGGGCGAGCTGCTGTACCTCTTCGACCCGGCCCTGCGCCCCCGACAGCAGGACAGCGCCTGGCGCCGCTTCTGGGCCCGGGCCGGGACCGTGCTCTGGTGGCTGTTCACCCTGAGCTGCAAGATCGGCATCATGCTCGTGCTGGTCGGCTACTTCGTCTTCTTCATCGCGCTGGCCCTCGCGGCCCTGATCGCCGCGACCGCCAGCAGCAAGGACAACAAGCGCTCCTCGAGCGGGCTGGGCGACCTGCTGTTCGTGGTCTTCCGGCTGGTGGTGCAGATCTTCTTCATCATGCCGCCCCGCGGCCAGGGCTACGGCCGGCGCGCGCTCCCGCGCGACCCGACGGCGCGCCCGTTCTACAAGAAGGTCTTCTCCTTCGCGTTCGGCCCCGAGGCCGCCGAGCGCTGGGGGCTGCCGCAGCAGGAGGACCCCCGGGCGTTCGAGCGTGGGCTGCTGGCCGCGATCCGGCTGCGCAAGGGAGTGATCTCCGCCACGGATCTGGTGCGCTACACCGGCTGGTCCCTGGCCAGGGCCGACGAGGAGGCCACCCGGCTGCTGGTCGAGTACGAGGGGGAGCCCGAGGTCAGCGAGGAGGGCACCCTGCTGTACCGTTTCCCCGGCCTGCTCGTCTCCGCGGACGGCCAGCAGCACGCGGAGCCCCCCCCGTGGCACCGGGAGCCCGAGACCCCCAAGCAGCTCACCGGCAACGCCACCGGGACCAACGTCGGCATCGTGCTGATGAACGGCTTCAACCTCTTCGCGGCGGCCTCCTTCCTCTTCGTGCCGGAGGCCCAGGCGGCGGTCTACCAGGCCTTGCAGCTCGTCATCCCCTCCGGGGTCTACCTGGTCGGGCTGATCTTCGCCCTGCTGCTCTTCCTCGTCCCCGTGCTGCGTACCTTCGGCGTCGGGGCCGAGAACCGCCGGCGCCAGCGTCGCAACGTGCGCCGGGCCCTGCTCGGCGAGCTGCTGCGCGAGGCGGACTCCGGCAAGGAGCCGAGCCTCCGCCCCGAGGGCCTCCCCGGGACCGCGACCCGCGCCGCGGGCGACAAGCCCGGGCTGGCCCGGGCCGAGACCGAGACCCTGCTGCGCGACCTCGAGGGCGAGCCCGAGGCCGACGACGCCAGCCGCCTGATCTACCGCTTCCCCAGACTGCGCAGCGATCTGGATGCGGCCCGCGAGCTGCGCAAGTCGGTCGGCGCGGCGAGCACTCGCCTGGGCGAGATCGTCTACTCCAGCCAGGAGGCCTGACCGTGCTCCGGCTCTGCCCCACACCCTGGCGCCGGCAGCCGACCCGCGGCAACTGGTCCTCGCCGCTCGGGCTGCTGGTCGGCCTGACCCTGCTCGGCCCAGGTTGCGACGATGGCTCGCCCGGCACCTCGACGGTCGACGCCGGCTTGCCCGACGGCGGGAGCCTCCCGCCGGACGCCGGCTCCCCGGACCTCGCGTCCTCCGACGCCGGCTCCCCGGACGACAGCGGACAGTCGCCCGATGCCGGCGGCCCCCCCGACGCGGGACCGCCCCCCGACCTCGGCCCCCCCAGGGATCTGGGCGGCGACCTCGGCCCCACGCCCGACACGGGCACGCCCCCTCCCGACGGGGGTGGCGAAGAGGACAGCTCCACCCCGTCCGATGGGACCATGGATCAGGGGATCATCCATGACCTTGCTCCCACGGATGCTGGCTGCGAGCCCGCGGTCCCGCCCCTGCTGACCGTGAACCGGGTCCCCGCCACGATGAACGGCAGCGCGCCCTTCACCAACCTCGACCACCGGCTGGAGCCCTACCACCTGCTGCTCCCGCCCGCGGGGTTCACTCTCGACCTGCTCGGCGACGGGGCGACGACGCGGCGCTTCGGCCTGCGTGAGCTGGGCTGCGGTGAGCAGGACTGGACCGCAGCGGCCAGGGAGGTCGTGGACGGCTGGACCGTCACCGCGCCCGCCGCAACCCCGCTGCCGGACGGCCCGACGACCTGCCGCGCCCGGCTGCAGGCGCCATGCGGCGAGGAGGAGCTGGTCCTGACCTACAGCATGGAGATCGGGCAGCTCACGCCGGAGCTCGACCCCTTCGAGGATCCCGAGACCTGGCTCATCACCCTGCACCGGGATCACTGGACCGTCACCGCCAGCCACGGCCCGGGAGGCGGCATCGCGCTCGCCGCCACGCCGACGCCCAACGGGATCCCCGACCTGCACGAGGCGATGGCCGCGGTCGGGCTGCGCTCCGACGACTCGGGGCCTGGCGCGGCCGAGCTGGTCGAGGGAGACGCCGTGGGCGCGTCCGCGGTGTTCGAGCAGCGGCTGGTAGTGTCCGCGCTGGAGCAGCTACGCGGCTTCTTCCATCAGGAGCCGGACGGCACCTGGCGCGAGGACTCCGTGCGGATCCACTTCCTCGTCGAGGGCATGGACGGAGCGCCCGACCCGGCGGACTTCCACCGCGACGGCACCTTCTCGATGATCGGCGTCGGCGGTGGCGACCCGGCCGACCGCAACGTCGGCCGCTCCCAGATCGACTGGAACAACAGCCGCCAGAACGACGACGCGACCGACCCGGACCTCGGGATCTTCACCACGACGATGATCTCCTTGTTCGCGGACCACCCGGCTGCGGCCTTCGTGCTGGGAGTCGTCGCCCCGCTGCTGGGCGGGACGCCCATCGGCCAGCACCCGGCCGACGCCGAGATCCTCGCACCCGGCTTCGACCCGACCCTCGCGCAGGGCGAGGCCGCGAGCCGGGGGGCGCTGCTCGTCCTGGCCCTGGACCTGCTCGGCCGCGGCCTCGCGGCCCTCACGGCCCACGAGATCGGCCACTCCCTGGGGCTGGTGGCCTACGGCCCGCCGCCCGGTGGCCTGTTCGGCGGCGAGGTGAACGGCGAGTTCGCGGCCGGCCCCTTCACCGACGCGCACATCGACACCCCGGGCTTCAACCTGATGCAGCAGGGCTTCGCGCTGCAGGGCATGGGGATGGAGCTGCTGGGCGCCGAGCCCTTCTTCGAGGAGCTCAGCCTCGCGTACCTCCAGCGGCGGCTCATCGTC
The DNA here is from genome assembly GCA_034005005.1 of Myxococcota bacterium. Taxonomy (GTDB): domain Bacteria; phylum Myxococcota_A; class JAVEVO01; order JAVEVO01; family JAVEVO01; genus JAVEVO01. The sequence goes on from JAVEVO010000191.1 coordinate 10,627, forward strand.
GACCTCGATTATCCGCGCCAGGAGGCGCGGTGAACGATCTCTCCCGCCTGCTCTGCCTGCTGCCGCTGCTCACGGGCTGCGACGCCGGTGGCGCCGGCGGCGATGCGGGTCCCCCTGCCCGGTCGACCACGGATGGCGGGGACCTGGCGACCGGGGACGCGCCGGACGGCGACGGGAGCCCGGACAGCGGCGCCACCGAAGCCGCGACGGCCCTCGTGGCAGGCCCGGACGGCCCCTTGCGCATCGACCGGTACGAGGCCGCGCGGCCCGACGCCAGCCTCCAGCACCAGGGCGCGGCCACGGGCGCAGCCCGGTCCCGCCTCGGCGTGCTCCCCTGGTCCGGGGTGACCCTCGCCGAGGCCGAGGCCGCCTGCGCGCAGGCCGGCGCTCGCCTCTGCACCTGCCCCGAGCTGCTGGCCGCCTGCCAGGGAGCCGGCGGCCGGGCCTTCCCCTACGGCACGAGCTTTGCGGCCGGCCGCTGCAACGACTACCACGGGAGCGCGCCGGTCCAGCCCACGGGGAGCAGCGCCGGCTGCCAGACCCCGGAGGGAGTCGCGGACCTGGTCGGCAACCTGGCCGAGCTCTGTCGCGGGCCCGACCGCGAGACGGCCGTGGCGGCCGGCGGCTCGTGCCGGCTGACCGCGCTCGCGGTCTCCCTCAAGCTGGACCGGTGCGCGGCCCAGGAGCAGCAGCTCCCCGTGGACCTGCGACGGGAGGACGTGGGCTTCCGCTGCTGCGACCGCGCGCCCTGAGCCCTCGGGGGCTGGTTGAGGACTCCTGTCCCCGCCTGGCGTCGATCGAGGCCCGGGATCGGGGGTCGGGGGCGGCCGGCCCGGGGACGACAGGCCCCAGGCGAATCCAGAACGGCGTGAGATCGAGGGGTTACCAGCGCGGGCCGGCTGGCATCCTCCTTGCTGGAGCTGGTCGTCATGGGACACGACCCCCTACCCCTGCTGAGCCTGCTCGACCTGAAGCGCCGGGTGACCGACGAGCACCGGGTCGCGCTCATGCAGAAGCGGGCCGCGCTCTCCGAGGCCGAGGCCCGACTGGTCGAGCTCTACGCCGAGCTCGCCGAGCTCCAGTCGCAGCTCGTGGACCTGCTGCGCCAGGCCCGGGTCATCAGCCCCACCCAGATGCTCCTCGGTGACAGCCGCCGGCAGGCGGTGCTGGAGTGCATCGAGGTGCAGCGGGCCGAGGTGCACGAGGCCGAGGAGCAGGTCTTCCGCTCCCGGCTCGCGCTGCTCGAGGCCCGGCGCGACGAGGCCTCGGTCGAGCTGCTGCGGGAGCGCCTCTTGCACCGCCACCTCCACCCCCCCCACCCCGGGCGCATCGTCCACATCGACGGGGGCTCCGCACCCTGCCGGCCCTCCAAGCAGAGCCGCTCCCACGCCTGACCTGCTCCGCCCGCCTTGCCTGGAATACCTCCCCCCACATTGACACCATCCTTCTCCCAGGCCGCCCTGCCAGCGTGACGCCCCGAAGGGGCTGGATCGAAAAACTTTGCCGCGATGGAAATCATTTGTCAGTCC